>JBOHSI010000175.1:0-6979 GCA_050733055.1 Gemmatimonadales bacterium
CGCCACTTCGCGGGTGACCGCCACCGTGTTGGCGTCCGGCTGCTTGCGAATCGACACCCGCACGGCCGGGACACCGTCGAGACGCGCCCAGATGCGCTGTTCGCGACTCGTGTCCGCCACCGCCGCCACTTCGGCGAGGGGGATGCGACGACCGGACGCCCGCGCCTCGAGCAGCACCGCGCGGACGTCGTCGATCGTGCGGAACTTCCCCTCCGCCTTGCCGATCACCTCGTAGGCTGGCGACGTCACGTTGCCGACGGCCACGTCCTGGTTCTCATCCCGCAGGGCGGCGAGCACATCGGCCACGGCGAGCCCGTAGGAGCGCAGCCGCTCTTGGTCGAGCGTGACGCGGATCTCCCGCACGAGGCCGCCCGCCACGTCCACGGACGCCACGCCTTCGATCGTGAGGAGCTGGGGGCGCAGCCGCAGGTCCACCCAGTTCCGCAGGTCCACGAGGTTGCGCGTCGGCGAGCTGAAGCCCAGCTCGAACACGGGGGCCTGCGACGGATCGAACTTGAAGATCGTCGCCGGGTCGGCGTCGCGCGGCAGGCGCGAGCGGGCGCGGTCGAGGTTCTTGGACGCGTCCTGGAGCGCGAAGTTCATGTCCGTGCCGTAGCGAAAGTGCAAGTCGACGCTCGCCCGGCCTTCGGCCGTCTCGCTCTCGAGGCGCACGATGTTCTCCGTCGTGGCCAGGGCGGTCTCGAGCACCTTGGTGACCTGCTCCTCCATCACTTCGGGCGCGACGCCCGAATAGGTGACGGTGGCGCGGACTTGGGGGTAGACGATCTGCGGCAACAGATCGAGCGGCAGGCGGCCGAGATAGAACACGCCCAGCACGACCACCACCGACGTCACGCACAGCGTGCCCACGGGCCGCCGGATCGCGAGGCTCGAGAGGTTCCGGTGTTCGCCGTTCACTGGGCGGCGGCCCCCAGGCCGGGACGCACTCGCACCCGCGCGCCGGGCCGCAGGTTTGTGTGACCCGACACCACCACCTGCTCGCCCTCCCGCAGGCCAACCGTCACCTCGACCCAGCCCTCGGCCGTCACGCCCACCGTGACCGGTTTCTGAGCAAGCGTGTCGGCGTCGACGACGTAAACGAACGCCCCTGTGGAGGCGACGCCGACCGCGGTCGCCGGCACCGCGAGCGCGCCCGGTCGCCGGTCGAGCGTAAACTCGACGCGCGCCAGGAAGCCGGGCCGCGCCTCCACGCCCAGCGGCCGCGCTTCCAGCGCCACCTCGACCGGGACCAGCCGGCTCTGGGGATCCGCGCTCGGGAAGATCCGGCGGACGCGACCTTCGAGCCGTGCGTCGGGATACGCGTCGAGCCGAACCGCCGCGGCCGCGCCGCGCGCGAGGTGCACGACGTCCAGCTCCGAGAGCTGCACCCGCACCACCAGCAGCGACATGTCGGCGAGGTCGAACAGCCGCTGGTTGGGCGAGACCGCGCTCCCGGCCTCTACATGCTTCGCGGTGACGAGGGCCGCCAAGGGGGCGGTGATGCGGGTGAACGCGCGCCGCGTCTCCCAAAGCTCGGCGTCGCTCTTCGCCACCATGTACGCGGAGCGGCTGCGCTCCAGATCGGCGTCGGTGACGATGGCCTGGGCTTGCAGCTGGGAGTCGCGCCCGAAGGCGGCGCGGGCGCTCTCGAGCACCGCGCGGGCGCGGGCGAGCTGCGCCTCGGCCTCTCGCGCGTCCAGCTCGGCGAGCAGCGCGCCCGCCGCGACGCGGTCGCCTTCCTGCACGTGCACCGCCAGCACGCTCCCCGATGTCTGGCTGTTCACCCCGATCGTGCGCACGGGCTCGACGGGGCTGGCCACGATGACGCTGCGTGCCAGGTCCCGCCGCTGCACCGGGACCGCCGCCACGGGCAGTAACGGGCCAGCATCCGCTGGTCGGGCGGCCGCCGCGCGGCTCTCGCGGCTGCCGCCGGAGCACGCAGCGGCTCCAGCCCACAGAGCAACCAGAGCCAGGACGGTGCGCACGGCTCGTATGAGGAGCATCGGGACAACAATAATCGGGAACACCCCCGGCCACGGGAAGTGGCCCTAGAGCCCCTACGCCCATGTCCCACAGGACGTTGAGCAGCCCGCGCCCGGTGACGCTCCCGTTTGACACGTGGCGCCGCCGCGTGATACTGTCCCGCGGATGAGCGGCTTCCCCGAGCCGGTGCCGCGTGGAGATCTGCCGTCGCTCCCCGCCTGGGCGAAGACCCTCCAGCGCCGCATCCGCCAGCGCGGCCTCGATTTCTTCGTCCTCCACGGCCCGGGCGTGCGCGACCTGCACCCCGTCGGCACCCGCCGCTTCGGCACGATGGGAGACTTTCTCGCTCAGGTGATGCTCGCCGACCGCTCCGCCATCGTCACCTACGACCGCGGCGCCGGGATCGGCTTCGGCGATCGGGACGTCGAGAACGACTTCAAGACGGTTCTCAAGGCGTACGACAAAGTGGGAGGGACGAACCTCGCGCAGGTGCAGCCGCGCGACCCCGACCGCGCGCTCCAGCTGATCGAGACGTACCTCCGCTACCAGCTCACCGAGAACCGCCGCTTCTCGGCCGCGGTGATCATCGATTACGGGGAAACGATCGCGCCCGCGGGCGAGCCGGGCCAGCTCCCACCCGAGGACCGCGGCGCGATCGTGACGCTGCGCCGCTGGGCGAGCGACCCCCTGTTTCTGCAGCGCAACGTGACGTTCTGCCTGGTCTCGGAGACGACCGCCGCGCTCTCGGCCCCGCTCGTGGGCGACGCCCGTACGTTCGAGATCGTCGTCCCCGTGCCCGACGAGCAGGAGCGTTACGCGTACCTCGCGGGGCGCGGCAGTCGCCCCGAGACGTTCGCTCAGGTGGACGCGCGCCGCGTCGCGATCCTCACCGCCGGCCTCACGCGCCTCCACCTCGAGAGCCTGCTCGCCGAGGCCGAGGCGGGCGGGGCGCCGCTTGACCACGACGCGCTCACCCGGGAGAAGAAACGGCTGATCGAGGAGGCGAGCGGCGGCCTGCTCACGTTCATGACGAGCGACGTCGGGCTGGACGCGGTGGCCGGACACGAGGGAGCGAAGACGCTGCTGCGCGAGACGGCCCGCGCCCTCGCCCACGGCAGGCTCGATGTGGTGCCGATGGGCTACCTGATCTGCGGACCGGTGGGCACGGGCAAGAGTTTCATCGTCCGCTGCTTCGCGAAAGAGATCGGCATCCCGGTGGTCGAACTGCTCAATTTCCGCTCCAAGTGGCAGGGGCAGACCGAAGCGAACCTCGAGCGGGTGCTCGGCCTGCTCGACGCGATCGGGCCCGTCGCCGTGGTGATCGACGAGGCGGACGCGGCGTTGGGCACCCGGGAAAGGGGAGGCGCGGACTCAGGCGTCTCGGAGCGGGTGTTCGCCTCGCTGGCCGCCTTCATGGGCGACACGCGGCGGCGTGGCAGGGTGATCTGGTTCTTGATGACCAGCCGCCCCGACCTCGTGCCGGTGGACCTGAAGCGCCAGGGGCGCGCCGAGGAGCACATCGCGTTGTTTCCGCCGGCCACGGTCGAGGAACGGGCGAAGGTGTTCGACAACTTGCGCCGGCGCCTCGGTATCGCGCTCGATCCCGCCGCCAGACCCACAGAGCTGCTCGCCGAGTCTCCGGAAGCGCTATCCGCGGCCGACCTCGAGGCGATTCTCGTGCGCGCGAGCCGGCGCATGGCGGCGGCGGGCGAGCAGACCCTGGGCGCCGCGCTACTGCGCGACCTGATCCGGGACTTCCAGCCGCCCGCGTACCCGCTCGAGCTCGAATACCAGCGGCTCATCGCGGCGCTCGAGTGCACCAGCCGCCAGCTCCTCCCGGCCGATCTCGCCGCGCTTGCGCCCGAGGCGATCGGCGCCCGGCTCGCGGAGCTGCGTGCCGCGCTGGGGCGTTGAGCTGCGAGCCGGCCCGGCTACGAGCGGGCGACCGGGAGGAGCGCCAGTCGGCGTAGCAAGCCGGCGAGCGAGGCGCGGTACGTCCGGACTCCCATGAACACGTCCGTGATGCCCTCGACGAGCCGCTGCCCGGCGCGGCGGAAGATGATGTTGCGCAGTCGCGGGTAGTCGTACAGCAGCCGGGCGAGTCCCCGGCCGATGCGCAGCTCGGGGAGGATCGCCCGGGAGAGCCCGCTGTGATACGCCGCGCGGATGCGGCGCTCGTCCAGCCCGCACCGAGCGATGACGTCTGCCGCCATGGCGCCGCTCGCGACCGCGAAGCTGATGCCCTCGCCGGTCACGGGGTCGGTGAATCCCGCGGCGTCGCCCGCCAGCAGCACCCGTCCCCGTACGAACGGCCCCCGCCGCGGGCGCACCGGAACTACGAAGCCGTGTCGCTCCCCGCTGCGCGGCGCCAGTCCGAGCGTCCGCAGGTATTCCGCGAGGTGGCGATGCAGATCGATCTTGCCGCGACGCGAGCTGAGCACGCCCACGGACAGGTGCGATGCCTTGGGGAACACCCAGCCATACCCATGCGGCACGACGCCCACGTCGAATCGCGCTGCGCCGGCGTGGCGGTCCCACGTGGCGTCGTCCACCGTGATCTCGTACTCGAGCGCGGGAATCAGATGGCGGCCGTCCCGCCACCCGGCCCCGCGCGCGACCCCGCTTGTGGCCCCGTCGGCGGCGATCACGAACCCGGCGGTGACGGGTCCGTTCTCGGTCTCGAGCCGTGCGTGACGATTCTCGCTCGTGACTCCCGTCACCCGGCACGGCGAGATCAGCTCCGCGCCCGCCGCCGCGGCGCGGCGAGTGAGCAGGAAGTCGAGCGTGTCGCGCATCGTCATCGCGATGATCGGCTGTGCGCGCGTCGCCGTGAAGTGGAGGTCGGCGTCGAGCAGGTGCAGCTCGGCGCTGGTGCACTCCCGTTCGACCACGGTCGTGACGTCGGGCGGGAGCAGCCGCAGGCCCCGGGGCACGACGCCGCCCCCGCACGTCTTATAGCGCGGCAGCCGCCCCTTTTCGAGGAGGGCGACCTTCAGCCCGTAGCGCGCGAGGTGCAGCGCGGCCGTGGCACCGGCGGGGCCGGCGCCCACCACGGCGACGTCGAACATGGGTTGATGCTGCCTTCCGGGCGCCGGATGTTCAAGCCTGAGACGCCCCCGCCGGAGCCTCCCCGCCGGAGCTTGGCCTGGAGCCGCGCTGTTTTCCCCCTCCTTGCGGACCCCTGGAATCGCGCGCAACGTAGCTGCCCGCCGTGAGTCTCGGCGGAAGGACCCTTGCGCACCGTGCACCAATACGGAGGAACCGTGGTCAAGCGCACTTCGCTACTCTCGCTCGCGCTGCTCGCTGCGGTGGGCGTTGCCGCCGCGTTGGGACAGGAACGCCAGATCACCGGAAGCGTGACCACCGGGGTGACGCGGGAGCCGGTGGTGGGAGCGAGCGTGTCCGTCGTCGGGACCGCGATCGCGGCGGTGACAGGCGGTGACGGTCGATTCTCGCTCGCGGCTCCCGCGGGCGAAGCCTCGCTCGTCATCCGGCGAATCGGTTACCGGCGCCGGCAGATCGCCGTGCCCGCCGACCAGAGCGACGTGCCGGTCACGCTGGAGCCGGACGTGTTCAACCTCGAGGCGGTGGTCGTGACGGGCCTCGCCACCGGAGTCGAGCGCCGGAATCTCGGCAACGCCGTCGCAACCGTGAGTGCGGCGGAGCTCGGGTTCGTCCCGACGCCCAGCCTGGAGCAGCAGCTGCAGGGCAAGGTTGCGGGGGCCGACATCCAGCAGAACGGGGGCGCGCCGGGCGGCGGCCTGCAGGTCCGGCTCCGCGGCGTCACCTCCGTGAACGCCACCGCCGAGCCGGTGTACGTCGTCGACGGCGTCATCGTGAGCGACATCGCGATTGCCTCGAACCAAAACGAGGTCACGAACGCCGCTGGCGGCTCGAACCCGTCGCTCAACCAGGACGCGCAGGTCAACCGGATCGCCGATCTCAATCCCAACGACATCGAGAACATCGAGATTCTGCGGGGCGCGTCGGCGTCCGCGATCTACGGGGCGAAGGCGTCCAATGGCGTCGTGGTCATCAAGACGAAGCGTGGCCGGCCCGGGGCGGCGTCGGTGAACATCACCCAGCGGTTCGGGTTCTTCGAGCTTTCGAACAAGATCGGCCAGCGAGTCTTCGCGGATGCGACCGAGGCGATCGCCGCGTTTCCGGGTCTCGCGGCGGTCATCAACTCGCTCTGCAACCTTCCGGGCGGGCGCTGCCCCGTCTTCGACCTCGAGGACCAGCTCGCCGGGCGCAAGGCACTGTCGTACGAGACGGCGGCGAGCATCTCGGGCGGGACCGACAACACCCAGTACTTCGCCTCGGGAACGGTCAAGGACGACGGCGGTATCATCGAGAACACCGGCTTCCAGCGTCAGGCTCTGCGCCTGAACCTCGACCAGCGGCTCGGGTCGCGGGTGCGCGCCAGCCTCAACACGAACTACACGCACACCCTGGCGCAGCGCGGACTCAGCAACAACGACAATACGGGCACGAGCTTCTACGTCGTGCTGTCATCCACCCCGAGCTTCGTGGACCTCAGCCGGCAACCGGGCGACACGTTCGCGCGCAATCCGTTCGTTCCGAGCAACCCCGTCCAGACCGCAGCGCTCATGAAGAACAACGAGGACGTGTACCGATTCATCGGCGGCGCAAACCTGCAGTGGGACGCGGTGCAGACGTCGCAGCATTATCTGCGCTTCGTCACGCTCGGTGGCGCGGACTTCTTCACGCAGCGTAACGACCTGTTCTTCCCGCGGGAGCTCCAGTTCGAGCCCAACGACGGACAGCCGGGCACCTCCCTGCTCTCGAACAGCGACAACCTGAGCCTGAACGTGAACGCCAGCGCCGTGCACACGTACACGCCCAGCAGCAACGCGTTCTCCGCCACGACGTCGCTGGGCGTCCAATACGGGCGGCGCAAGCTGGACATCTCCCGCATCACGAGCAAGGACCTGACGGCCGGCCAGGAGAACATCGACGCGGGCGCCGACATCCA
>JBOHSI010000176.1:0-6909 GCA_050733055.1 Gemmatimonadales bacterium
AATCCGGCTCGACGGCCGGCTCGACGAGCCCGCCTGGGCGCAGGCGATCCCGGCGACGCGGTTCATCCAGCGCGATCCCAACGAAGGCCAGCCCGCCTCCGAGCGCACCGAGGTCCGGGTGCTGATCGGCGACGACGCCCTCTACATCGGCGCCCACATGCACGACAGCGATCCGCGGGCGATCAGGTCGGTCCTGGCCCGGCGTGACGAGGCGGTCGAGTCGGACCTGTTCGAAGTCCTGATTGACGCCTACCACGACCACCTGAGCGCCGTGCGGTTCCGTATCACGCCGGCTGGCGCGATCCGCGACGCTGTGCTCGGCGCGGCCGCCCAGGGCGGCAGCGACGACGTGTCGTGGGACCCGGTGTGGGACTACGCGGCGCGCATCGATTCGGTCGGCTGGACGGCCGAGCTGCGCGTGCCCCTTTCCCAGCTCCGGTTCAACCCGCAGGATGCCGCGATGTGGGGAATCCAGTTCTCGCGCTTCATTCTGCGCAAGGGCGAGGAGGCCTTCTTCGCGTTCACGCCGAAGCGGGAACAGGCTGGCGTGAACCGTTACGGCCACCTCACGGGGCTGGGTCGCCTGCGTACCGCGCGGCACCTCGAGCTGCTCCCCTACACGCTGGGGCGCGCCGAGCACACGCACGTGCCCGGAGGCGACCCGTTCCGCGACGGGAGCGACTATTTCGGCGACGGTGGGCTCGACGTCAAGTACGGCGTCACGAGCGATCTGACCCTCGACGCTACGATCAACCCCGACTTCGGCCAGGTCGAGGTGGGATCCCGCGGTCGTGAACCTCAGCGCGTTCGAGACCTTCTTCCCCGAGAAACGACCGTTCTTCGTGGAGGGAGCGGACGTGTTCCGGTTCGGCGGCATCCGCACGTTCAACAGCTTCAGCTTTCCGCGGTTCTTCTTCTCGCGTCGGATCGGGCGCCAGCCGCAGGGGGAGATCGAGGCGGGCGACGTCGCGTTCAGCGATGTTCCCGGTCAAACGACGATCCGGGCGGCGGCGAAGCTGTCCGGTCGGACACGCGGAGGCTGGTCGCTGGGCGTGCTCGACGCCGTGACCGCGGAGGAGCGGGCGCGCTGGCAGGACACGCTCGGGGGGCGGCACAGCGCCGCGCTCGAGCCGCTCACTAACTATTTCGTGGCGCGCACGCGCAAGGACCTGCGCGCGGGCAACACCGCCATCGGCGGAATGGTCACCGCGGTGCACCGCGATCTCGACGAGCCGGCGCTCGCGAGCCTGCTGCGGCGCCAGGCGTACCTCGTGGGTTTCGACTTCGCCCACGGCTGGGACAACCGCAACTGGTCGCTGGACGGAGCGATCGCGCTCTCCCGCGTCAGCGGCCGCGCGGGCGCGATCGCCGCGACGCAAACGTCCAGCGCGCGGTACTACCAGCGCCCCGACGCGCGCACCTCCCGGTACGATCCAGCGCGCACGTCGCTCGGCGGCCTGGCGTACCAGGTCTCCCTCGCCAGGAACACCGGCGTCCACTGGCTTGGCTCGCTCACGTACCAGGAGACGGGGCCGGGCTTCGAGGCGAGCGACCTCGGCTTCCAGTCGACCGCCGACCGGCGCGCGCTCTCCACGCTCATCGAATACAAAGAGGACCGGCCCCGCAAGCTGGTGCGGGACTGGAACGTGTTGCCCTTCACGAACCACACCTGGAATTTCGACGGGGACCTTGTCTTCGGGAGCTTCGGTCTGATCAGCGAGCTGACGCTCGCCAACTTCTGGAGCGTGTTTCTGCGGCACGACTATGCGCCCCGCGCCTGGGATGACCGCCTGACGCGCGGCGGACCCGTGACCGAGCTCCCGTGGAACGAAGACGTCGTCGTGCAATTGTTGTCCGATTCGCGCAAGACCACGCGACTGGGCGCGAACCTGTTCTACGCGTGGGACGGGGCGCGCGGGACCTTCGGGGAGTATTCCCTGTCGCTGAGCCTCCGGCCGGCGTCGGCGACGCGGATCAGCGTGGGCCCCAGGCTCCTACGCAACCACGCAATCGCGCAGTACGTGACCACCGTGGCCGACACGTTCGCGCGGGGCACGTACGGGGCACGCTACGTGTTCGGGACGCTCGATCAGACCGAGCTGTCGCTCGTGACGCGGGTGGACTGGACGTTCACGCCGCGGCTGTCGTTCCAGCTGTTCCTCCAGCCCCTGATCTCGGCGGCCGATTTCCGCGACTTGAAGGAGTTGGCCGCGCCGCGGACGTACGATTTCACCGTCTACGGCCGCGACCGCGGCACGGTGATTCCGGCAGCCGCCGGAGACACGATCGACCCCGGAGACGGCGGGCCGAGGTTCTTCGTCGAGCAGCAGGACTTCAACTTCCGCTCGCTCCGCGCCAACGCGGTGTTGCGCTGGGAGTGGCGCCCCGGGTCGACGCTGTTCGTGGTGTGGCAGCAGGCCCGCGAGCAGGAGGCGGACATCGGCAACTTCCGGCTCGGGAGGGACTTCGACGCGCTGGTGCACGCGCCGGCGGACAACATCTTCGCGGTGAAAGTGAGCTACTGGATCGGGCTCTGAAAGAACAGGGACAAGCGAGAGCTAGACGTACAGACGCTATACGCTGACTCGCCGTAGACTTCCCAGATTATCCGCCCGATTCTCGTGCCTGTACCCGTTGTCGATCCACGTCGGTATCCGCCGCGCCATCATGTACAGCAGGATCGCGAGCTCGAGCCCCACGTGCATCCCATACGGGAGCACACGTCGGCGACCTGGTCGCGGAGGCGCGTCTCGACGCCCCAATCGACCAGGTCCTGGATGCGCGCCACGGCGCGCTTCCCGGTGACCGTCGCCGCGACCCGATAGACGGCGTTCACGTTCCGGCGGTTCGGCTCGACCGCGTCCTTGAGGACCAGGAGGTGTCCGCCGTTCGCGCGGTACAGCCGGGCGTAGTGGTACTCGTCGAGGTCGCGCGGCACGCCCACGCGCTCGCCTCCGTCGACGCGGTGCAGGAAATAGTCGACGATCAGCAACGCCTGCCCCCACCGAGTCGACGGAGACCACGCCGCGGATGCGTCGCAGCTCGTCCCCGGCCAGCGCACGGAGCGTCCGAACGCTGCCGGGCCGCGGCCCAGCGGCGCGCGTCCTCCGCGCTCACCGGCGCGCGCGGGCCCTCCCGCCTCACCTGGACCGCACGGTCGGCGAACGTGGCCGAGAGCCACGTGATGAACTCCTCGACCTGGTGCTCGTTGCCCCGGTTGCGGCTCTCGGTGGCCAGCTGTTTGCAGTCGCGGTGGATGTTCTCGAGGATCTCTCTGACCCGGGCGTCCAGCGGCGGATAGCGGGCGTGGATCTCCGTCATGCGAGGTTCCATGATTCTTCATAAAGAATAGGCTAAATTGCGGGCCGCCATGAGTCCCAGCCTCCTCGCCCTCACAGGCCTCGGTGTCTTGCTCGGACTGCGACACGCGTTCGAGCCGGACCACCTCGCGGCGGTCTCGACGCTCGCGACGCGGCAGGGCCGGTTGGTCGACGCGTGCCACCTCGGGCTGGCCTGGGCACTCGGCCACACCGCGAGCGTCGGCGTCGTGGTTGCCGCGATCGTGCTGTTCGGCTTCCGTCTCCCGGCCCCGCTCTGGCCCGCCGCCGAGCTCCTCGTCGCGCTGCTGCTCATCGCGCTCGGCGCATCGGTCATAGTGCGCTACGCGCGCGGGCGCTGGCACCTGCACGTGCACACGCACGACGAGGGCGCGCACTTCCATCTCCACAGTCACGCGCACGGCGCCGGGCATGCGCACCCGCATCCGCGGGCGGACGCGCGCCGGTCGCTTTCCTTCGGCCTGCTGCACGGGCTGGCGGGGAGTGCGGCGATCCTCGTGCTGCTCGTCTCCGCGGCACCGACCCGCACGGCGCAGCTCGCCTACTTCGTCGCGTTCGCGATCGGCACGATGATCGGGATGCTGGCGGTATCGGTCTCGCTGGCGGGCGTTGTGCGGCTCGCGTCCGGCCGCGGGGCCCGCTGGGCGACGGCGCTGCATATGGGATCGGCGCTGACGAGCGTCGTGGTGGGACTCATGCTCGCAGGGAGAATCCTCAGCCTGCAATAGGACGGCTGGGCTGCGAACCGCCGGCTTGGCCGCGACCGTGGCGGACGATAGCTTCGGTCGGATGCCGACCCCCCTCCGCTGGCTCTCCCTGCTGCTGCTCCTCGGCTGCCTCGATTCCTTCGAACCCGCGGGAGCGCGGCCGTACGCGCCGCCCGACGCCTATCACGCGTGGTGGGCGGAGATCGAGGCCTGCGCCCGGCTCACCGGGGATTTCACCGCGATCGCCTGGTACGAGGTACCCGGCTCGCGCTACGCCTGCCCCGGCTACGCTCGCGGCTGTGCCGGCTGGTGGCGGCCGCCGCACACCATCTACATGGCGCAGGCTTCGGTGAAGGAGCGCCGGCCGGTGCAGCACGAAATGCTGCACGACCTGGTGCAGCGCAGCGACCATCCGCCGGTGTTCAGGACGTGCGGCGTGTGAGCGTCAGTCGGCGCGGTACACTCGCCCCCGCCACTCGACTTTCCTCGAGCCCCGTACCGCCGAGCGGATCATGATGTAGGCCACCAGCGCCGCCCCGAGCGAGTACAGCAGGGCGTACTGCACCGGCGCGCGCTCCGCCCAATACACGGCGATCCAAATGACGAGCCAGATGGCGGTCGCGGCGGCGGCCCAGTTCCACCCGTACAGCGCCCACAACACGGGCGGCACAATCCAGCACAGCGCGGGGAGCCACATCAGGTAGGGGGCGGCGCGGCGGATCAGCGGGATCGGCGGAAACATCAGCGGCACGCCCAGCGCCAGGTTCTTCGACCAGCCCTCGATGATCTCGGCAAGGCTCCGGTACATCCGGGTGGTCAGGTACTCCGTGGCGTGCAGGAGGAGGATGTCGAGATCGTGTCGCACGTATGCCTGGGCGAGCGCCATGTCCTCCACCACGGTGTGCCTCACGGCCTCGTGCGTCCCGACTCGCTCGTAGCTGCGGCGTGTCGTGAGGATGTACTGCCCGTTCGCGATCGCGTCCCAGACGACCCGCGTGCGGTTCACGCGCCGCAGGTCGCCCACCCGCGACGCGAGCGCGAGGAATACGTGCGGCTGCACCAGCCGCTCCCAGAAGCTCACCATCTCCTGGCGCGACAGCACGCTCACGAGATCCACGCGCTCGGCGCTCAGGACGGCCACCGTTCGGGGGATCAGCTCGGGATGGTGGCGCGTGTCGGCATCCGTGAACAGCAGGCTCTCCCCGCGCGCCGCGCGGTACCCCTGAACCAGGGCCCACTGCTTCCCGAACCACCCAGGCGGCAGCTCCGCCCCACGCACCAGGCGCAGTCGCCCGCGCGTTGCGGCCGCGTCGGCCAGGCGTCCCACGATCTCCGCGGTGCCGTCCGTAGACCGGTCGTCCACGACGATCACCTCGAGCGGCTCGTAGGTAGTGGCGAGCACCGACCGCACGCACGCCTCGATGTTCACCGACTCGTTGCGGGCGGGGATGATCACCGAGAGGAGCGGCCCGGAGGTCGTGGGAGCGTAGGCGGCGAGGCTGGGGCGGCGGGTGGCGTATCGGACGACGAGTAGCACCAGGAACGCGAGGTAACCCGCGGGAATCAGCCACGTCACTCGAGCTTTTCTCCCTCCACCGCGGCGATGACCGCGGCCGCGGTGACGTGCCCGGTCACGTTCGTCATCGTGCGGAACATGTCGGGGACCCGGTCCAGGCCGATGAGGAGCGTCAGCCCCGACAGCGGCAGCCCCGTCGACACCAAGGCAGGGGTCAGGCTCACGATACTCGCCGACGGCACACTCGCTACGGTGAGCGACGCGAGGAAGACGGCCACTCCCGCCTGGAACGCCTCCGGGACACCGAAGCCGATGCCGTAGAGCTGCGCCAGGAACAGCACGGCCACCGCCTGATACAGGGCGCTCCCCGCGCGATTCACCGCCGCCCCCAGTGGGAGGACGAAGCCCGCCACCGTACGGGAGATCTTGAGGTCGTCCTCCGCGGCGTGGAGCATCGTGGGGAGGGTGGCGAGCGACGAGGTGGTCGAGAAACCCATCGCCAGCGACGGCCAGGCGGCGTTGAGGAACCTGGTCGGCTTGAGGCGTGCCACGAGCGCGATCGCGGGCAGGTACACCGCTCCGATGAGCACGGCGAGTCCCGCGATCACCGCGAGGACGAACACCGCCATCGACTTGACGAGCGACCATCCGAACTGGGCGACCGTCCCCGCCACGAGCGCGAAGATGCCGAGCGGGGCGAGGAGCAGCACCCACTGGACGATCTTGATCAATGCCTGGGTCGCGCCATCCGCGAGGTCGGTCAGCGTGCGCCGCTTCTCCTCCGGCAGCCCCGCGGCGGCGACCGCGAAGATCGTCGTGAACACGATCAGCGGGAGCAGGTTGCCCTCCACGGCCGCGCGCACCGGGTTCGCCGGAACGAGCTCGACGATGAAGCGGGCCCCCGTGGGGATCTGCTCGGCGGCGCGGCGCACGAAGGCGGAGTCGGCCGCCGCGGCCTGGCGCAGCGCCGCTTGCTGGTCCGGCGTCATCGCGCCGAGCGGCAGGAACAGCGCCGCCAGCACGAAGCCGATGAGGATCGCCGCCAGGGTGGTCCCCCAGAAGAAACCCAGCGTGCGCACGCCGAGGCGCCCCACGCTCTTGAGGTTGCCGAGCCCCGCGACGCCGGCGAACAGCGCGGTGGCGACGAGCGGGATCACCACCATCGAGAGCAGGTTCAGGAACAACATCCCCAGCGGTCGCAGCCCGCGGGCGATTGCGAGCAAGACGGGGCTCTGGGTGGCGGCGGCCGCCAGCCCGAGCACGAGCCCGGCGACGAGGCCGATCGCCATCCAGCTGTGGTTTCTCACGGGGCCGGGAAGGTATTATTGAGCATCCGCGACAGCTAGGC
>JBOHSI010000177.1:0-9045 GCA_050733055.1 Gemmatimonadales bacterium
GCTGCGAGATGGTCTGGCCGAACCCGATCGGCAGGGGGTGGTCTCCGTAGGCGCGGTCGCGGTGTTCGGCCGGGACGAACGCGTGGCGCGGGACGGCCCGCATGGCGGAGAGCGTCGCCGGATCGCGGACGCCGTGCGCGGCGATCTGCTGGTCCACCATGGCGCGCCGTTGCGCGCCGTAGCGCGCTTCGGCGGCGTGCTGGACGTCCTGGCCGTGCGCGGCGCTGGCGATGAGGGCCAGCGCCGTCAGGTTGCGCACTACAACGTCTTGAGGAATGCGATCAGCGCGGCCCGATCGCGGGCGGGAAGGGCCTTGAAGCGATCGCGCGCGGCCGCGGCCTCGCCGCCGTGCAGCTCGACCGCCTGCTCGGGCGTCGTGGCCCGGCCGTCGTGCAGGAATCGCTTCGCGTCCCGCAGGCCCATCAGCGGCTCCGTCCGGAATTCGGAGGAAGTCGCCAGCCCGAGGCAGATATCGGCCAGGTCCGGGCCCATGTCGTGCAGCAGGAGGTCTGTGTAGGCCGCGACCTGCTTGTTCCGCAGGGCGCGCACGGGGTGGTCGCCCGTGCGGAGTGTCGGGATGTGGCACGCAGCGCAGCCAATTTCCGAGAACACCGCACGGCCCCGTTTTCCTTCCGTCCCGGCTCTCGTAGGGGTCGGCGCCGCGAGAAAGCGCATGAACGCGTTGGTCAGGTCGAGCGCTTCCTGATTGATCTCGGGATCGGGGGTCGGGTCGACGCCCTCCGGTATCGGCTGTCCGCCGATTGTTTCCTCGGTGCGCACTGCGGGGTTCGTGATGCCCTGCTCGAGGACGAACGCCCCGGCATTGAACTCGTCGAGCGTGGGCACGAGCGCCTTGCGCCCCAAGCGGCCGATCCGCCCATCGAAGAAGCGATTGGGCCGCCCGGAGATGCCATCGCGGTCCGCGTCGTCGGGGTCGGCGTACCGCAGGAACACCGAGTCGGGCACGGCGTCGAGCAGACCTCGCCCGAAGACGACCGGCGACGTGCGCGAGGCGCGGACCGGCGCGGAGGGCGGGAACGGCTCGCGGTCAATCCCGAGGGCCTGCTTGAGGGCGGGCGTCGTGGCCTGCTGGATCACGGGGCCACCTTCCCCGGCGAGCGGATCGCACAGTCCAGCCCTCAATACGGAGGCGTGCACCTCGACTTCGTCGCCGCTGCCGCCCGCGACGGGGTCTTCGTGACACTCCCCACACGCGATCGAGTTGAACAGGGGTCCGAGTCCCGTCTGCGGCGTAAACACCGAGTCGAACACGACCTTGCCCTGCTTGAAACGCTCGCGCTCGGCGCGCGTGAGACCGGGGATCGGGTCGCCCGGCTTGAGCCGTTGGCAGCCGGCCGCCGCCAGTGCCAGCGCCGCGGCCGCCCAGACGGTTGCCCGGGTCACGCGCCGCGCCGTTTGACTTCGATCCGGTCGGCGACGAGTCCGGCGGCGGTCAGCCGGCAGTCGGCGCGCACCACGTCGCCGGGCGCGAGATTCCCCAAAGCGATGGTCCTGCCTTCGCTCGCGATCAGCGTGGTGGGGAGGGCGCGCATTTTCACGACCCGCACCGCGTGTCCCACCCCCGTGAGGAGGTCCAGTGAGCCCGTGCCAACCTTCACGGTGTGGACCGTGCCCTGGTAGGTGTAGGGCAGCTCCTGTTGCGCCGGCAGAGCTGCGGCGGGCAAGAGCAGGATGGCGGTGAGCGCAACCGCCGGTGTGAGGTGCTTCATGCAGCCTCCCGGGGGTTCGTTTCCCCCCCCGCATAGTGGTGAGGGAGGGCCGGGGAGTCAATGTCGCGGGTGCACGACGCGGGGGCCGGCGTTGCTCGTTGCTACGGCGTCAGTCGCTCGAGCTGCTCCGCGGCGCGGTCGATCAGCTCGGTTTCCATCCCGAGCGTCTGCGCCATCCGGCCGATCTGCTCGTCCACCTCCGTCCAAGCCTTCCGTTCGATCGCCTCGCGCACGCCGGGGAGCGTCTTGACGCCGTAGCCCGTGTAGAAGCCGGGCGCATACACCTGATGGCGATACCACGGCCGGCGGGGCAGGCCGTCGGCGCGCGTGAGCGCGCGTTCGGCTCGGAGCAGGGTGCCGTTGAGCGCCCGCGCCCCCGGGCGAGCAAACGCCGCGCCGTTCGCCTGTGCTGCGGCGAAGGCCTTCTCGTAGCGGTCCGCCGCGCGGGTGAGCGCGTCCACCGCGTTGCCGAGCGGGGCGAAGTTGAGGTGCGGCGGGATCTCCTCTTTCGCGGGCGGCACGTAACGCTCGCGCGGGTCGGCCGTTGCGGTGAAGACCCCCTCGTCGATCTGCCGGTTACGCTCGCGCACCTCCTCCTGCTTGTCCTTGTGGAGCTTCTCCACCTCGCGCGCGTACCCCCCGACCGTTTCCGCGAGGCCGGCGAAGTCGTAAGGGAGGACGTCGGCGTCGGCGAGCCGCAGCACCGCGGTCCCGACGGTGTGGGCGAGCGCGCGGCCGTACACGAACGACGTGTCGTCGAACGTCGTGTACCACTTGAAGTCGTCGTAGATCGAGTGGTAGATGCCGCCGTCGTCCTCACCGCCGAAGCCGAGATGCAGCGACGCGATGCCGGCGTGCTGAAGGAACGGCGTGTAGTCCGATCCCGAGCCCAGCGCGGCGATGCGCAGGTCGGCGCGGCGGCGCGCCTCGTCGCGGGCCTCCTGGGACGCGGCGTCCCGGATGGTGCGGAGCTGGCGCCGCTTCCACACACTGAGCTTCGTCTGCGGGTCCTCGATGTCGCGCGCGACGGCGTTGATGAACTTCTCGAGCGAGTGGGAGCCGCCCACGAACAGATAGCCGCGGCCGTTGGTGTCGCTGTTGAGATACGCGACGGCCTTGGTCGCGAGCTCATCGGCGTGGGCTTCGACCCACTCGGTCGAGCCCAGCAGCGCCGGCTCCTCGGCGTCCCACGCGGCGTAGATGATGGTGCGGCGCGGTCGCCAGCCCTGCGTGAGCAGGGCCCCAAGCCCGCGCGCCTCCTCGAGCAGGGGCACGAGCCCCGAGACCGGGTCCTCGGCGCCGTTCACCCAGGCGTCGTGGTGGTTGCCGCGGATGATCCACTCGTCCGGCGCCGACGCGCCGGGGATGCGGGCGATCACGTCGTACAGCGTCTTGAGACTCCAGTCGAACTTGACGCGCAGGTGAACCTTCGCGGGGCCAGGGCCGACGTGGTAGGTAATGCCGAGCCCGCCGCGCCAGCCGTCCGGCGCCGCGGGTCCCTGCAACGCCGCGAGCAGGGGCTGGGCGTCGCCGTAGGAGAGGGGCAGGACCGGGATCTGCGTGATGGTCGGCGCCGCCTTGACGGCCAGGCGCTTCGCGTCCTTGGTCGCGCCTACGCCGGGCGTGAGCGGGTCACCCGGGTAGAGCGGCATGTCCATCACGCTGCCGCGTTGAACGCCGTCCTTCGGCCGCCAGGGGCCCAGCGGGTAGACGTCGCCCTGGGTGTAGCCGTCGTCTGCGGGATCGGAGTAGATGAGGCAGCCCACCGCGCCGTGCTCGGCCGCGAGCTTGGGCTTGATGCCGCGCCACGACAAGCCGTAGCGTGCGATCACGATCGCACCCTTCACCGAGATTCCCATCCGCTCGAGCCGCTCGTAGTCCGCGGGCACGCCGTAGTTCACGTACACGAGGGGCGCGGTCACGTCGCCGTCCACCGAGAAGGCGTTGTAGGTCGGGAGCTGCTCCGCCTGCTGGCTCGAGGTCGGGTCGCCGGGCACAGGCGGCTCCTGCAGCCGGGCGCGGAACCGCGTCGGCTCGACCAGCTCGACCACGCGCTCCAGCGGGGTGGGGAACAGGACGTCGAACGTCTCGATCTTGGCGTCCCACCCGAAGCTCTTGAACTTGGCGAGGATCCACTCGGCGTTCGCCTTGCCGTACGGCGAGCCGACGTGGTGGGGCCGCGCCGAGAGGCGGCGCATGTACTCGCGCAAGCTGTCGGGGCTCGGCACCGCGCGGAACTGGGCCTCCCGCTCGCGCTGCGCCTTGGCCGACTCGGCAGTGAAGCCGCGGAGATCGTCGATGGTGGAAGGAGCGGCAGCGAGCAAGAACGCGCCGAGAGCGGACGCGGCGAGCGGAGTCGCGACGAGACGCATGCGAGAGACCTCAGGTGAGGGGACCAATGCCGGCTAGGGTTACGGTGCCGGGATGGTTATCAGCTTGCGGGCGATTGTTCAAGCCCGACGGACCTGATCACACGAAATAATCGCTGACCTTGATCCCATACCTTTCGGGTTCGGTGACCTTCACGACTGTGCGGATGAACTGGCCGTGTTCGTCGCGCTGCGCGAGGTCCACGAGAGAGCCGCCGGACAGGAAGGTTCCGTCCGGAGTCGTTACGATACGAACCATCGGCCGGTTGACGTGGCTCGGGTCCGGGTTCGCAGCATGCACGATGCCGAGCTCATGGGTGTCCAGTATGACGCACGTTCCGACCGGGTAGATGCCGATCATGTTGATGAAGGCCTTCACCACGACGGGATCGTGGCCCCGCCAGCGGTCCTGCCACATCTCCCTCAGGACCTGGTCCGGCTCGACCGGTTTGGTGCGGTAGCTCCGACGGCTGGTGGCTGCATCGAAGGAGTCGGCGACGGCGATGATCCTCGACAGGATCGACATCTCGCGCCCTCGGATCGACTTGGGATAGCCCGTCAGGTCGGTCTTCATGTGATGCTCGTAGGCGACGATCATCGGTCGATAGGGCATCTCCCCGTAACCGCGCATGCCGAACAGGGTGAGCACGCCGAGCCACGGGTGGGACTGCATCATGCGCCAATCGTCCTCGCTGAAGCCGCCTTCCTTATTCAGCACCTCGAGGGGCACCCGTGCCTTGCCCACGTCGTGTACAGCGCAGCCAACCCGAGATCGCAAAGTTGCGACTTGGTGAGGCCGAGCTTCCGGCCCAGGGCCACGGCGAAGATGCACACGTTGACCGAATGGGTGAACGTGTACTCGTCGTAGTCGCGCAGCGTGGTGAGCCCGATCAGCGACGCCTCGTCGTTCAGCACTTGGTCGACGATCGTCTGCACGACGCGCTTCACCTTCTTGATGCTGCCCGTGCGCCCTATCCGGACCCCGTTGATGATCTCCTTGGTCACCGCGACAGAGCGGGCGTAGGTGCGTTTCGCCGCTTCCTTTCCGCCTCCGTCCTGACCGCCCTCTTCGGCCCCGTGCTGCGGCTCGACGTCGATGCAGGTCACCCCGGCATCGTGCAGCTTCTCCCCGAGCTCCAGGGCGATCTCGGGGTCCGCCTTCTGGGCCGCGGAGGAGATGAGCAGCGAGACCAGCATCTGGAGCTGCCGGCGATCCACTCCCGCGCCGATGCGGACGGCGCCGATGCTACAGTGCTGAAAAACGCCGAAGACGTGCGAGAAGAACGCGAAGCTATCGAGCTCGAGCCGCAGCCGCGTCGCATTGACGAAGAGGAACTCGCCCTGGAGTCGCACCTCGAGCTCGCCGTGGACAGTGAGGATGTTCGTCGCCGTGGCGGCCAGTTCGTCCAGCGCGTTCTGGACTTGCGAGTTCTCGAGCGGGTAGAGCTTGAGCGAGCGCAAGGCCGCGTGGAGGGCGACGAGAAGCTCGCGGCCGGCGTGGCGCAGCGCTCCCTCCATCGCCTGCCCGGTCTCGGCGGGAGGGGCTGACACCGACCGCTCAGTCATGGGTTCCTATTATGTTGCGGTCTCACCCGGCGCGATGTGACCGACGGCACGAGCTCGATCGCGGCGCGCGGGAAGCGCCGTGTGTAAAGGCTGGCGACACTGAGCGCAACGCAGGAGTGCCTCGAACGCGTTGCGGAATCAGCAGTTGGCCCCCTTGGATTCGAACCAAGATTCCCGGATCCAAAGTCCGGTGTCCTGCCATTGGACGAGGGGCCAGTGCCGGCAGAGGCTACAACTTCGCCACATCAGCGACGGCGGGCAACGGCGGCTACAACAAAAGGCCCCAGCGCTGCGAAGCGCCGGGGTACCCGATCACACGGTTCGGCAGCGTCCTGAGGTCCTCAGCCGGTTTCCCACCAGGCGACTTCTCCGCGATGCCCGCACTCCGGGCACTTGGTCTCTCTCGGGTGGCCGATCAGTCGCACCCGAGTGCCCGACACGGGACAGACGGCGTAGATGCGCCCGAGATCGGCCCGAGTCCCGAGCACCGGGTTCGAGCTGTTCACCGCACGGTACACGACCGTGAACCGCTCCGGCCGCTGCTTGCGGATCTCGATCAAGTCGTTGGGCACGGCAACGCGTCGCCCCTTGACCTCGAGCACGATGCGCGTGCTTCCGGTGCTGACGATCGGATACCACGCCCCTTGCCGTGGCATCGGCGACGCATCGAACGGCGGTCCTGCCGCCCACACTCGGCCCCAGCCTAGTGGTTTGCTCATGAGGAAGCGCGTCTATAGGTATGGCGTAGCTGCCACCGGCGCTCTGTGATCCAACTTACAGAGCGGGCCCGTTTAGGGAGTCCCGGAGCGCACTGCCGCAGCGGCCGGTCGACCGGTGGTCACGTCACCTTGAGAACCTGATCGTGCGGCCGGGCACGGTCCACGACCTGAATCGCGACTTCATCGCCCGCCTTGGCGCGCTCGACCTTCTGGTGGTTCACTTCCATCGAGGCGACCTGCTCGGTGAACTCGGTCGTGTGACCGTGGAAGCGGACGCGGTCGCCGACGGCGAGCTCGCCCTCCGTCAGCCGGACCACCGCGACGCTCGGCCCCTTGAAGTAGTGGATGACGGTTCCGATGAGCTGCTCGGGCATGGGCGCCTCCTCCTCCTTAACGTAGGGGCGGGCTGGCCCGCCGCTAGGGAAGCGGCTCCGGCCCAGGCGCGGGCTCCGCGCGGGTCCTCGTCTTGATCAGTTGCTGCTGCTTTTCGCCGAGCATCATGGCCGCGTCGTCGCGCAACCGTTCGTTGGCATACGCTGCGGCCACGGCGCTCCCCGAGCCGCACAGCCGCACCCAGTAGGGGTGGGTTTGCGCCAACTTCTCGTACAGCGCGCGCAGCGGCGGGTGCCTGCCGAAGACGGGCATCTCGAAGTCGTTGCCGCCCAGTCGGCCCACGCTGCCCCAGCTGGTGAACGCCGGCGCGTCGAGCACGACCGGCCCCCGTGTCGCCGGCTCGGGGTGTTGCTCGTCCCACCACTGGTAGGCGTCGGATGTTGCGACGGCGATCGGGGGCACCGCGACGAGCACCGGTGCCGCGGGCGGGGACTCGAGCCGGAACAGCCGCTCGCCCCGGCCCCAGCCGGCGGCGCAGGGGGCGCCGCTCGCGAAGAAGGCGACGTCCGCCCCGAGCCGCACGCCGAAGTGCATCAACTCGTTGCGCGGCACGCCGTCACCGGCGAGCGCATTCACGGCGTGGAGCGCCGCGGCGGCGTCGCTCGAGCCGCCACCGAGCCCGGCGCGCACGGGGATCCGTTTCGTGAGCTCGATCGCCACGCCGAACGTGTTGTTGGTCGCCTGGAGCACGGCGCGCGCCGCGCGCACGGCAAGGTTGTCGTCCGGCGGCCCGAGGTCCGGCCCGTGGACGGTGAGCGTGACGCCGGCCTTAGTGCGCGTGACCACGAGCTCGTCGGCGAGCTCGAGTAGCGCGAAGCCCGTTTCGATCTGATGGAAGTTCCCCGGCGCTTCCCGCGCGAGAATGCGCAAGAAGAGATTCACCTTCGCGTGCGCGGCGATCCGTACGCGGTCCACCGCCACCGCTACTGCTCTGCCGCGCGCGGGGCGCGCAGCTCGGCGAGGTGGAGGCGCATCCCCGAAAGGGAGTGGAGGCCGAGCAGGGTGATCGGCAAAAACGTGCTGACATGGTACGCGACCGCGTAGCTCACCGCACGGGTCGCGTCGATCCCGTAAAGCGCGAGGGTCACCCGGGTCGCGGCCTCGAACACACCGACGAATCCCGGCGATGCCGGCAAGGCGACGCCGAAGCCGATGATCCCCTGCAGCAGGAGCGCGCCCTCGGGTGGCACGGCGAGCCCGAAAGCCCGGAAGCAGACCGCGAACGCCGCCGCGTTCACGAGCCACAACGCGATGGACCACACGACCACGCCCAGGACCCGCCCGGGGCTCTTCAGCACCTCGAGCCCCGCCACGAGACCCTCGGCGATGTGCGTGATCCGGTCGGCGAGCCGCGCGGGTAGCACGGCATGCGTGACCCGGCGCAGCAGCGCGAGCCAGGGAGCGGGCCGGTGCACCACGAGCCCCGCGATCACCAACGCGCCGCCGAACAGCGCGGCCGCCCAGGCCGCAATGCCGGAGATCGTAATGGTCCCGATCGTGGCCTGGCGGGGGAAAGACGGTGACACGATTGCAAGCGTCATGAACGCTACCAGCGTCAGCCCGTCGAACACGCGCTCCACCCCGATGGACGCCAGCGCGGTGCTGAAGCGGACGGGGAGCCGCCGGCGGGCGGCGTAGGCACGGGCGAACTCGCCGGCGCGCGCCGGGAGCAGGTTGTTCGCCATGGCGCCAATCGCGGTGGCGTGCCACAAGGGCAGGAGCGGGAACCGGCTTCCCCGCATGTCCCGGAGGAACAGCTGCCAGCGCAGCGTGCGGAGGGCGAAGGTGAGCGTCGCGAGCACGACGGTGACGAGCATGAGCCAGGGGTCCGCCCGCCGCACGTGCGCGAGCAGCTCGCGCGGGTCGACGTCGTGCAGCGCCCAGGCGAGGAGCGCGAGGGTGACCGCGAGCCCCACGATCCACGGCCAGCGCGGGGGGGGAGCCCCGGCGCCGCTAGGCGCTGGGCTCGAGGGCGAGGGCAACGAGGTCGCAGACTTCGTCGACGAGCGCCCGCAGGGAATCGCCCGAGGCCTGCCGCGCTTGCGCCCGCAGCTCCTGGGCGCGCTGCAAGGCGCGCTCGCCGCGATAGAGCATGGTCTTGATGTCCACGACCGTGGGCTCGACGATTGCCGGGCCGCCCGCGCCGATCAGCTGCTCGAGGGACGCGGGGCCGACTCCCGCTTGCACCATCCGCTGGTACACCGCCCACGAGCCGACGAGGTCGGGGGTCTCGAGAACTGCATTGGCCGCGGCCGGTCGGGGCTGCGG
>JBOHSI010000178.1:0-6529 GCA_050733055.1 Gemmatimonadales bacterium
CGTCCGGGCTCCGCGAAACCGAAGAGGCCGCGGGCGCCGGAAATCGCGGCGCGCGCGAAGCGGCCGCCGGGCGTCGCGAGCGGTACATGGTGGCGCTACGCGCCTCGAGGGCCCGCCGCAGGGCGTCGGCCGTAGGCCAGCGGTCGTCGGGCTCCTTCTCGAGACAGCGCATCACGCATGCGGCGAGATCCTCCGGGACGTCCGGACGCTTCTCCGTGACGAGCGGCGCCTGCTCGGTGATGTGCTTCATCAAGATTCCGGGCACCGTCGGCGCGTGAAACGGCAGCTCGCCCGCGAGCATCTGGTAGCTCACGACCCCGAGGCTGTAGATGTCCGAGCGCCCGTCGATCTCGCGGTCGCCCGCGGCCTGCTCGGGACTCATGTAGTGTGGCGTTCCGATGGCCACCCCCGTTGCCGTAAGCGTCTGAGGGCCGGTGCTGGACGACAGCGCTTTGGCGATCCCGAAGTCGGTGACGACGACCCGCCCGCGGCTGCCCTCGAGCAGGATGTTGTCCGGCTTGACGTCGCGGTGGATGATGCCGAACGCGTGGGCGGCGCCTAGCGCGTCCGCGGTCTCGATCATGATGCGGCGTGCCTCATCGGGCGGCAGCCGGCCGCGGCGCTTGAGCTTGGCGGCGAGGGACTCGCCGTCTACGTACGCCATGATGAAATACACGAGTCCGTCCGGAGCCTCTCCGACCGAATGAATCGGCACGATGTGAGGGTGTGACAGCCGGGCGGCCGTCTCCGCCTCGCGCAAGAAGCGCAGGCGGATCTCTTCCCGGAACGCGAGCTCTGGCGGGAGCACCTTGATCGCCACCTGGCGCTTGAGCCGCTCGTCGCGGGCGTTGTACACCACGCCCATCCCCCCGCGACCGATTTCCCCGTCGACGGTGTACGAACTTCCCAGCGCCTGGATCAGGCGGGCGGATAGCGACCTATCGGCTTCGTTCATCCCGGTTTGTGAGTCGTGCGCGCATAGATTTAGCCGCAGCGACGCCAGCGTGCAACCTGTCGATGGGTCTGGACTTACGTCAGTGGTACTCGGCCATCAGCCCATCAGTCCTCGGCCCGTGCCAGCCTGACGGCTCACGGCTGATGGCTAATAGGCAGTCTCTGCCTAATTGGCCGCGGCGACCGGAACAGGGTCTCCACTCTGGGCGTTCCTGTGGTGGCACGGACGATGCTAGGAGACTCTTCGATTTCTATGCGAGATACGACATCTATGCGAGATACAACCCATGTCTGAGCGCATGACGCTCCCTGTACTCCCCCTTCGGGACGTGGTGCTATTCCCCGGCGTCTCCACGCCCATCGGCGCGGGGCGCCCCGCTACGCTTCGCGCCATCGAGGCGGCGCTGAAGAGCGAATCGCGCCTGATCTTCGCCGTCGCGCAGCGCGAGAACCTCGACCCCGTGACTCCCAGCATGCTGTACACGATGGGGACCGTCGCCAAGATCAGCCAGATCCAGCGCGGGCTCGGCGGCGTGCAGTTGCTGCTGCACGGCGAGATGCGGGGCACCGCGCTCCACTACGTCGAGATCGGGGGCTACGTGGAGGCCGACGTGCGCGAAGTGCTGGACCTGCCGCCGGTCAACCCCGACGACGCCGCCTTCGTCGGCCTGCACCGGGAGGCGCGTGAGCGCGCCGCGGAGCTCGGGCAGAAGTCCGGACTACCCGAGGAGGTCGTTCGCCAGGTGCTCGAGGGCGTGACCGATCCGGGCCGTCTCGCGGACCTCGTCGCCGGCTACCTCGACGTGAAGTCCGCCGAGCGGCAGGCGTTGCTCGAGACCCTGTCGGTCGAGGACCGGCTGCGTCGCGTGCTCGTGCTGGTCCAGCGCCAGATCGGCGTGCTCGATGCCCAGGAACAGATCAAGTCGCAGGTGCAGGAGGAACTGGGCGAGCGCCAGCGAGAGATGTTCCTGCGCGAGCAGATGAAGGCGATCCGCAAGGAGCTCGGCGAGGAGGGCGAGGCGAGCGAGGTCGAGGAGTTGCGCAAGCGCTTCGCGGCGCTGGAGCTCCCGGAGGCGGCGAAAAAGGAAGTGGAGCGGGAGCTCCACCGGTTCGAGCGCGCGAGCCGGGACTCGCTGGAGGCCCAGGTCATCCGCACGTACCTCGAAACGATGGCCGAGCTGCCGTGGAACAAGCGGGCCGAGGAGTCGCTCGACCTGAAGCGCGCGGCCGAGATCCTCGAGGAGGACCATTACGGTTTGAAGGACGTCAAGGACCAGGTGCTCGAGTTCCTGGCGGTGCGGCAGCTGCGGCAACGGACGCCGCAGGGCGAGGCCCGGGGCAACGAGGACGACAAGCAGGCGAAGGGCTCGATCCTACTGTTCGTGGGACCACCGGGCGTGGGCAAGACGTCCATCGCCAAGTCGATCGCGCGCGCGATCGGTCGCCCCTACGTTCGCATCTCTCTGGGTGGCGCCCGCGATGAGGCCGACATCCGTGGCCACCGGCGCACCTACGTCGGTGCGATGCCGGGGCGGATCATCCAGGGGATGAAGCAGGCCGGTGCGAAGAACCCCGTCTTCCTGCTCGACGAGGTGGACAAGCTGGGCGTGTCCTTCCAGGGCGACCCCGCGGCGGCGCTGCTCGAGGTGTTGGATCCGGCGCAGAACGATTCGTTCACCGACCACTACCTGGGGGTGCCGTTCGACCTGTCTGAGGTGCTGTTCATCGCGACGGCGAACTTCATCCAATCCATCCCGGCGCCGCTGCTCGACCGGCTCGAGACGGTCAACTTCGCGGGCTACACCGAGCGCGAGAAGCTTGAGATCGCGAAGCGTTACCTGGTGCCACGACAGCTCTTCGCGACCGGCCTCAGCCCGGAGCAGCTGGCGATCACCGACGCGGTGCTGGGCGAAATCATCACGAGCTACACGCGCGAGGCGGGCGTGCGCCAGCTCGAACGTGAGATTGGCAAGCTCGGCCGCAAGGTTGCGCGCAAGATCGCCGACCGCGAGGCGGAGCGCCTGATCGTGGACGCCAAGAATGTGGACGACCTCCTCGGCCGTCCCAAGGTCCATCCCGAGCGCAAGGCCCGCGAGGACCAGGTGGGCGTCGCGACGGGCATGTATTACACCCCCGTAGGCGGCGACATCATGTTCGTCGAGGCGAGCGTGATGCGCGGCAGGGGCGAGCTCGTGCTCACGGGCCAGCTCGGGGAGGTGATGAAGGAGTCTGCGCGCGCGGCACTCACTTACGCGAAGAGTCACGCGGACCAGCTCGCCATTCCGGAGGAAGCGCTCGTCGATATCGACGTCCACATCCATGTGCCGGCAGGCGCCATCCCGAAGGACGGTCCCTCAGCGGGTGTGACCATGGCGACCGCGCTCGTCTCCGCGTTGTCGCGGCGACCGACGCGCCATGACGTCGCGATGACCGGCGAGATCACGCTGCGCGGCAGGGTGCTTCCGATCGGTGGCGTGAAGGAGAAGGTCCTGGGCGCGGTCCGGGCGGGGATCCAGACGATCGTGCTCCCCAGGGAGAACGAGGCCGACCTCGAGGACCTGCCCGAGGACGTGCGCAGGGCGCTGGACATCCACGTCGTGGAGGAGCTGGGCGACGTGCTGAGCCTGGCGCTGCGCGGCGCCCGATTCGAGGCAGGCCACCTGGTGTTCGAAGGCGAGGCGCCGATCGAGCCCGGCCTGGTGGCGAAAGAGAACTAGCGGCAGCCCCCTTCCCCCTCCCCCCAAGCCCCGGGGTGACGGCCCCGGGCTTCGTATCCCTCCGTGCAACCTTTTTCCCCGCTGCAGCGTCTAAGGTCTTCGGGCACTCGGGAGAACGCCATGGGGCCGGCCGTTGCCGCGCTCGCCGTTATCGCCGCCGCTCAAACGTACGCCAACCCGCCGCGTGGGAACGAAGCGACGCCCGCGGCGACGGTCACCACGGCTGTCGCCCTGCGAACGCTGCGGCCCCTAGTGATCGACGGCAAGGATCTCGACGACGTATGGCGCGAGGCACCGGCGATCACGGCGTTCCGGGAGTTTTCGCCGCGGGAAGACGGAGATCCGCGCTTCCCCACTGAGGCGAAGGTCGCCTACGACGACCACAACTTCTTCGTATTCATCCGCGCCTTCGATCCCCGCCCGGACAGTATCCTGAAGCGCTTCGCCCGGCGCGACGTCCGGGCGCCGACGGACCAGCTCAAGATCATCATCGACTCCTACCACGACCGGCGCACCGGTTACGAGTTCGCGGTGAATCCAGCCGGCGTGAAACGCGACTACGCGATCTACAACGACTCCCAAGAGGACGACGCCTGGGACGGCGTCTGGGAGGTGGCGACGACCGTGGACTCGCTCGGCTGGACCGCCGAGTTCCGGATCCCGCTGTCCCAGCTGCGCTACGCCCGTTCCCAGACGACCACGTTCGGGTTCGCGGTGTGGCGTGACATCCAGCGCTTCACCGAGCGCATGAGCTGGCCGGCGTATCGGCCGTCGCGTGCGGGGCTGGCTTCGCAGCTCGGGGAAGTCACGGGTCTCGTGGGACTATCCGCGCCGCGCCGGCTCGAGGTGAAGCCGTACGGTGTGACCAAGAACGTCTCGGTGCCGACGGCGACCGGGTTCGAGCGTGTCCAGAAGATCACGGCCGGCGCCGACATCAAGTACGGGCTGACGTCGAACCTGACGCTCGACGCCCCGCCAACCCCGATTTCGGGCAGGTGGAGGCGGACCCCGCGGTGTTGAACCTCACGGCGTTCGAGACGTTCTTCCAAGAGCGGAGGCCGTTTTTCGTCGAGGGAACCGGCATTTTCCGCTTCGCCGTGAACTGCAGCGCGGTGAACTGCAACGACGAAGGTCTGTTCTATTCCCGGCGCATCGGCCGGTCACCCCAGCTCTCGGGCTCCTACGGGGATGCCAGGTCGCCTACGGCCACCACGATCATCGGCGCCGGCAAACTGACGGGCCGCCTGCCGAGCGGGCTCACGCTGGGTCTGCTGGAGGCTGTGACCGGACGTGCGGCCGGCGTGCTCGACCGCACCATCGAGCCCACCACCAACTATGCGGCCGCGCGCGCTCAACAGGACTTCCGCAAGGGAGAAAGCGGCGTCGGCGTCATGGTGACGGCGGTGAACCGCAGCCTCGACTCCTGGACCAAGGACTCCTTGCGGGGCAGCGCGTACGTGGGAGCCCTGGACGCGCGGCACCGCTTCGCGAAGAGCCGATACCAGATCGCCGGGTCGCTGGATTTCAGTCGGGTGGCGGGCAGCCCGGACGCGATCGCGCGCACGCAGCTCGACCCGGTGCACTACTACCAGCGGACCGACGCAGGGCTTGGCTTCGACCCAGCCCGCACGTCGCTTTCGGGAAGTGCGCAGGAGGTGTTCTTCGGCAAGGTGGGCGGCGGGATCACCCGCTTCGAGACCAGCTACCAGCGCCGCTCGGCGGGTTTCGAGAGCAACGATCTCGGCTTCCTGCTGCGCGCCGACCAACAAAGCTGGAACAACTGGTTCGCCTTCCAGTTCCAGCGCCCACAGTCCTTTTACCGGCAGGCGTTCTGGAACGTCAACTGGTGGCAGTACTGGACGGCCGGGGGCCTGGCGCTGGAGCGCGCCGCGAACACCAACGCCCACGTGCAGCTCAACAATCGCTGGTGGGTCCACGCCGGCGGCACCCTCGGGCAGCTCGGCACGACGTTCTGCGATCGGTGCGCGCGCGGCGGGCCGGCGGTCCGAGTCGATCCGTACATCGCCCCCTGGATCGGGTTCGAGGGAGACGACCGGAATCGATTGGTTCCGTTCCTGTGGATCAACTACCGGCGCGGCGACGTGGGACGCTCGGACTACTTGAGCGTCAATCCCGAGCTCCTTCTGCGCTTGGCCTCCCGCTTCTCCGCCTCGTTTTCCGTCAGCGCCTCGCGCAACCGGAAGGACTCGCAGTGGTTCGGGAACGTCACCGACACCGCGGGCGTGACGCACTACACGTTCGCCCGCCTCCACCAGAGAACCGGGTCCTTCACCTGGCGAGTGGACTATACCGCCACGCCCGACTTGACCGTGCAGCTGTACGCTCAGCCGTTCGTGAGCAAGGGGACGTTCTCGAACGTCGTCGAACTCGCGGACGCTCGCGCGCCGACGTACGCCGGCCGCTGGCAGCCGTACGCCGACACGGCCGTCGCCAACAGCCCTGGCGGATTCAACTTCAAACAGTTTCGATCGAACGTCGTGCTGCGGTGGGAGTACCGTCCCGGCTCAACGCTGTTCATCGTGGGGACGCAGGGACGCGAGGATTTCCTGCCGAGGATGGGGACGCGGTCGTTCGCGGGAGACTTCCGGGATCTCTTCAGTCTGCATCCGGACAACACCTTCCTGTTTAAAGCGTCGTACTGGCTGAACTGGTGAGGCGCTGCTAGCGGGTCGCGACCCCCTCCAGCACCAGTTGCACCGCGGCGTCCTTCCAGCGCTCCCGGAGTGCCGGCTCATCGGCGCCGAGTGGCGGGGCGCTTGCCGCGATCAGCGACTCGAGGCCGAGATACGCGACCATCAGCACGAGTGCTTGGGCCGCGGCGAGGTGCGGGTCCACGT
>JBOHSI010000179.1:0-6488 GCA_050733055.1 Gemmatimonadales bacterium
GCCACTGCGAGCGCGACGTACGACTTGCCGAGCCCCACGGCGTCGGCCAGAAGCGCGCCGCCGTAACGGCCGATGATGGCGCGGAGGCGGGCGGCCGCGGGGACTTGGTGCGGCGCGAGCCACGACGGCCACGCTTGCGCCGTCCCCGCCACCGCCGCCAGGTCGAGCAGCGCCCGCGCGCCGAGCGCCGTGACGGCACCGGGCGTGACTTCCTCGTCAGCGCGCAGCAGGCAGGCGAGCGGTTCGGGGAGCGGCGCGAGTTGCTCAGAGAGAATCCGAAGCGAGCGGCGATAGAGCACGGCGGTCGGCGGTATCGAGCTGGAGCAGTTCGGCGACGGTGTCGTCGGCTGACGTGTGGCGCCGGCCCAGGGCGGCGAGTGTGCGCCAGGCGAGCGAGTCGCCCGGTGGCGTGGGCAACTCGCGCACGACGCGCGCGTTGAAGCGGCGGAACCCGCCGCGCGCGGGGTCGGCGCGGAGCCGTGCGAGCGCGGTCAGCCACCGGGAGTTCAGCAGGGCGGCGAGCGCGTGCGCGTCGTCGGCCGTGCGGGTGACGATCCCGTACACCGTATTGAGCGGGACGACGTCCGACGCCGGTACGGCGGCCGTGAGGCGACGGGCGAGGTCCGGCCAAATCACACGATGTGGCGCGCGGGCGAGCCCCGTCCGAAAGAGCTGCCAGGGCGCTCCTGCGCGGTAGTCGCTGCGGCGCCGCAGGTGGTCGAGATGCGGCTCGAGCAGCTCCCAAAGCTCCCGGCTGAGTCGCCCGAGCGGCCGTCCGTCGGCGGCGTGTGTCCACAGCACGTTGGCGCGCGGCGTGGCCCGCCAGGGCACGACGTCGCGCCCCCGCACCGCGGGCCGCGTCCACGGTGCGGCCAGCTCCACGAGAAACACCTCGTCGGCTCCCGTCTTCACGCCGAGCTGCGGGGCCCAACGATCCCCGAGTCTCGGAAGCGCACCCGCCAGACGGCGCGCGACACGGGTCGCGTCGGGACGGAGCACCCACGGACCCTCGCTCTGCAGGAGGCGCTGCGGCACGCGGTGCGCTTCACTGGGCGGACCGAGCGCGGTAGCGACCTGATCGTGCGGCGCCGGCTCCGCGCGCACGGCCACGAGCGCCATCGGATATACCGCTGCCTCGAACGCCGCGCCCGCCTCGTCGAGCACGGCCGCCCGCTCGACCCGTGTCGCGTGCGCGAGCCACCGGCGCAACGGCTCGGCGTAGCCGCTCGAGGCGAGCTTCGCGGGGACAAGCAGGGCCGCGGCGCCGCCCGGCGCGGCGAGCTCCAGGGCGCGCTCGACGAACGCCACGGCGACATCGGGGAGGTGCGCAAACCCCCCCTGGCCCGAGGGACGCCAGGTCGCGTAACGGGTCGCCAGCGCTTCCCGTACCTGCGCCGGCAGCCGCTCGCCGCGGATCCACGGAGGATTGCCCACCACGACGTCGAACCCGCCCCCGCCCTCCCGGGCGAGGATGTCCCCGAAGTGCGACTCGAACGCGAAGAACGGCGCGCCTTCATCGCGCGACAGCCGGCGAGCGGCGCCGCGCAGCTCGCGGCGGCTCGCGCGCAGGCGCCGGAGCAGGACGCGCTGCGCGGCGTCGAGCCCCCGGCGGCGTCCGAACAGATCGTGTTCCCGGGCAGCCGCGAGCAGCTCGGCGATCCGCGCGTCGAGCATCCGGACGGCGGCGAGGAACAGCGTGCCCGCGATCGCGGCCTCGGCCCGTGACAGTTCGGCCGCGGCTTGGCGCTTCGCGGGGCCCGCAAGGTTGAACAGGTGGCCTCGTGCCGCGCTCAGTCGCTCGAGCTCGGCGCGCGTCGCCGCGGCGGTGCGGCCGCCGGTCAGCGCGTGCGCCAGCGTCAGGGGGTCGACGAGCGCGTCCCCTTGACGCACGTGGCCGTCGAGATTCGGCAGCGGGGCGATGCGCGCGAGGTCGGGCGTATCATTGTCCGCCACGAGCGCCAGCCAGAGCCGGAGTTCCGCGAGGCGCACCGCGGTGAGCTTCACGTCCACGCCGAACAGCGAGTGCGCGACCACGTCCCGCCGCACGACCGCAACCGGGTGTTCGCCGGTCGCACACCTCAGAGCGGTGAGCTCCTCGAGCGCGCCCAGGAGGAACGCCCCGGAGCCGACCGCAGGGTCGAGCAGCGTGAAGCGGGCGAGGTCGGGCGGCCGATCGGGCGGTTCCCGCCGGTAGATCCAGTGCTCCGCCGCTCGGGATGCGAGCGCGCAACGGCTGACGAGCGCCGCCGCGAGCCCCGCACGCACCAGCTCGCGGACCAGCGCGGCGGGCGTGTAGTAGCTGCCACTCGAGCGCCGCTCGTCGGGATCCATCACGCCTTCGAAGACCCTGCCGAGCATGTCGGGCGCGACGAGGTCGCCCTCGTCGGTCTCCCGCACCGAGAAGTGAAACCGCTCGAACAGCGCGTCGAACGCGTCGCGCCAGTCGCCGTTGGTCCAGGCGGCCGGACCGTGGCGGCGCTCGAGCGCGGTCGGCTCGAACAGACCGCCGTTCAGAAACGGCAAAGTGCCAAGCGCGCGCGCTCCCTTCGAGCGGTCGCCGGGCGGCCGGTTCAGCGCGCCGAAGCACAGCGGGTCGAACACGTGGCGGTGGAAGCCCCGCCGCGCCGCGAGTGCGGCGTCGAACCGGTGGATGAGATAGCGCCGGTCGCCGTCGAGCCAGCCCTTGGCCTGCACGAAGTAGAGGAACAACACGCGGGTGAGTGTGGTCAGGGCGAGCGCGTGGCGATCAGCGCGGCTGGGAGGGGCCGGCAGCCGGTCCGTGAGCCGCTCCAGCACCGCCCGGAACGCCTTGAAGAATCGAGGGCCGATGCGCTCGCTCGCGAGCGCCTCCCCGATCCGCAGGCTCAAAGACAGGGATGTCTCGCCCGGCGTCGGGGCGAAGCGCTCGAGCGTGCCCAGTGAGCGTCCCGGAACGGGCGCGAGCGGCAGCGCCGCGACGCGCACGGACGGCCCCGCCCCTGCGGCGCGCCAGCTCGCGCAGAGCAGCCGCCGGGGCGACTGCGCGAAGGCACACACCAGCCCGCGCTCGGCCTGCGCTGCGAGCCGCTGCGCCGCGGCCCGTACCGCGCGCTCCGCATCCCGCGCCTCGAGCGCGAACACGCGGAAAGCGTCGTAGCGCGCCACTAAAGTGATGCGGGACACGCCTGCGGTTTCCGCCTGCCCCTCGCCCAACCAGGGCCCGGGTGGCACGGTCTCCCGCGCCGCCGTGAAACCGAGCGCGCCAAAAAGGTCGCGAAGATCGTCGATCTGCTCGGTGCGGGCGAGAATGTCCCGCAGCACCACGGGCCCACCGGTCGTCACGCACCGAAGGTGGGGGGGGACCGCTGCTCTTTGGGTATCGGGATGTTGCGGGCGGGATCGGATTACTGCGCAGGGAGCACGGAGCAGGGAGCAGTACCCTGTAGTGCCGCGGAGGGTACTGTTCCAGGCTCCCCGCTCCCGTCGCTACGTGCCCTTCCTCAGCTTGATATTCCCGTTGACGGTGCTGAGCGCGACTCGCGGCCGCCGGCTCCGATTGTGCCGTTGACGCGCCGCGGCCCCAGCCGTCCGGTCACGGTGAGAGGGAAATCGCTCAGGATGTCGCCGTTCACGGTCGAGGCGCGCACCTCGGTGGACAGGCTCGCCGGCAGGTCGAGCGTGATGCCGCCGTTCACCGTCGTGAACTCGAGCCCGTCGCGCCAGTCGGCGCGGCCCATCGCGGCGACGATCGAACCGTTGACCGTGGTTGCCTCCGCGTACCCTGACGTGGAGATGCGGATGCTGCCGTTCACGGTGGCGACGTCGACATCGCTGGCCAGGTTCGCGACGTCGACCTCGCCGTTCACCGTCTTCCCGACGAAGCGCACTCCCGCGGGCACCTTGACCGTGAAGTGCACTTGCACGTCGTTGTCGCGCACGTTCATGTGCCCACCCCGGCCGGGCGCGCACACGTTTTCCCGGCGGCCGTCGCTCGGGTACATGGCGCAGATGGTGACGCCGTCCTTGTGCTCGACGACCTCGATCCGCACCTCCTCGGGATCGCTGCGCTTCGCCGTCTTCACGGCGCTGACTTCGGCCTCACCGCCTCCCGCCACCGCGCTGACGTCGCCGTTCACGCCCTTGATCTCGATCGCTTCGCCCGCGGCAATCCGACCGTTCCAGTGGAAATCCTGTTGAGAGAGGGCGGGCCTCGCGGTGGCCGCGAGGAGGAGGGCGGTCGCGATGAGGCTCTGGCGCATAGGTCGCTCCTTTGGAGTCATGGCTCGTTGTGCTTCTGCGGCTTGTGCTTGCGTTGGTCGGCCTCTGTGACCTGGCCCGGGCGGCAGATCTCGATGTTGCCGTCGAACGACTCCAGCTCGAGCCGCGCGCTTCCGGAGCCGATGGTGAAGGTGAACCGCCGCCCGTGCTTGCCCGTCAGCTGCACCGGGAAGCAGGCGCTGAATTCGCCGTTGAACGTCCCCACCGAGACCGTCACGCCCGCCTTCTCGGGCACCGAGATCCGCAGGTCACCGTTGTGAGTCGCGAACCGGTACCGACCGCCGTCCTTGATCGTCCCGTCGTAGATGATGTCGCCGTTCACCGTATTGGCCTCGGTGTTGCCCGACTCGATCCGCAGCAGCCTGATGTCGCCGTTCACCGTCTCGGCCGTGACGTCGCCCGAGACGTCGGTGGCGGCGATCTCCTCGTTCACCGAATACAAGTCGATACGGCCACGAGCCTTCTCGAGTGTCACCGCTCCCTCGACTGACTTGAGCGACACGTTGCCCGATCCGCCGGACACGTGCACCTCCCCATGGACCGTTTCGGCCGCCACCTCGGCCTGCGTGCCTTCCACCCGGATGTCGGTGTAGACACCGGAGAGGTTGAGGACCATCCACGCGGGAACGGTGAGCCGGTATTCGACCACCTGTGGGGGCCCGCGCCGTCCCTCCGCCTTGACGCGCACGACCTGCTCCGTAGCGCTGAGTGCGATGCGATCGCGGCTCGAGTGGCTGGCCGAGATCCGCACCGCGCTCCGCCCCCACGTCGCGACGGCGATTTCGCCCCCGAAGTTGTTGACGTCGAGGCGGGCGCCCTGCCGCACCGGCAGCGTCGTATCGGTCTGCTGCGGTGCCACGAGCGCCAGAGCCGTCAAGCTCGCGAGAGTCGTGAGCATTCCCCTCTGTCCTCCTAGCTCTGCGTGCTGGCGAGCGTGGTTGCCCGCCGCAGCAGCTCTACTTTGCGCCGCATCTGCTCGGCGAGGTGCAGGTTCAGGTAGGAGTTCCCCGGGTCCGCGGCGAGCGCGCTCTGCGCGTTGCGGATCGCCCGGTCGATGATCCCCAGATTCTTCTCGATCACGCGCACCGTCACGGTGTCGAGTCGGCCGCGGCGTTGCTCGAGCGCTCGCTCGAGATCCGCCACCGCAGCCGCGTAGCGCGGATTGACCGCGTAGGTCCCCGCATTCATCATCAGGGGAGTCGGCGTCGGCGTTTCCGTCGCCACGGTGGTTGTCCGCCGGGCGGTGCGCTCGCGGACCAGCAGCCACCCCGCGCCGCCCGACAGGAGCGCGAGCGCGACCGAAGCAGCCACGAGCTGCGGCAGCGTGAAGGTGAACCGCCGGCCCGCCCGGCGCTGCTCGAGGCTCACGACCCGGTGCGCCCCCGAGGACACGCCGATCTGCTCGGCGATCGCGGGCCAGAGATCCTCGGCGGGTGGGCGGTCGTCGAGCGCCCGAGCGCGCGTCATCACGCGCCGCAGCTCGTCCAGCGTCGCCGCGCACGCCGCGCAGCCCGCGAGGTGCGCCTCGAGGGTCGTGCGCTCGGGCGTGCCGAGCTCGCCGTCCAGATATTCCGAGAGTCGGTCCGTCCACTGGTCTTTCATCGTCCCACTCCTTCAGCGCTCGAGATCCTTGCGGAGCGCCATGCGCGCGTGATGCAGCTGCGATTTCGACGTCCCGGCCACGATGCCCAGGATCCCGGCGATCTCGTCGTGCTTGTAGCCCTCGACGTCGTGCAGCACGAACACCTGCCGCGCCCCGTCGGGCAGGCGCCCGATCGCCTCCTCGAAGTCCATCGAGAGCTCGGGGCGGGCCGGCCGGCTCGCCACCGACTCGAGCGCCTGCTCGGAGGCGTCGTACCTGCCGCGTTCAGTGCCCAGCGTCGTGCGGCGCGCCAGGATCACGTTGATCGCCAGCCGGTGGAGCCACGTCCCGAAGGCCGCTTCGCCGCGAAAGGTCGAGAGCTTGGTCCAGGCCCGGACGAACACGTCCTGGGTCACGTCGTCCGCGTGCTCGGGCCCCATCATCCGCCGCGCGAGGCTGTGCACCCGAGCCACGTGGGTCCGGTACAGCCGCTCGAACGCGCGCCCGTCCCCCGAGGCGGCGAGGGCCGCGTCGGCCGTTTCTGCGTCGCTCGCCACCTGATCGGGATCTCTGTGCAGTGACGCCACCCCGGCGCTGGTGTCCCCCATGTGCCCCATCTGATAGAGCTTAGGTCTCAAAGGTTGCAGCA
>JBOHSI010000180.1:0-6099 GCA_050733055.1 Gemmatimonadales bacterium
CCCCATCGAGGATGCGCTCGAGCTCCGCCGGCGCGGTCTCCTCGAACGTCTCCAACACGTCACCCGTGGCGGGGTTGATCGAGGTTACACTCATGACTTCCTCAGGGCGCGTACGGCTTCACGTCGACGGACTCCCACCGGAATCCCCGAAACTTCAGGACTTTTGATCCATCACCCGTCGCCATGTCGCCTCACCGCCTCGCGTAAGCGCCGGGCCGCCCCCGTGAGATCCTGCTGGGCGTACTGGGTGCCCCCGAGGAGAAAGATCGTGTCCGAGCCGTAGCGCTCCACCCAATGCGGCACCCGGGCGGCGTCGATCCCGCCACCCCGTACCGTAAAGGAGGGCCTGATCGATCCGAGCGGCCGCCGCAGATGCGCGTCGATCGCATCGCAGGTCGCGCCCGAAAACGTAAACCGCCCACCGACGTTGGGATAGATAACGGCGTCGCTCCCGGCCACGCGGAAAGTAGAGGCTAGGCCCGCCGGTCTCGCCGCTCGCGCGCGCGATCGCCTCCTGGCACCGCTCCACCCGCTCGCGGAACGGCGCGACTTCCCGGCCCGCCAGGCTATGGTCGTCCTTCACGATGTCGATCCCGCCGAGCGCGAACCGGTAACAGATCTCGGCAAGCTGCCCCGCCGACAGCCCCAGCGGCTTGAGCGCGGACTGCGTCCCAGCGGTTGGCGCCGAGCGGCTCGACCGGTAGGTAACCCTCATCGCCTTAAGGTCGCTCGCAGGGTGATGCCCGTCACGGCTCACGCCGGTGTCAATGTGCTGCGTATTGCCCCTGGTTTGCGAGCGCGGCGCCCTCTGCGTCGGCGCGCCCGTTGGCTGCGTAACCATATAGGAACCGGACACTTGCCTCGGTCCCCGCTGGATCGGGCACGCCCTTTGCGTTTCCTGGGTGCGCCGCCTTCGTGTAAGGCGGACGAGGAGTAGGCATGCGCGATCCCTGGTTGCCCGAGCACGAGCCGGGCGGTGACGAGTTCGAGGAGCTGTTTGCACCTGGCCGCGAGGCTTGGCGCGGCGACGTGCATCCGGCTGACGAATCCTGGCGTGGGGACTCGAGCGACGAATCCTGGCGCGGCGAGGAGCACCTCGCCGAGTGGCCCGAGCACGCGGCGGGGCCCGAGTACTGGATGTTCAAGGCGGTGGCCCGGGATTGATCGGCGGCCGGGCAACGGATAGCGCCGCCCTGCTCAGCGCGATCCATACCTGCTCTCCCACACCACGTTGACGATCACTCAGCGCCCGTTCCCCTTGATTTAGCGCTCGCCCCATTGGCTCGGCATCCCTTACGGAACCACCGGAATCGTAGGTTCTGCCGTGACGGCGTGACCCGGCGTATCTTCCGCGCTCGGTCACGCACAGGGGGGGAGACATCGTGAGGCTCAGCAATTATCAGGACCTTCAGCCTACGCGGGTCGCCCCGTGAGCAGGCCGGCGCCAGATCTTGATGCGCAGGACTTTCGCGCGCTGCTCCAGCGCGCGGCGGACATCGCAGCGCGCCATTGGGAGCGGCTCCCCGACATGCGGGCCTACACGCGCCCACCGGACGACCTTGTGGCGGCGCTCCGAGCCGAGCCACTTCCGGCCCGGGGGAAGCCGCTCGCGGAGGTCCTCGAACGGATCGAGCGCGAGGTCGTCCCCTACCCCATCGGCATCGGGCAGCGGCGCTGGTGGGGGTTCATCAACTCGTCGCCGCACCCGCTCGGCATCGCCGCTGAGCTCGTCGCCACGACCCTCAACAACAACTGCGCCGGCACCAGCCAGGTCGCCGTGCAGGTCGAGCTCGCGGTCATCGACTGGTTGGCACAGCTGCTCGGCTTGCCCCAGGGGACCGGCGGGTTGCTCGTCTCCGGTGGGTCGATGGCGAACCTGGTGGCGCTCGCGGCGATGCGCGAAGCGAAGGCGCCGGGCACGCGGCGCCGGGGGCTGACCGGGCGCGAGCGGCCGCTCACGGTGTATGCCTCCGTAGAAGCCCACGCGTGCATCCGGCGCGCGGTGGAGCTCCTCGGCATCGGCACCGACGGCTTGCGACTCGTGCCGGTCGACCGTGACTACCGGATGGACGTCCCGGCCCTCCAGCAGATGATAGCTGCCGATCGCGCTGCGGGGCTCGAGCCGATCTGCGTGGTCGCGAGCGCGGGTACGGTGAACACGGGCGTCATCGATCCGATCGCGGCCGCAGCCGACGTGGCGCAGGCGAGCGGGTGCTGGTTCCACGTGGACGGCGCCTACGGCGCGGTGGGCGCGGCGTTACCGGAGCTCGCGCCGCGGTATCGGGGAATCGAGCGCGCGGACTCGGTCGCGATGGATCCGCACAAGTGGCTGTACGTGCCGTACGAGGCAGGAGCAACGCTGGTCCGCGACCCCGCTACGCTGCGCGCCATGTTCGCCCTGCGCCCCGAGTACTTGGCCCTCGAGCAGGACTGGTACCTCGAGAGCCCGGTCTGGCCGGCCGACCTGGGCCCGCAACTCACGCGCGAGTTCCGGGCCCTCAAGGTGTGGGCGGTGATCCAGGCGGTGGGGCTGGAGCGCTACCGGGAGTTGTGGCGGAGCGACATCGCAGTAGCGCAAGAAATCACCCGCCTCGCCCGCGGGCACCACCGGCTGGAGGTCCTCGCGCCATCGGACCTCTCGTGCTTCTCCTTGCGGTACGTCCCGCAGCGCCCGGGACCCGACCCGAACGCGTTCAACCGCAGGCTGCTCGATCGCACGCATCGGGATGGGCGGATGTTCATCTCCGGAACGGTGCTGGACGGCAAGTTCGCGCTCCGCGGCTGCGTCACCAACTACCGTTCGACGCTCGAAGACGCGAAGATTTGTGTGGATGTCATCGTCGAGCTCGGATCGGAACTCGAAGCGGAAGAAGGCGCGCAATGATCTACGCATTCCTCACTCGGCCCTGGCCGTGGTACGTGACCGGGCCCCTGGTGGGGCTCGTCGCCGTCGCCTTGCTGGTGATCGGCAACAAGCAGTTCGGCGTCTCGAGCAACCTGCGGCACTTCTGCGCCGCGTGCTTCCCCCGCAAGGTCGGATTCTTCACGTACGATTGGCGCCGGGCGGGCCTCTGGAATCTCGTGTTCGTTCTCGGGATCGTCGCGGGCGGGTTCATCGGCGGAGTGCTGCTCCAGAACCCCGACCCCGTGGCGATCTCGAGTCGGGCGCACGCCGACCTCTTGGCCCTCGGCATCAGCGACTTTTCCGGACTCGTGCCCGGCGACCTCTTCCACTGGGGCGCCCTGTTGAGCTTGAAGGGACTCGTGTTGATCGTCGGCGGCGGGTTCCTGATCGGCTTCGGCACCGCGTATGCCGGCGGCTGCACGTCTGGGCACGGCATCTCCGGCCTCGCGGATTTGCAGCTGCCATCGCTACTCGCCGTGGTCAGCTTCTTCGCGTGGGGAGCGCTGGCGAGCCGTTTCCTGCTGCCGCTGCTGCTGCCGTGACGACCCCTAGGACCCTCGCGCCACCGCCCCAGGCCGGCGAACCGCGCGAGCGCTTGCTGCCGGTGTACTGTCTCGTCGGCGTCGTCTTCGGGCTCGTGCTGACAAAGGGCGAGCTCGTGTCGTGGTTCCGCATCCAAGAGGCGCTGCGGTTCGACGGAGTCTACTTATACACCGTGTTCGCGTCGGCGCTGGCAGTCGCGGCGCCGGCGTTTTGGCTTTTCAAGCAGCGCCGCGTGCGCTCGCTCGCCGGTGAGTTCGTCGCGGTCCCGCCCAAGGCGATGGGCCGCGGGTACCGCTACGTCATCGGCGGCTCGATCTTCGGGCTCGGCTGGGGCCTGGCGGGGGCTTGCCCGGGGCCCCTGTTCGCCCTACTCGGCGCGGGGGTCGGCGTGATCGCGGTGATGATCCTCGGTGCCGTGGCGGGGACATGGGTGTACGGGTACCTGCGCCCCAGGCTGCCGCACTGATCCGGGCGAGACTCATCGCGGCGGCGGTCATTTTGATCGCCGCCGCGGCGCTGTTGCACTACGAGATCCCGCCCATTCCCACCTGGTTCTACGTGTTCGCGTGGTATCCCACGCTGGTGATCCTCGATCAGGTGATCGTCTTGCTCGGGGGCGAGTCGCTCGCCGCGCGGCCCGGCGTGCTCGCCGCGATGCTGTGGTGGTCCGCCGTGATCTGGTTCCTGTTCGAGACGATCAACTTCCGGCTGCAGGACTGGTATTACGTGTTCCTGCCCGCGAACCTGCTCGAGCGTTGGATCGGGATCACGGTGTCGCTCGCTACCGTCGTGCCCGCCATCCTGCTGCCGGAGCGCCTGCTCCACCGGCTCGGCGTGTGGCACACCCTACAGTCGCGACCGCTCACGCTGCGCCCCCAGGATTTGCAGCTCGCGTTCCGGCTGGGGTGGGCGACGCTGGCCGCCACGCTCGCGTTCCCGCGGTATCTTCACCCCCTCACCTGGGTGGCCGTGTGGCTCATCGCCGAGCCGCTGCTCCATCGCGCCGACCCCGAGCGGTCCCTGTTCGCCGACATCGCGCGCGGGAGCTGGGGGCGGATCGCGCGGCTCATGGCCGCGGGGCTGTGCGCCGGGGCACTGTGGGAATCGTTCAATGCGGTCGCGCGCGGAAAGTGGATCTACACGGTGCCGTTCCTCGAGCACATCAAGATCTTCGAAATGCCGCTGGTCGGGTTCCTGGGCTTCCCGTTCTTCGCACTCGAAGTATGGTCGCTCTACCACCTGCTCGCGCCGCGGACGCGTCTGCACACGGTCCTCCCGACCGCGGCGGTCGCGGTGCTGGTGCTCCTGGGGATGGATCACTGGACGGTCAGCTCCACGACGCCGCGGTTGGCCGATCTGCCCGGTGTGGGCGCGGCGGTCCAGACACGGGTGAGGGACGCCGGATGGACCGACGTGTTCCGGCTCGCACGCGCGCCCACCGCCGAGGTCGCCTACCGCGCGAACCTCACGCCCGAGGAAGCGCGCGTCGTGCATGAGGCGGCGCGGCTCTCCACCCTGCGGGGGATCGGCACGCGGCACGCGGCCGCCCTGATCGCGGGTGGGATCGGGACTGCGGACGCGCTGGCGCACGCGAGCCCCGACTCTGTCTGGCGCATCGCGCACCGCAGGGCGCGGCCCACGCGGGCCGAAGTGCGTGTGTGGATCCGGGCCGCGCACGCCGCAGCCGGCGCCGCCCAGGGCGACGCCGGCCGTTGACGCTGCGCCAGCTCGCTCAGGCTGCGACCGGGCTCTCGACCGGCGCCCACTGCTTCACCAGCTCGTCCACCGTCCGCAGCTGGCGAGCGGGATCGGTGGCGTACCAGGCCTTGAAATACTCTAGTCCGGTCCGGTGCGCCTCATCCGTGAACGCCTGCAACGCGTCCGTCACCCAGACCACGTCGTAGCCCCTCTGGAACGCGTCTCCCGAGGTGTGCCGGGCGCAGCAGTCGGTATGCAGCCCGGTGATGTAGAGCCCCGTCAACCCGCGCGCCTGCAGCAAGCGCTCGAACTCCGGGTTGAGGAAGGGGCTGTAGGTTTGCTTGCCGAGCACGACGTCGCCCGGTTGCGGCTTCAAGCCAGGGACGATCTCGGCGTTCCAGGTGCCTGCCATGGCGTGTGGCGGCCACTTGCGAAGTTCGGCATCGCCCGGCGTGTGCGCGTCGGTGGCGTAGATGACCGTGACGCCCGCCCGGCGCGCCGCGGCAAGGAGGCGCGCGAGGGGCTCGATGATCTGTTGCGCTCGCGCCTGGTAGTCCCGTCCGCCAGCGTCGGCGATGACTCCGCCCGGATACACGAAGTCGTTGGCCATGTCGATGACGATGACGGCGCTCTTGTGAAGATCGGCGTGTTGCAGCGTGGGCATACGGCTCTCCCATTGTTGAATGAGACCCGGACTGGGGGGCCGATTGGGCAACGCCTGGGCCCGGCGGGTTTGCCGGACCGCTCCCAGTGCGGGACGCGCCTGCCACGCGCGTCAATTGGGAATATAATCAAGCCCTCAAGCCCTCGAGACCGGAGTGACATTCGATGGATCGTCGCATCCGCTTGCTGCTGGAAGTCTTCGGCCAGGCGTTCGCCGGCTCCTCGTGGCACGGCACGCCGTTGTGGGGCTCGGTGCGTGGGCTCACCGTCTCGGAGGCACTGTGGCGGCC
>JBOHSI010000181.1:0-6188 GCA_050733055.1 Gemmatimonadales bacterium
GTGGTGGTCTTGCCGGCGCCATTGGGCCCGAGGAACCCGTAGAGCACGCCCCGCGGCACTTCGAGCGAGATGTCGTCCACGGCGACGAAGCTGCCGTAGTGCTTGGTGAGGTTCTCCAGCCGGATCATAGCACCTCGACCGTGAGACGCCCGATCCGGCGAACCAGCTCCACCTGGCGCGCCAGACCGCCGACCGTGAACCGCAGATGGGTGGCGTCGGCGGGGAACTGATCGAGTGTCGGATCCACCGCGAGCCACCCTCCCCCGAGGTAGACCTCGGGCCAGGCGTGATAGTAGAAGCGGCCGTCGAGGTATACGAGGCCGGCGACGGCGCGTGCCGGCAGTCCCACCGCCCGCGCCAGCGCCACGTACAATACCGTGTGCTCGTTGCAGTCACCGCGTCGCTGCTCCAGGACCCGCACCGCGCTCGGGACGCTCACGGTCACCTGCGTCGCGACGTGGCCCGACACCCATCGCAGCAGCAGCTCGGCCGCGCGGGCGGGGTCGCGCTCACGGGCGATAATCGCCTTCGCCTGTGCTCGGACGCGCGGGTTCGCGCTCTGGATTAGCGGGTCGGGCGCGAGGAACGCGCGCAGGGCCGGGTCCGTCGCCGGGAGGGTGTAGCGCGGGGCGAGCGCCGCCCGGGTCTCGCGGCGGACGACCAGAGTGTCTCCCGTCAACCGTTGCCGGTTGCTCTCGAGATCCAACCCTCGCGGGTCCACCCCGTGGAGCCTCACGCGCAGCTCGGCGAATCCCGTCGGACGCAGGCGCGCGCCCGCGGCGATGGCGGTCATCGCGATGACGTCTCCCGGGCGCGGTGCCGCGCTCGCATGAGCCACGCGCGCAGTGTCGCGTCGCCGGAAGTTCTCGTAGGCGATCTCGAACGCCGAGCGCTGTATCGTGAAGCCCACCGGGCTCGTGGCGCGCACGGTACGCCCCTGCGCGTCGATCCAGGCGCTGCTGCGCATGCCGTCCGTCTCCTGCTCGATCCGGAACGCGCGCACGGTGTCGAAATGCACGGGCACCCAGGCCATGGCCGTCGAGTCGTAGTCGGCGCTGTCCGCGACGACGAGCGTCGACTCGGCGGCGATCGTCACTCCCACCTCGCGCTGGGCCAGGAGCAGCGGATCGAAGACGCGGATTGCATGGGTCTTCCCGGGCTGGAGCTTCCCGCCGAACGCGAGACGCAGCGCCAGGAGCGTGGGCAGGACGATCGGGCGCTCGAGCGGGACGCGCGTGTACTGCGAATCGGGCCCCGAGACGAGCAGCACGGTGAGCAGCGTGTCGCCGGTCACCGTCCCGTGGGCAGAGAACCGTCCAAAGTCGCCGTCGAACGTGGCCTCCACCTGCTGCAGCCGGAGCGCGCGAGACAGCGTGGCCGTGCTCTTCGCGGTGGTGCGGTGTAGGACGCCGAGGGCGGGAACGTCGAGGATAAGCACGTCCTCGACCCGGATCGCGCTGCCGGAGGTGTCGACGGTCGAAGAGGCAAATCCGACCTGCTGGTCGCCGAGCTCCAGCCGGTAGTACACGGCCCCGGGCGGGACCGACAGCGCGGCTTCGGCGAGGCGGGCGCCGGTCGTCCGAAACAACTCGCGCTGCGCGAGCCAGCCGAGTGACGCGGCCCACGCGATAAGGATCGCGGCTGCCCAGCCGCGGCGCGTCACGACTCGGCAGCCCGCTGGCGGTGCAGCGCCGCCTCGAAGGCGTCCCGATCCTCCGGAGTCTCCACAACGATGCACACGTGAGATGGGAACGTCGCGGTCCCCGCGTGGGCGCGCAGCACCCCCAGCATGATCTCGGCCGCGTCCTCCACCGAGAGGTTGCCCGCTCCGGTGCCGATAGGCGGCGCCGTCACGCTGGCGAACTCCCACTCCTGCGCCTGCTGCAGGGCGGATCGCCAGGCCCGCGCTACGCCTTCGCGCGTCACGGGCTCGGTGTCGCTTTGAATCACTGCATGGATCACGAACTCGGCGGGCAGGCCGCCCCCGCCGGCGGTTACGACGGCCGCGCCGACCGCCAGCTCCTTCTGGACCCGCAGGTGGCTCGTGAACTCGGCGCCGCCCACCTTCTCGAGCCGGCTGACGACCGGCGTGGTCGGATCGAGACGGGCCGTGGCGGGGCGGACGATCGCGTCGGAAGCGTGGAACGCGAGGTCGTCCACGACCACGCGGATCACCTGCCGGCGGCCTCCCGTGCGCGCCGGTACACCCGCGTCGCTTCTTCCGGCCGGTTCAGCCGGTCCAGCACGATGCCGAGGCCATGCAGCGCGCGGGAGTTCCGAGGCTCCAGCTCGATCGCCCGCTCGTACGCGGACAGCGCGCCGGGGAGATCGTCGATCTTGTTGAGCGCCTCACCGAGGTGGTACCAAGCGGCCGCCCGACCTGGCTCGATCTCGACCGCGCGCCGGAGTCGCGCCACGGCGTCGTTCCACAGGCCCCTACGCGACAACAGCACGCCGGTCGCGGTGAGCGCGGCCGTGTGGGTCGGGTCGTTGCCGAGTGCCCGCTCGAGGTCGCGCTGCGCCGCGGCGTAATGCCCCCCCGCCGCCAGCCGCATCCCGCGCTCGACGAGCAGCGCGACGTTGTCGGGCTCGGCCGCGAGCGCGTCGTCCAGCGTGGGCGGGGGTGGGGGCGTGCGTGGGACCGGGTCGGCCGGTGCAGCCGCGGGCTGCGCCGGCAACTCGACTGTGATCGGCGGCGGCAGGCTGGCGCGCTGCACGTCGGCGGGTGTCGCGATCGTGCTGGTCTCGGTCAGCGATTCCGCTTCCTCTATCAGCTCCGCAGCGACCCGGGCCCGCTCGGCCGCCGACTGCCAGCGCGGTTGGCGCTTTCGGATCACCGGATCACCTCGCTCGTGAGCCATGAGAGATACAGATCGAGCCCCCGGTCCACGGGGAGCGCCAGCAGCTCCGGCACCTGGTATGGATGCTTCTCGCGCACCGACCGGCACAACGCCTCCCACTGCGACACATCGGTCTTGAGCAACACGACGACTTCGCCCTCCTCGGTCAGCTCGTGCTCCCACCGGTAGATCGAGCGCGCGGCCGGCAGGAGCGTTCCGCAAGCTATCAAGCGCTCGCTCACGAGCGCTGTGACCAGCGCCCGCGCGTCAAGCTCGTTTGCGAGCGACGTGAGCACCACGAGCGCGGTGGTCGCCATTGGGGAGGGCTAACGTATGGACACGGGGGGGGTTAGGCAAGGCGGCTAGACGGGTAGACGGGTACGGAAAGCGCATGGGTTCCCTAGCGGCTCTACCCGTCTAGCCGCCTGAGGGCGCCCGTTGACCCGGGCACCGGGAGTCGAGTAGGCTCCGAGTCTATGCCCAGCGATGCGTTGATCGTGCGCGGTGCCCGCGAGCACAACCTCAAGAACATCACGGTCGAGATCCCGCGGAACAGCCTCACGGTCATCACGGGGCTCTCCGGGTCGGGCAAGTCGTCGCTCGCGTTCGACACGATTTACGCGGAAGGGCAGCGCCGGTACGTCGAATCTCTCTCGGCCTACGCCCGCCAGTTCCTCCGGCTCATGGAGAAGCCCGACGTGGACGCGATCGAGGGCCTCTCGCCCGCGATCTCGATCGAGCAGAAGTCGGCCGGCCATAACCCCCGCTCGACCGTCGGCACCATCACCGAGGTCTACGACTATCTGCGTCTCTTGTGGGCGCGCGTCGGCACGCCGCACTGCCCCAAGGACGGATCGTCGATCGAGCGGCAGAGCGCGTCCCAGATCACCGACCTCGTGCTCGCGTGGCCCGAGGGAGCGAAGATCGAAGTGCTCGCGCCGCTGGTGCGCGGCCGCAAGGGCGAGTTCCGCGATGTGTTCGAAACGGCGCGCAAGCAGGGGTTCGTGCGCGTGCGCGTGAACGGCCAGACGTACGATCTCTCCCAGGTCCCGAAGCTCAACCGTCGCCAGAACCATGACATCGCGGTCGTCGTGGATCGGCTCGCGGTGCGCCAGGCGGACCGGAGCCGCCTCGCCGACTCGATTGAGACGGCGCTCAGGGCGGCCGATGGCACAGTGGAGGTCGCGCAGCAGCGCGGGGGCGGCTCCAAGGCCACGCTGTTCTCCGAACGGTACGCGTGCCCAGCCTGCGGGTTGTCGCTCCCCGAGCTCGAGCCGCGCCAGTTCTCCTTCAACTCGCCTTTCGGCGCGTGCCCCGAGTGCTCCGGGCTGGGGCTCCGGCGCGAGGTCAACGCCGAGCTCGTGCTCGGAGACCCGAGCCTGTCGATACTCGAGGGGGTGATCCTGCCCTGGGGCGAGCCGAGCGGCTACCTCCGCAAGGTGATCCTGCCGAGCCTCGCGCGCGCGTTCAAGTTCGACCTCGATACTCCGTGGGGGGACCTGCCCGCCACGGTGCAGAAGGTCATGCTCCACGGCTTGCCGGGCCGCAAGCTCACGTTCCAGTACGACAGCGAGCGCTGGCACGGCGAGTACGAGTCGGGCTGGGACGGCGTGTTGAAGCACGTCGAGCGGCGCTACCGCGAGACGGCGTCGGACAGCGTGCGCGAGCAGCTCGAGGAGTACATGGTGGAGCAGCCGTGCCCCGCATGCGGAGGCAAGCGGCTGCGACCCGAGAGCCTGTCGGTGCTGGTGCACGGTCGGAGCATCGGCGAGGTGGTGGATCTCCCCGTGTCCGACGCGCTCGCCTTTTTCGAGGGTGTCCCGCTGCGCGGGAACGGGCGGTCGGGGGTTGGCCTCGATCCGGAGATTGCCCGCCCGATCCTGAAGGAGGTCAACGACCGGCTGCGCTTCCTGCGCGACGTCGGGCTCGAGTACCTCACCCTCGGCCGTTCGGCCGACTCGCTTTCGGGCGGCGAGGCGCAGCGCATCCGACTCGCCACCCAGATCGGCAGCCGACTGGTCGGCGTCCTCTATATCCTCGACGAGCCGTCCATCGGCTTGCACCAGCGCGACAACGCGCGTTTGCTTGCCACTCTTAAAGAGCTCCGCGACCTCGGCAACACCGTGCTGGTGGTCGAGCACGACGAGGAGACGATTCGCGCGGCCGACCATGTCGTCGACCTGGGCCCCCGCGCCGGTCGCCACGGCGGCGAGGTGGTCGTGACCGGGCCGCTCGGCGACATCCTGGGCCACCCCGACTCCCTCACCGCACGCTACCTGCGCCGCGAGCTCCAGATCCCGGTGGCACCGCGTCGCCGAACGGCCGACCCCGAGCGCAAGCTTGGCGTGATCGGCGCGCGCCAGCACAACCTGCGCGACCTGACCGTCGAGTTTCCCTTGAGCCTCTTCATCGCCGTGACCGGCGTGTCGGGCTCGGGAAAGTCCACCCTCGTGACCGACATCCTGTATCGCGCCCTCGCCCGGCATTTCTATAGGGCCAAGGTGATGCCAGGGGCGCACGACCGGATCGAGGGCCTCGAGCGCATCGATAAGGTGATCGACATCGACCAGAGCCCGATCGGTCGAACCCCGCGGTCCAACCCGGCGACCTACACGGGCCTGTTCACCCCGATCCGCGAGTTGTTCACCTATCTCCCCGAGTCGAAGATCCGCGGCTACGGGCCGGGCCGGTTCTCCTTCAACGTGAAGGGCGGGCGCTGCGAGGCGTGCCAGGGCGACGGGCTGGTGAAGGTCGAGATGCACTTCCTCCCCGACGTTTACGTGCCCTGCGAGGTGTGCAAGGGGCGACGCTACAACCGCGAGACCCTTGAAGTGCGGTACAAGGGCAAGTCCATCGCGGACGTCCTCGACATGTCCGTGGGCGAGGCCCTCGACTTCTTCGAGAACCAGCCGCGCATCCGGGCGAAACTGGAGCTTCTCAACGACGTAGGGCTCGGGTACATCCACCTTGGCCAGTCGGCGACCACCCTGTCGGGCGGTGAGGCGCAGCGGGTCAAACTCGCCACCGAGCTGGCGAAGCGCGACACCGGGCGCACCCTGTACATCCTGGACGAGCCGACTACCGGCCTGCACTTCGAGGACGTGCGGCTGCTGCTGGAGGTGTTGCACCGCCTTGTAGACAAAGGCAATACCGTGGTCGTGATCGAACACAATCTGGACGTCGTCAAGACCGCCGATTGGGTCCTCGACCTCGGCCCCGGAGGCGGCGCGGCCGGCGGGACGGTGGTCGCGGCGGGAACGCCGGAGCAGGTGGCGCGGGCAAAGGGCTCGTTCACGGGCCAGTTCCTGCGGAAGGTGCTGGCGGCCGGGGACTGAGCCGCCGTATGTT
>JBOHSI010000182.1:0-4200 GCA_050733055.1 Gemmatimonadales bacterium
TTGCCCCTTGTGTCGGTAGCCGTGGCCGGAGGGCGCCGGTGCACTCCGCGTCCACGAACGCCCCGGGATCGAGCGCTCCCTCCTCGATGCGGAATTTCACCGGCACAGTGTGTTCGCGGCCGTCGCCCCGGCCACCGTGTTTACGCCTGCCGACGAGACCCTCGCCGTCCACGTCCGCGTGCCCCAGAGCGCTTGGCCCCACGCTCACGCAGATCCGGTAGAGGCTCTTCGGATCGACGTGGGAGCGGTTGGTGCGCCAATTGCCCAGATAGTACTCGCCGCCGCGCATCCGCTCCGACTCACCGCCACCCCGGCGTGGCGTGGCCGAGAAATGCCCGACAGGGGCAGCGCACTCCGTCCCGTCCAGGCGGCAGATGTCCACGACCGGATCGAGCGATCCGTCGAACACGCCCGTGAAGTCACCCTCGTGGCGCGCGATCGGCGGGAGGAAGAAGAAGTGGGGATTGCCATCATGGGCACCGTCGGAGACGGAGGCGAGGAACTCGCCCCCTGCAGGGATCGTCGGACCGGTAATGGCGGCGGGACGCTCGCACGCAGCCATCCACGGGGCCAAAGTGGCGACGGGGACGAAGATTCGGGCGCGCCGCGGAGCAGTGACGCAGTGGTCATCGGGCCGCCTCCTCCAACAGTCGTCGAGATCGGGTGCTGGGCGCGGCGGGGGACTGATCGGCGCCCCCTCCCCGCCAGAGGCGGCGCCCTGTCTTCTATGCTCCCTGCGACAACGCTAGCCGCCGTGACTGCCCTCACAGGGGTCACCGGCTGGAACACGCCTAACGGATTGGCGGACAACACATTGCACCGCGGGAACGGTGCGGTCACCGCCGCACGCTAGTGTCGAAATGGTGTCCTTGCCGGGCGCGCCTTTCCTCGGTGCAGCGCCCCAGCGAAGTTGTGCTGCCATGCACACCGCGTCCCGCACCCACGGCTTCACCGAATCCGTGATCCGCGCGATGACCCGGCTCGCCCACGAGCACGGCGCGATCAACCTCGCCCAGGGATTCCCGAACTTCCCCGCTCCCGAGGTCGTGAAAGAAGCGGCGGTCCGCGCGATCCGCGACGACGTGAACCAGTACGCGATCACGTGGGGTGCGAAGCGACTGCGCGATGTCGTGGCGAGGAAGTACGGCGAGTGGTACGGGATGGCGGTGGACCCGGAAGCCGAGATCACGATCACGTGCGGCGCGACCGAGGCGATGGCGTCCGCGCTGCTCGCGATCGTCGATCCCGGCGACGCGGTGATCGTGTTCGAGCCGTTCTACGAGAACTACGGACCGGACACGATCCTGTGCGGCGCGCAGCCGGTATACGTGCCGATTTCCGCGGGGGCAGAGCTGGACCTCGACCGCCTCGCCGCCGCGTTCTCCAAGCGCACGCGCGCGATCATCGTCTGCACTCCGAACAATCCGACCGGCCGCGTGCTCACGCGCCGCGAGCTGGAGGCGATCGCCGAGCTGTGCCGGCGCCACGATGCCTACGCGGTGACGGACGAGATCTACGAGCACATTTACTACGAAAACGAGCACATCCCGATCGCGACGCTCGACGGGATGCGCGAGCGGACGATCACGATCAGTGGGGCGTCGAAGACGTTCAGTGTCACCGGCTGGCGTATCGGAACGATCGTGGCGCCGGCGGGCGTGACCGACGCCATCCGCAAGGTGCACGACTTCCTAACGGTCGGTGCCCCGGCGCCGCTCCAGGAGGCGATCGCGCTGGGGCTCGAAACGTTGGAGCAGGATTACTACCGGCGCCTCGCGGTCGAATACCGCGCCCGGCGCGACCTGCTGCACGGCGCACTCGGCGCCGCGGGGTTCACGTGCAGGCCGCCCGAGGGCGCGTACTACATCCTCGCCGACTTCTCGCAGGTCTCAGACCTCCCCGACGACGCGTTCGCGCGCTAGCTCACCTGTGAGGCGGGTGTCGCGCCCGTCCCCGGATCGAGCTTCTTCAGTCGGCCGGAGCTGGGGCGCAAGCTCGTGAGGTTCGCGTTCTGTAAAACCGAGGAGCAGCTGCGGGAGGCGGGGGACAGGCTGCGGGCGGTAAGAGGCGGTCGGCGGCGGTAGGGGGCGGTAGGGAGTACGTACCGCCTCTTCCCGCCTCCTACCGCCGCTTACCGCCGCTTACCGCCTCCGCTTCGAAGAATCGGTCCCCCACCACGCCGATCACGCCGCCGGGAGCCTGCGGCTCGCTGCGCGCGCGTGAGCCGGTGCTGCGCCCGAGCCTCGCCAGACTGAACAGCCAGCGGCCGAGCGGCCCGCGCCAGAACCGCACGCGTCGCTCACCCCTGGGGTCCGTGCGATGCTCGGTGCGGGCCCCGGCCGCGACGGCGGCGAGCAAGGCGATACCCGCCGCCGTGCCGCAGGCCGCAAACCAGACCGGTTCGGCGGCTAAATCGGGCGTAGCCCCATGAACGCCGACGACGGCGATGGCCGCCGCAATCCCCGCGTAGGCCAGTCCCCGCAGCACGCGCTCCAGGCGTGACGGCGCATGGCCGTACAGGAACGCCAGCTCCTCGCGGCGCCGCGCCAGCTCGACCTGCATGGCCTCCGTGAAATCGTGCCAGTCGAATCCCGCCGCCAGCAGGCGGCGCACCCGCGAGAACATGAACGCGATCGGCGACAGCAGAATCCAGCCGATGAATCCGGCCGCGAACCAGCGCGCGCCCCGCTCCGTAGGGGTGAAGAAGTTGAGCATCAGCAGGGGCACCGCGAGGCCGGCGAGCGCTCCATACACGAGCGCCGGCGCGGACAGATGCCGGCTCTCGACCAGAAACGCCCGCACCGCGACCGGCGACACCGCCTCTTCCGCCACCGACCGGGCGACGACTTCCGCGAACTCCGCCCCGGTGGCGAAGCGCGCGGACGGATCCTTGGCAAGACAGCGGTCGATCGCCTCGGCGAGCCGCCGCGGAACCTCAGGCGCGACCGAAGCGAGCGGTGGGGGAGGGTCGGCGATGTGACGCGCGAGCATCGCGTAGCCGTCGGCCGCATCGAACGGGAGGCGGCCCGACAGCGCGTAATACCCCACCACACCGAGCGAGTAGAGATCGCTCCGCGCATCTACCGTTTGCCCCGCCGCCCGCTCCGGGCTCATGAATTCGGCAGTCCCCACGACCTCACGCGGGCCCGTCGTGCCGCTGCCCGAGCCGACGCGCGCGACGCCGAAGTCGCTGACTTGGGCGCGGCCGGTAGCGTCGTCGAGCAGGATGTTGTCCGGCTTCACGTCGCGGTGCACGACGCCGCGCTCGTGCGCGTAGGCGAGTGCCCCCGCCACCTCGCGCAGCACGCGCGCGCCCTGCCGGGGAGCGAGTGGCCCCTTGTCCCAGATGTGCTGGCCCAGCGTCTCGCCCTGGACGTACGCCATCGCGTAGAAAACCGCGCCGTCGACCTCGTCCACCGCGAAGATCGGGACGATGTGGGGATGCGAGAGTTGCGCCGCCGTCCGGGCCTCACGTAGGAGGCGCTCGCGCGCCACCGGATCGGCCGCCTTGGCAGGAGGAAGCAGCTTGATAGCGACCCGGCGATCGAGCCGCACGTCGCGCGCGAGAAACACGACGCCCATGCCGCCGCGGCCCAGGCGCCGCTCGAGCACGTAGCGGCCGGCCAGCGCGCGCTGCAACTCCCCGACAGACGGTAGCGGATCGGGCATGTGGCCGAACATCCGAGGTTTGAGCGGCGTGTCGCCGGCGTGGGACGCGAAGACCCGAGTGACGGAGACTCACTACACCGGCAGCTGCCCGAGGTTCGTCTCTCGCTGCCCGGCGCTCCACATCGAAACGCCACGATCCCGTCAGCGATAGCCGTTCACTTCATCCTCGGGAGTCCGGTCGGGCGTGACCACTGACGATTCTTCGGCGACGCGGGCCACGACTCCCTGCGTCTCGAGCAGCCGATCGGCCTCGTCGGCGAGGCGCTCGGCCGCGGCGAGGTCGGCCGTGATGCTCTCCATGCCGCCCACGCCGGCGCGCAAGCGCATGAGGTCGAGGCGGATCGCCTCGAGTGACGCGACGGCCTCCGCGAGGTAGCGCTGGGCGGCGTCGCGTGCGCGCCCAGCTCCGCGCGCAGCGCCTTGCGCCGTTCGGCGAGGGCTTCGGCTTCCGGCGCGCCCGCCCTCAGGGTCGCCGATCGCGCGCCGGCGGCATCGGGGCCGACGCGGGTGAGCAGATCGGCACACTCTTCG
>JBOHSI010000183.1:0-4582 GCA_050733055.1 Gemmatimonadales bacterium
GTGCACGCGCTGCGGCGACTGCATCGACGTCTGCCCGGTGCACGCCATCATCAAGGCGCCGCCGGCCGCGGGCCTGGCGGCGGCGACCCCGATGATCGACCCGGCCATCCAGGCCTGCGTCGTATGCGAGGACATGCCCTGCGCCCGCGCCTGCGAAACCGGCGCGCTCGTGCTCCCGGCCGACGGCTGGGCGAGCGTCAAGATGGGCGTGCTCGAGCTCGATCCCGAGCGCTGCATCACGTTCCACGGCGTGGCGTGCGGCGTGTGCGCGCGCGCCTGCCCGGTGGGCGAGCGCGCGCTCGCGGTCGACGCCGGTGGGCATCCGGTGCTCAAGCCGGAGGGGTGCGTGGGGTGCGGGGTGTGCGTGACGGCGTGCGTGACGAGCCCGTCGTCGCTGACCTTGCGGCTGGCGCTGTGAAGGTCCGGAACCGAAGTGGGAGCAGGGAGCGGGGAGCGGTTCCTGACGGTGCGCGCCAGGGCCTCCGTCCGCACCGGAGGGTACCGCTCCCCGCTCCCCGCTCCCTGAGGGAGTAATGAGCGACCTCCCCTATCGCGTCGACAAGCCGTGGGGCCACGAGCTGATCTGGGCGCAGACCAACCGGTACGTCGGGAAGATCCTGCACATCGAGCCCGGCCACGTCCTCTCCCTCCAGTATCACAACAAGAAGGACGAATCGATCTACGTGCTGTCGGGCGAAATCATCCTGCGGATCCAGCGAGGCGACACGCTGATCGAGCGCCCGCTGACGCAGGGTGAATCATTCCACATTCACGCGAAGCTGATCCACCAGTTCGAGGCGGTGGTATCCACCGACCTGCTCGAAGCCTCGACCCCCGAAGTCGACGACTTGGTGCGGCTCAAGGACCGCTACGGGAGGGTGTAAGTGAAGATCATCGTTCCCCTCGCGGGGAAGGGGACCAGGCTGCTGCCGCTCACCAAGCGCGTCCCCAAGCCGCTGGTTCGCGTGGCGGGGCGACCGGTGATGGACTACGTCATGGACACGGTGCAGGGCTTCGACGTCGAAGAGCTCATCGTGATAACCGGGCATCTCAAGCAAGTCGTCGAGCAGTACGTCGTTACCCATTACGACGTCCCTGCTCGCTTCGTCGAGCAGAAGTCGCTGGACGGCACGGCAGGCGCCATCAACCTGGCGCGGCCGCTCGTGGACGGGCCGGTGCTCATCATCTTCGTGGACACGCTGTTCGACGCCGACCTGTCACTCATCAACCGCACCGATGCGGACGGCATCCTGTGGGCGAAGGAAGTCGAGGACTACCAGCGCTTCGGGGTGATCGTCACCGACGCGCGCGGCTACATGACCAGCATCGTCGAGAAGCCCAGCACTCCGGTGTCCAAGCTCGCGAACATCGGGCTGTACTATGTAAGGGACTGGAAGACGCTGTTCGACGGCATCGCGCACGTCTTGACGGAGCCACCCGGCAAGGGAGGCGAGTTCTACCTCACCGACGCCTTCCAGTATATGGTAGATCGGGGCCGGCGGCTCTTCACCGCGCCGGTGGGCGGTTGGTACGATTGCGGCAAGGTGGACACACTGCTCGAGACCAACCGGCACCTGCTGGAACAGGGGCGCGCCCACATCCCCGCCGGGCCGTGCCCGCGCTGCACCATCGTACCGCCGGTCTACATCGAGGACGGCGTGACGATCCACGACGCCACTGTCGGCCCCAACGTCTCGATCGAGGGGGGGAGCTACGTCACCGAGAGCACGATCGCGAACAGCATCCTCGGCCGGAACGTGCGCGTCGTGCGCAGCAAAGTGGAGGGCTCGCTCGTCGGGGACGACCAGGCGATCGAAGGGACGACGGTGAAGCAGAGCGTTTTGGACGCCGGGGAGCTCGCGCCCGCAAAGTAGCCGGGAGGTCGAGATGATGGTCGCGGAACTACGCCAGCTGTACCGATTCAATGCCTGGGCGAACCGCCGGATCTTCGACGCCCTCGCCGGGCTGCCCGCCGAGCAGTATCTGCGCGACCTGAAGAGCAGTCACGGCGGGATCCATGGGACGCTGTGCCACATCGTGTGGGCGGAGCAGCTGTGGTTGACGCGGTGGCTGGGCCAACCGAAGCCGGCAGTGGTCCAGGGAAGAGACTTGGCTTCCCTTGCCGACGTCCGGGCGCGCTGGGACGCGGTGGAAGCGGAGCGCGCGGCGTTTCTGGGCGGCCTGACGCAGGCGAAGCTGGCCGAGACGCTGACGATCCAGCCGACGACGGGCGGGGCCTACGTGCACACGTACCTGCAGACGCTGCAACATACGGTGGATCATTCTTCCTATCACCGGGGACAGATCATCACCATGCTGCGCCAGCTTGGCGTGCAGCCGCCCAGCACCGGATTGATCCTGTTCCACCGGGAACGCGCGAGCGGCCGCGAGATTCCCAACTTCTAACGTCTCAGGCAGCTCCGCAAAGCGGGGGGCGCGGGGCGCGCACTGAAACGTTACGTTACCGGCCCGTGACACCACGTTCCGACGGCAGGGGTACGATGATCGTGTGGAGGTGCGAGTGAGCGAGAACAGCGTGAGTGTGGGCGACGTCGCTCCGGACTTCACGCTGCCGGACCAGTCGGGGAAGCTGGTGCGGTTGCGGGATCTGCTCGGCCGTGGGTCGGTGGTGCTCTATTTCTATCCCAAGGACCAGACGCCGGGGTGCACGCGCGAGGCGCGCGCGTTCCGGGACAGCTACGATAGCTTCACGGCGGCGGGCGCCGCAGTGATCGGCGTGAGCTCCGATTCGGTCGCCTCGCACCGACGGTTCGCGGCGAGCCAGGGGCTGCCTTTCACTCTATTGAGCGATCGCGACGGCGCCGTGCGTGAGCTGTACGGTGTCGCGAAGGCGCTTAGAATCCTACCGGGCCGCGTGACCTATGTGATCGACCAGGCCGGCGTGGTCCGCCATATCTACGCTTCGCAGCTTCGAGTCACGCGGCACAGCCGCGAGGCCCTGAATGTGTCGCGGCTCCTCGGCGAAGGGCGCGCTCAGCCGCGCGCGACCTAGTCCACGCCCGCCATTGCCGTCGTGACGAGGAGCGCCCGGACGATACCGAGCGCGCCCTCCGTGTTTTCATACCACTCCGTCGCCAGGTGCGCGTCGCCGGCCTTGCCGCCCGCGCCGAGGGCGATCGCCGGGATGCCGAGGGCGATCGGGACGTTCGCGTCGGTGGAGGCGGCCGTCAGCTCGGCGTCCCGCCCGAGCACGCGGTTTGCGGCGACTGCGGCCAGGACCAGGGGGTGGGCGCGCGGCGTCACACCGGAGGGGCGGTCGCCCACGAGTTGGGTCTCGAGCCGGAGCGCGGGCGTGCCCGGGGCGCGGCGGCGGTTCTCGTCGCCCGCCGCCTGCTCGAGCGCCGCGCGCACGGTGACGTCGAGCTGGGCAAGGGCCCTGGGATCTTCGCTCCGCAGGTCCAGGTCGAGCCACGCCTCCTGCGGGATCGAGTTGAGCCCGGTCCCGCCGCCCAAACGGACGACGGCGCACGTGGTGCGCGGGGCGGGGGGGGGCGGGGGGCGTGGGGGGCGGCAGATCGGCGAGCAGCGCCGCCGCCCGCCCCACGGCGTTCGCGGGATTGGCGACGCCGAACGCCGCCCAGGAGTGACCGCCGGGCCCGCGGAACGTCACCCGGTAGCGCCGCGAGCCGAGCGCGCGGTGGACCACCCGCTCGAGGCCCGCGCCGTCCAGGGCGATGAAGGCCACCGCCCTGAGGCCGTCCCGGGAGAAGAGGTGCTTCACCCCGCGCAGATCACCCGAGCCTTCCTCGCCGACCGTGGCCGCGAACAGGATCGGGCGCGCCGTGAGCACGCGGGCGGCGACGATCGCCTCCGCGACGGCCACGAGCGCCGCGAGGCCGCGCGCGTTGTCGCTGATGCCCGGCCCCTCGAGCCGCCGCCCCCGGCGCTCGACCGCGACGTTCACCTCGGGCCCGAACACGGTATCCAGGTGAGCTGAAAGCACGACCGGAGCGGTTTCATCCCCTTTCCCCTTTTCCCTTTCCCCGTCGTCGACCCAGCCGTAGACATTCCCCGCTTCGTCGATCAACACGTCGCGAAGGCCGACCTCGCGGAACAGCTCGGCTATGCGCGTGCCCCGCCGCGCCTCGGCGCCGGTCGGTGCCGGGATCGCCGACAGCGCGGCCTGGCGCGCCAGCGTCCCCTCGTCGGTGCGCTCGATGTGATGGCGCGCCGCGCGGATCCGCTCGTGCGCCAGCAAGCGGGAGATGGTCTGCTCCACACCCCCACACTAACTTCCTTGACGGTGCCGGGGGAGAGGGTGACACTACCGTGATGGACGAGCGCGAGCTCATCTACGACTGGAACGAGGCGGATCGGGCGTTCGACTGGTCGCGGGCCCAGGTCGACCTGAACGATGAGACGCTGCGCGACGGTCTCCAGTCCCCCTCGGTCCGGGATCCCTCCCTTGACGTCAAGAGACGGCTGCTCCATCTGATGGCCGACCTGGGCATCGTGGCGGCCGACATCGGGCTCCCGGGGGCCGGTCCTCGCGTGGTGGAGCAGGTCCGCGCCCTTGCGACGGAGATCCGCGACCAGAAGCTGCCGATCTTCCCGAACTGCG
>JBOHSI010000184.1:0-8428 GCA_050733055.1 Gemmatimonadales bacterium
ACGCTCGGGCGCGACGTACGCGGCGGCACACAGCGCGGCGGTCACGACGCCCGGGGCGCGGGGGCCCCCGCCCGCGAGCGAGCGCTGCACGGCATCCACGATCCCGGTGTCGGCGACCGCCGCCCGCCCCTCGGTGAGCAGCACGTTTTCCGGCTTCAAGTCGCCGTGCGCCACATTGGCGCCGTGGGCGTGGGCAAGCGCGGCCAGGATGTCCCGGAGGATGTCGACGGTCCCGCGCAGCGGGAGCTCGCCGTGCCGGAGTAACCAGGCGCGCAGCGTGGTCCCGTCGACGAAGTGCCGGGTATGGTAGACGAACGCACCCGCCCGTCCCGCGCCGCGGGGCCGCACCAGGCGCTCGTGCCCGAGCCGGTCGGCGAGCAAAATGCGCTCGCGCTCGAAGACGCCTGCGTCCACCGCCAGGGACAGCTCTGCCGGCAGCAGCTTCACGAGCAGCCCGGGACCGCTGGGCAGCTCCTGCACGACGAACATCCGACAGTCGCCGACCGGCCGGACCTCGCGCTCGACCCGGTAGATCGGGCCGAGGGCGGCCTCGAGCGCGCTGCGCAGATCGGACACGCCGGGCGAGCCTCGAGTCAGGGACAGCGCATAAGCTGGGCCCCGGCGCGCCTGCCGACAAGACGCCGGGGGTTGCGGCGTGCTCGAGGCCGCCGACTCAACGCGCCAGGATGTTCCGGAGGTTCTCCAGGATGCGGCTCATGTGGCGTCGCGCGTTACGCCTCTCGAAGAAGCGCCCGCGCAGCCAGGCAACGAAGGACTGGGGGACCCAGGCATCTCGGACCGTCACGGCGGTGGCCCCGCCGGACGCGTCGAGACGAAACAGGGTCTTCCACCCCCTCCGGTGGCCTCGCTCGACCCAGCCGAAGGTGGCCGGTGGGTTGAAATCCACGATCTCGAACTCGGTGACCCGCGAGCCGAACCGCGCCTTGAACCGGACGCCCCGTTTGAGTGGGGCGGCGCACTCGACCCCGTCGCACCCGGGCAGCCACTGCGGGATACGGCCGGGGTTGGTGAGCAGGGCGAACACCTCCTCGATGGGCGCGCCCACAGATTCGATAAGGGTGTGGCTCACAGGCCGCATGGCGATGCTCCCGGAGGAGGATTTCGCAAGGTCACGCCGCCGCGGCGCTCGGGCCTATTGTCGGCTCCCGGGCGGCTCCGCCTCTGCGGGCGGGGGCTTCTCTGGCCCTTCGAGCGCGCGCAGCTCCTCGCCGATCCGCTCCAGCTCGGTCTTGTGCCGCTGGTAAAACAGCACGTTGGCCCGTGGGATTCCGGCCGGCACGTTGTCGAACTTACCCTGCTGCTGCTCGACCAGAAAGGCGCCCATCGCGGCCCCCACCATCGCCAGCATGAAGACGGTGTATTCCCGGGTCGTCATGCCGCCGGCGTTGATGGCCCGCTTGAGGGTGGGGTGCCGCTCGTAGAAGGCGACCACTTCGGCGATGGTCTCGATCGTCTCGTCGTCGGCCTCCTTTCTTTCCCGGAACGCCTCGGGCTGCGCCTGGGCGGCGGCGATCAAGTTGCGCGTTGCCTGGGTGAACTTCGCGAGCGCCGCCTCGGTGAACTGATAGCGCGCGAGCGTTTCGTCGTCGGACTGCGCGCCGAGCGGTGCGGCGAAGATTGTGACGGCGGCCGCGGCCGCGGCAAGGAGGCGGGAGGGTGAGTGCATCATGACTCCGTGGTCAAGGTGAGTGAAATGGCCGGGGCTACAGGGTGATGTCGCCGCCCGGGTCCGATTCCGCCAAGCGCCGCAACATCTCCCGGGCCCGCTCGACCCGGCGGGCCCGCTCTGCGTCGTCGATCACCGCCCGCGCCCAATCGGGCGCCTGGTCGCCCTCGGTCTCGAGCTGCAGCACCATGCCCTCCCGGGATCCCGGCGGCAAACGGCTCTTGGGAACGTCGAACGTCCGGCCATCGTCACCCACGATGACGGCGATGTGCCCCTCGAGACGATCGATCACGTAGAAGGCCATGCTCGGGCTATTGTACCATCCCAAACCGCTTGTTGCGCGCGGTCATCTTGAGGAAGTATCGCAGCCGCTGCTCGAACACTTCCGGCCGGTGCCTCGCGGCCGCAATCCACCCGACCCGGATCCGCTTGTAGGACTGGGGGAAGCGGCGAAAGTTCTTCCAGGCCGCCGGGTCCCGCTCGAGCCGCTCGCGGATGTCCTTGGGAAGCTCCCACGTCAGTTTCCGCTTCGTGTCCGTACGATGATCGAAGACGTGCTTGATCCGCTCGAGGCCCGCCTTGGTCATGCGTCCGGAAGCGATCAAGCGGCGCACCCGCTCGAGGTTCATTGCGGAGAGGCGGCTCGTGGGCCGGCGCGGGGAGAAGCGCTGCGCATAGCGCTGTGAGTCGATGGGCTTGAGGATGCTGTCGATCCAGCCGTAACACAGCGCCTCCTCGACAGCGTCGTTGTAGGGAATCCGGCGCTTGCCGCTGTGCTTCTTGGAGTAGACGAGCCAGATCTCCCGTGCCGCGCGGTGGTGCTTGGACAGCCAAGCACGCCATTGCGCGCGGTTTCTCGCATAAAAGGTCTGTCCCACGTTCATGCAGCCGTCTCGCGGCGAGCTCGGAATGCTCGCATGTTACCTGAGGCCTTCCAGCGTCCAGATGTCTCCCCCCCGCAGCGTCGCGCGGTCGAACAGGACCGAGCGACCGTCGGGCGACCAGACGGTGTAGTCGATCCGGATTTCCGGGTTCGGGAACTCGAAGACGCGCTGGGGAGCGTCCCCGCGCAGCGGATACACCCACAGCACCTTGTGGTCCCGGACGTCCATGATGCGGGAGCGATCGGGGGAGAAAGACATGTGGCCGCCACTCGCCACGTCCGGCAGGCGCTCGAGCCGCCCGGTCTCGACCGACACCCGATGGATCTGGATTCGGCCCGCCGGTTCCGCGCGGCAGATCACCCAGCGTCCGTCGGCCGACCAGCGCATGAAGTGTCCGCCCACGCCGATGGACGTGAGCTTGCGTTGCCCGGAACCGTCCGCGTTCATCACCCAGACCTCGGGCCGGCCGTCGCGGTCGGAGTGGAACGCGATCCGCGTCCCGTCCGGGGAGTAGAAGGGGTTGATGTCCGCTCCCGGTGCCTCGGTGAGCCGGGTGGGAGGCCCGCCGCCGGCGGCCACGGATCAGATGTCGCTGTGGCCGGCGCGCGCCGAGAAGAACGCGATGGTTCGGCCGTCGGGCGACCAGTTCGGCTGGTAGTCTCCGCCGGAGCCGGTCGTGACCTGGCGATCCGTGCCGTCGCCGAGCGAGCGCACCCAGATGTTCATCTCGCCCGCACGATCCGAGTTGAACGCAATGCGGCGGCCGTCGGGCGACCAGGCGCCGCGGCTCTCGACGCGCGTCGTTCCGACCACCGGCTGGGGCTCGCCCGTCGCCCGTCCGGTGCGCGGATCGACCGGCAGGCGCCACAGATCCGAGTCGTAGCCGAGGATCGAAAAGGCCAGGCGTCGCCCCTCGGGATCGAGCGTGGCTTGGCCGTCGTCGCCGGCGCCCGTGGTGATCTGCTGCGCCGCCTCCGCCGGACGGCCATCGCGCCCGACGGGCACTCGCCACAGGTTGAGGCCGCCGCCGCGGAACGACGAGAAATAGATAAACGCTCCGTCGGGGGACCACACGGGATCCAGGGCCAGTACGTTGTCGTCGGTGAGTCGGATCGTGGCGCGGGAGGCGATGTCCAGCACCACGATGTCGGACTTGGTCTGCTCGATGCGCCGGAACACGAGCTTGGCGCCGTCGGGGGACCAGCGCGGCGTCCCGTGGACCACGGCCTCCGAGCCTTCCGTCGAGACTTGCTGCGCGTTGTGGCCGCTCGCGTCCGCGATCCAGACGCGGCGCGGTCCCGACCACCGCGCTGCGAAGGCGAGCCGGCGGCCATCGGGCGAGTAGGCAGGATCGAACGCGTTGGCCACGACCTGCGTCTCCCGCCCCGAGGCCAGGTCGAGTGTCCAGATGTCGCCCCCGTCCTGGTACCAGCCGCGGATGTCGGTGGGCTCGAGCTTGCCCCGCGCGAGGTTCGAGCGGACGAGCGCGATCGTACGCCCGTCGAAGGCCCAGGTGGGCTCGATCTCGTCGGCTGCGCCACGGGTCAGCTGCCGCTCCGCCCCGGTCGCGAGCGTCCTGAGGAAGAGCTTCTTGTAGCCGCCGGTCTCGGCGACGTACGCCAAGCTGGCGCCGTCGGGCGACCACGCGGGCCACTCCTCCACACCGGCGCCGAAGGTGAGTTGCGCCAGCCGGCGTCCAAACCCCGAAGCCACGGCGCCGCCCGAAGACGCCATCCGATCGGTGCCTCCTCCCGGCCCGGAGACGAGGAGCGCTCCCACGACGAGCACAGCGACGGCGGCTGCCGCGCCCAGCGCCAGTCGGGCGCGACGCCCCGGACCGCGCGCGGCCGTCGGGTCGAGCGCGAGCCGCTCGGCCAACTGGGCGGCGGTGAGGCGGGCCCCAGGCTCCCTGGCGAGCGCGCGCCGCACGGTCTCCTCGACCTGCAGCGGGATCCCGTCGCGCACCGCAGACACCCGTGGGGCGGGCTCGGTGAGCCGGCGGGTCAGGCTGGCCTGCGGGGTCGGCCCGCTGAAGGGCGGCTCGCCGGCGAGCATCTCGTACAGCACGCAGCCGAGGGAGAAGACGTCGCTCCGCCCGTCCAGGTCGCGCTCCCCCATCGCTTGCTCCGGGCTCATGTAGCCCGGCGTCCCCATGACCAGGCCGGTCTCCGTGAGCCGGTCGGCGCCCGCCACGCTCACGGCGTGGGCAATCCCGAAGTCGCTCACCACGGCGTGGCCCGCCTCGAGCAGGATGTTCTCGGGCTTGATGTCGCGGTGCACCACGCCCAGGCCGTGCGCGTAGGCGAGGGCGTCCGCGACCTCGCGAGCGATGCGCGTCGCGTCCGCGAGGGGGAGGCGTTGCTCACGCTCCAGCCGGCGCCTGAGGGACTCTCCCTCGACGTACGGCATCACATAATAGAGGAGTCCACCCGCCGTACCGGAGTCGATCAGCAGCAGGATGTTCGGGTGGCCGAGGCGCGCGGTGATCTGGACTTCACGCAGAAACCGCTCGGCACCGACCGCGGCGGCCAAGTGGGAACGGAGGACTTTGATGGCGACTCTGCGATCGTGCTTCAGGTCTCGCGCGAGGTACACGACCGCCATGCCGCCGGCGCCGAGATCGCCTTCGATGGCGTAGCGGCCGGCGAGGACGGACTCGAGCCGGTCGAGCTCCTCGGGCACGGGACGGTCCTGGAGGGGACGCCTGCAAGTATAGTAGCCGCGTCTGCCCTCCGCCCCCGCCCCCCGCCCCCCCCAGAGGGAGCTCAGCCGCGGGCGCGAGCCCCCCGCACGAGCTCGGGCTAGAGCTCGGTGATGTCGCGCAGCGTCGCGACCGTGCCGATCAGCTGCCCTGCCACCACCAGTCGCGTCGCCACGACGGCAACCGCGCGCTCCGTGCCATCGGCCCGTGCCACGGTGGTTGCAAAGCGCTGCTCCTCGCCTCCGAGCGCGAGGCGCTCCCGTTCGGCCACCTCCTGCCGCTGGCCGGGGGCGACGAGCTCGTCGATCGCCGTGCCCGGCAGACCGCCCGGCGGGCGGCCGAACAGCTCGGTGGCGGCGTGGCTCGCCATGAGAACGCTGCGATCGAGCGCCGTTACCACCACGGCCTCGGGGAGGGCGGCCACGATCACCGCGGCCAATTGGAGCGCGTCGAGCTCGTGGCTCGGTCCCGTGAACATCGGTCGCGCCCGCGGTTGGCGCAGTCGCCAGCTGGGCCGCGCCACGACCGTTATGTGACCTTCCTGCTCGACGCAGCGCAAGCGCGTGATCGGGTCACTCCGCAGTCTGGCGGCAACGTGGTGGCGCCCGAGCGCGGCGATGATTTCCTCGACGCCGTAGCGGTGGAAGACTGCCTGAGAGATCAGCAAGCAGGGCGAGGGGGCACCCTGCTCGACGCGGAACAGATACGCCTCGGCGCTGCGGTCCTCGGTCACCCGCGTTTTCGCCCGCGGGAACTGCTCGCGCATCCATTGGGCCATGCGGTCGAGGGATCCCTTCACCTTGACCGGCACGGGCGCGCGGTCCAGCCCCGGCTGGCTTGCATCAGCCGACGGGGCTGGACCTGCGTCTCCTGCAGCTTCTCGGTTCGCGCGCAGCATCCAAGGGCTCGAGTGCGGGCTCACGACGGCCTTGGGGCGCAAATCCTGTGCCCGTCGCGTCTTAGCCGTTTGAGCCCCCGGGGCACTTCGCCCAGCACCCGATCCCGCTCACATGTAGCAAGCGTGCAACACTATCGTCTGAGTTTTCCACACGAACGTTCAAAACTCAGGACCGGCACGGATCTCTGTCACCGTGCTGCCAGGATCTCATCTGGGTCACCTTTGCAACTGCCTGCCGCCGAAGCGGTTGCCTGGGTCCGGAACTTGACAGGTCAGCCGCGCCGTTCTAGAGTGCGGCGCGACTAATGGCCATCCAACTCACCCTGCATCGCCACATGCCTCTGCTCGCATGCCGGTGGGGCCCTAGTTACCAGCCAGCCTGCTGGGCGGTACCATAGTGTGCCGACGCCCCCTCCGGAGCTGGTTCCGGGGGGGGCGTTGGGTTTACGAGGAAGGACTTGATGAAACGATATCTGCTGGCCAGCGACTTCGACCAAACATTGAGCTTCAACGATTCGGGCATCGTGCTGAGCGAGCTGCTCGGGATCTCGGGCTTCCGGGAGAAGGCCGCGGGATTGTCTTCCATCCACCTGGTCCAGCAAGGGGCCGAGCTGGCGTATCTGCTGCTGCACGATCCGGAGTATCGTCGCGTGCGGCGGGAGCATCTGCTCGAGGTGGGAAAACGGGTTCGTCTGAAGCAGAACCTCGGGTTGCTGTCGCGCCTGCTCGGCCAAGTCGACGGCTACAGCTTCGACTTCTACGTCATATCGGCGGCTCCCGCAGAGGTGATCCAGTCGGCCCTGGAAGGCCTCGTGCCGCCGGATCACATCTACGGGACGCAGTTCCGCTACGATCCCGCGTCCGGCGAGATCCAGTCCATCGAGCGGGTCCCGGCCGGCTACGGCAAAGTGGCCGTGCTCGAGGAGCTCCGCGCGAAGATCCCGGTGAGCCACGACCGCGTCATTTACGTGGGCGATGGTGGCTCGGACGTTCACGTGATGCTCCACGTCAATCGTCTGAACGGATTCACGATCTCCGTATCGGAGGCCCAGTACCTCACGCCGATCGCGAAGCGCACCGTTCTGAGCGACCACGCGCTGAGCGTGCTCGTGCCGATCCTCGAGGAGATCGTCGGGCACGACGCCGCGGCGATTCACGCATTGTTCGAGTCCCACGGGTTCGTGCTTCAGGAGTGGAACAAGGTTCGCACGGACTTCCTGACCATCCGCGAGAACGACGCGGCGCCGCCGCTGGTCGCGTAGACGGGGCGCGCATCCGCCCCGAGGGGGGGTGACGGCTGTCACCGGGCGAGCCCGGGAGATTCCCCAAGCTGTTGCGTGAGGGAGGTTCTCCTATGATCGGTACACAGTGGGCCCGGCTGCGGGCCGAAGGTAGCGTGCCGCTCCGGCGCGGCGCCTGGTATCGCGTGCTGCGGGTGACGGCTTCCGACGCGATCCTGAACGTGCATGAACGCAGCGTCAACGTTCCGCTCGGCATGGTGCAGATGGCGTCTCGACCGCCGACCGTGTGGGCGATCGTGCCGCGCCCGGCGAACTCGCGGGTGCCGCAGAGCTGGGGTCCCCGCTATGCCGTGTGCCCGCAGTGCCAGGCGCGGGCTCGGCTTCCCCAAGGGCCTGTGAACATGCGTTGTATCCAGTGTGATGGCGTGTTCGACGTCGGGTGGGGGGATTCGTATTTCGCGTAGTGGCGGCCGGCGGCGGGGCGGTGCAAGTTTTCGCACCGTTTCGCGGGGACTGTGATGCGTTGGGCCGTGATTCCTTTCGCGCTCCTCCTTGCGGCGCCGCTCGGCGCCCAGGAGCGCGTCGTCGTGTTCACGAATGTCGGCGTGGTCCCCATGGACCGCGAGCGCGTGCTCGAGGATCAGACGGTCGTGGTACGCGGCGACCGCATCGCCGCGATCGGCCCGGCGGCCGCAATTCGTGCGCCGACGGGCGCCGTGCGCGTAAACGCGCGCGGCAAATATCTCATCCCGGGCCTCGCCGAGATGCACGCGCACGTGCCCGGGCCCCAGGCCGAGCAGCAGCTCGGCGCGGGGTATGCCGAGCGCGTGCTGTTCCTGTATCTCGCCAACGGCGTGACGACGATTCGCGGCATGCTGGGGCATCCCGCACACCTCGTGTTGCGCGAGCGGCTGCGGCGCCACGAGCTGCTCGGGCCCACCCTGTACACCTCCGGGCCGTCGTTCAACGGCGGCAGCGCGCCCGATCCCGAGACGGCGCGGCGCATGGTGGTGGAGC
>JBOHSI010000185.1:0-4413 GCA_050733055.1 Gemmatimonadales bacterium
GTCCACGACGACGACGACGAGTCGCGCGCCCAGGCGTTGACGCAGGAGCAGGCGGCGCGGTTCCTCGCGGCCGCGCGGGCCGACCGCTACGCCGCGTTGTGGCACGTCCTGTTGCTCGGCGGCCTGCGGCCCGGCGAGGCGTTCGGGCTCACGTGGGCGAACGTCACGGCCGGGATCGTGCGCGTCCGGCACTCGCTCACCCGTATTCGGGGCGTGGCGGGGTGGCAGCTCACGCCGCCGAAGACCCGGCGCGGACGGCGCGACGTGCCGTTACCGGACGTGGCGGTGCGGGAGCTCCGGCGGTGGAAGGCGCACCAGGCGCAGGAGCGCCTGGCGCTCGGCGCCGACTACCAAGACCACGGGTTCGTGTTCACGGTGCCCTGCGGTCCGCCCCTGATCGCGAGCAACCTCTACGACGTATCCTTTCGGCGGGTGATGGCGGCCGCGAACGGCCCGGAGGGCGTGGATGGCGATCTCGGGACGTGGGGACCGGCGCCGACGAAACCGCGTAGTGGCCCGACGCCGCGGCGGGTGTTCTACCCGAAGTTCCGGGTGTACGATCTGCGCCACACGTGCGCGACGATGCTGCTCGCGGGCGGCATCCCGGTGCAGGTCGTGAGCGAGCGGCTCGGGCATAAAGATGTAACGACGACGATGAACGTCTATCAGCACGTGCAACCCACCATGCAGGAAGCCGCGGTCGACAAGCTGGAAGCGATGTTCGGCACCGCGTGATGCTTAGGACCGAAAACGCCCCTCGGGTCATTCGACTCGGGGGGCGTTCTTGTATACTCCATGTAAACCGCGAGGCTGAAATCGGTGCAACAGGGATGCACGGGGACGTTCCGGTCAACGCGGTATCAATTTCTAGGATAAACAGTTAGCGATTCGGCGCAACAGGGTTGGTTAGGCGGATTGAAAATCATAATCCGCGGGTCGTCGGTTCGAGTCCGACCGCCGCTACTCCCGGCGGGCCAACGACTTCGGTTGGCCTGCTGCTTCTCGCCGACGCCGCCCCTGATCTCGATCGCCCTTGCTTGACGCTCCTCAGCCCCGGGCGCAGAATCATGCACCCCTTTTCCGGGAGTCCCGCGATGACCGCTCGTGCATCGCTGACCGCGGGCGCCGTCCTCGTCGCCGGGCTTGCAGTCGGCTACCCCACTCCGCGTTCGCTGCCCAGCTCGGCCTACGAGGTCTGGGCAGCGGATCAAAACGGCAACCTCCTCTATGCGCTCGATCCCGCAGGCAGCGTGCAGCGAACCGTGGACAGCGCCGCGCTCGGCAACGCCCGGCGCCCCCACATGCTGTGGGGCGTCCCGGGAGACGGGTTCGTCTATAGCGCCAACACGGTCTCCAACTCGGTCACGGTCCTCGACCGCAACGACGGCAGCGTCAAGGCGGTGATCCAGCCGGTCGGCAAGTCGCCGCACGCCGCCCAACCGAATCCCTCGCGATCGGACCGGATCTACGTGACCAACATCGGCCCGCAGGCGGTCAGCCCCGAGGGAAAGCCGGACCGCGGCGAGACCATCACCGAGATCGTGCGCGAGGGGGGGGCGGGTGGCTCGAGCTGGACCGTGGCGCGGTGGCTCGACCTGAAGGCCGATCCGGCGCTCGCCGATACGACCAGGTTCCCGAGCCGCCGCCCCGTGTGTCTCGGGTTCTCGAAAGACGGTCGCGCGATGCTCGTGACGCTCTTCAACGGCGGACTCGCCGTCGTGGACATCGAGCAATGGAAGGTCACGAAGGCCTGGGGCCGCAACGACGTGGCTCAGCACGGCTGCGGTTTTGCGCCGTCCCCGGACCGGCGCGAACTCTACGTCACGGCCGGCGACATGCACTCGTCGTGGCTCTACGTGTTTGACCTCTCGGCCCGCGAGCCGCGGCTGCTCCGCACGCACAACCTCTCGGCTACGGGCCAGGACGCCCACGGCGTCGCGATTGACGCCAAGCGCAAAGACCTGTGGATCGTCCACCGCGTGTCGAGCAACGTGACCATCCACCCGCTCGCCACGATCCGCAGCGCGGATCACCGCTACGCCACGATCGCGTTCGTCGGCAGGACGCCCGATCTGATCGCGCTGTCACCCGACGCGAGCCGCGCGTACCTGACGCTGCGGGGGCCGAAACCCGCCCCGACGATGCCGCACGCCACGGTGGGGGAAACGCCCGGAGTGGCGATCGTGGACGTGCCGGGGCGGAAGCTCGTCGAGATCGTGAAGCTGGGCAATCAGGAGACGGGCGACTTCCACGGCGTGTTCGTGCCGGCGGCGCATCGGTAGCCCCAGAGCAAGATCGGCCCGGGCAACAAGTTACCATCCGGGTGAGAGCTGCGTCGCTGTCCGTTTCACCCTGCTGGCTGCATATTGGTGCCCCCTATGGCCCGCGGCGCGAAGGACGTCTGGATCTTCCGGATCGTACACCAGGACACGGGCAAGCCCGCTCCGGGCGTGCCCGTGACGGTGCTCGACAAGAGCGGCAATCCAGCCGGGTACTGGGTGAGCGAGGCGGACGGAACGGTCGAGATCCCGTGCCGCGACGTGCCCAAGCTCCGGCTGCGCGTCGGGCTCCGCAACGAGGAGCCGATCGAGCTCGTCACGGCGACGCTGGCCCAGGGTCCCATCGACCTTGCGGCGCCGACGTGGCTCCCGAAGACCGCCCCCCCCGTGGGCCGCGGTGAGCGCGGCGACCGCCCGGACCGCAGCGAACCCGATCCGATCACCGCCGCTCCGTCACCGCGCCCTGCCGAACAGGCCGAAACGCCCGGGCACGTGCTCTACTTCCAGCGGCTCGTGATGTTCGTCGAGCGGACGGCCGAGCCGGCGCAGGCGCCGCGCGACGCGGCGGTGGACTTCTTTGCGCTTCCCGCCGACCAGGCGACGTCGATGCGCTACGGGGCGCTGATCGAAGTCGAGGAGTACTGGCAATCCCTCGGCGTGCAATGGGGCGAGCTGCTCTACAGCATATCGCTCACACCCGGAGACGAAGCCCGCCTGGCGGTGCTCGACGGCCGGTGGCGCCGCGACGTCGAGGGGCGTGAGCGCCCGCTGCAGATCCTCGCCCGCATGGTGGGAAGCTCGATGTTCGGCGACCTCGTGACGGCGCTCCGACCCGAGCTCCAGCTCGACCCGCTGACGCTGTCCGAGCCCGGGCTGGACGCCGCGGCGAGCGACACCGTCCACATGATCCGCGACCGCACGGAGCGGATGAGCCACGCGCTGCGGCGCCGGCCGCTCGGTGTCGTCGATGCGAACCACGAGGCGCCGTCGCAGGCGGCGATCCGCACGGTGCGGAACACGAGCCCGGACCGTCTGGTCACGTTCCATTTCTTCGAGCCGCTCGAGCGCTTCAGGGTCGTGGTGCGGACGCCGCGCGTGCGCCCCGTCATCTTCGTTCCCTTCCGGCTGCCCAACGTGGCGACGCCCGACGTCGTGCGGCGGTTCGGGTACATCTTCCGCCGCACGCTGCTCGACCGGAGCCTCGTCCCCCAGCTCGAGCGCCTGCTGGGCACGGAGGGCGCGGCGAGCCGCGGCGAGTTCGGCCTGCTGCTGGATCACGTCGAGGCGAATCTGCTGTACTACTCGACCGCGATCATCTCGGCGGGTGACCCCGCGGCGCGGCACGTGGCGCTGTCGAAACTCCGTGACCCCGCAGGGCGACCGCTCACCGACGTCGTCGAAAGCACCGTCCTCGGCCGGGTGGGGAATTGCATCGCGCTGCCGTTGCGCTCGGCGGAACAGCTGCCGCGCCAGTGGCGGGAGGCGCTCGCTGCCTACGCGGCGCGGCCTCCCCGCGCGACCGACGGGTTCACCGTCACGATTCCCCACCCGGGCGTCTGGGTCAGCGCCCAGCCGCACGATTCGATGCGGGAGCAGACGCAGGAACGCAACGCCGCGGGCTAGCCCCGCGCCGTGGGCCGGCGTTTGGCAGTCGCGTAGCCGGGAGTCAGGGTGAGAGGTCCCGCCAGATCACCGCCCGGATGTCCCGCGAGCGCTCCTCCGCGAACCGCTGGGCGGCCTTGAGTTGCGCCTCGTACTCGGGCCGCCACTCGGGCGGCATGTTGGCGCGGAAGTAGGCCGCGGTCATCACGACTCCCGTCGCGCGGCTGTGCTTCCCGAACCCCACCGCGGCCACCTCGCCGAGAAAGCACGTCGAGCTCCCCGTGTCCATCACGTTCGCGACGCGGCACTCGAAGTGGGCGTAACACTCGTCCAGCACCGGGATGCCCAGGCTCCCCAGGTGATGCGGAATGTCCGCGAGCTTCTCGCGCGCCCGCCCGCTTCCGAACCCCAGACGGTGGATCAGGTCGAACTGGTCGTTGCGCAGGAGGTGCATCGCGAACCGGCCGGTGCCGAGTACCATGTCGTGCGAATAGTTGAACTTGTGGATGTAGACGGAGATCCGGGGGATGGC
>JBOHSI010000186.1:0-8356 GCA_050733055.1 Gemmatimonadales bacterium
ATCACCGCCGCGCCACGCGCCCGAGGAGATGCTCGACGATCGCGCCCGCGACGTCGATGGAGGTCGCTTCCTGCAGGCCGCGCCATCCCGGGATGCCGTTCACCTCGACTACGTAGACCGTGCCGCCGCGCGCCGGGAGCAAGTCGACGCCGGCGTACTCGGCGCCGACCGCGCGCGCCGCGGACAGGGCCAGGTCGGACCACTCTGCGGACAATGCGGTCGGACGCGCCCGCCCGCCGCGCGCCAAGTTGGTCTTCCAGCCGGGCGCGCTGCGCTCGATCGCGCCGAGCACCCGGTCACCGACCACGAAGGCGCGTACGTCACAGCCCGCGTGGTCGATGGCGCGCTGAAGATAATATACGCCGCGGATGGTCTCCAGCGCGCGGAACACGCGGAATGCCATCTCCTCGTTGCTCACCCGCACCATCCCGAGGCCCATCGAGCCGAACAGCGGCTTCACGATCACGTCCCCGAGCGCGCGGAACGCCGAGAGCGCCTCGTCGGGGCTCTCGCATACGACCGTCTCGGGCACCGCGAGCCCAGCCTGGGCGAGCAGCGCGGACGTCCACAGCTTGTCCACCGTGCGCTCGATCGTGCGTGGCGAGTTGATCACCGGGGTGCCGCGCTCTTCCAGGGCGTGCAGCGCATCCACCCGGAAGATGATCTGCTCGAGCGACCCGGCGGGGATGATGCGGGCGAGCACCGCGGCGCAGGCGGCGAGGTCTTCGCCGGCGGCGCAGAGTCCCGCCTGCGCGCCTCCGACGCGCGCCACGAGCGCCTCGTAGGGAAGCACCCGCGCTGCGTGCCCCCGCTCGCCGAGCGCGCGGCACAGCTCGTCGGTGTGCCAGCCTTGCCGCGCGGCGAGAATCGCGACGTGCACCTACTTCGGACTCTCCACGCTCACGAGCGCGGTGAGTCCGCCCGTGACGAAGTTCTTGAAATCGTCCCCGATCTTCTTGAACCCCGGCGTCGCGATGCCCTTTTGGAGCGCCGCCTCAGAATCGAACCACAGCTCGGCCTTGCGGTAGTACGCTGGCCCGCTGCCATCCAAGTTGTGCGTGAACTTCACGAAGACCGCGCGAGTGAATCCGACCTCCGCTTTGACTGAGGCAGCCAGGGGCAGGTGCGTTCCGAAATAGTACGTCTCGAAAGCGGCCGTGTCCTTAGGCTGGTGGTAGAGCACGACGATCACCCAGTGCGGGCCTGGCCCAGTGGCCTGCTGTTGCTGCGGCGCTGGCCTGGAGCACGCGGCCACTAGGGCGAGGGCGGATAGGCTGAGAGCCACACGGTGCATGAGAGCTCTCCTTCGGTTCTGGGGTGTGTACGCGTGCGCGCCTCAGCTCTCGAGCAGCGAGGCTCGCAACACTTCGGGATTCAAGCGTCCCGCGTGATACGTCTTGCCGCTCTGCACGCTCGTCAGCCACACCTCGGCGGGGCTGAAGAGCAGCGGGTCGATCTTGTAAAAGTCCCCTTCGTAGCGCTTGAAGATCTCGTAGAACGGCGTCCCGTAGTCCTTCGAGGCCGAGGCCGGGACCTTGGGCGCGAGCTCGGCGAGCTCGGCGTCCTCGGCGTTGACGGTGTAGCGGGCCTGGCCGCCGTAGAGGATGCAGTCGTTCGTGCGGCCGATGGCGCGGAGATCGTTCTTCGCCACCGGCGGCAGCGGCGCCGTGCCGATCCCGCTCACGACCTTCCTCAGGTCGAAGCCCAGCGTGTCCATCTTGTGGAGCCCGGTTTCGAGGATGCGGGCCGCGATCTGCACCCCGCCTGCGAGGCTCGCGGTCGGCGCCACGACGAACGTCAGCTGCGAGGGCGTGAGTCCCGCCTTCTGCGCAACCCAGGCCGCGACGTCGTCCGTCGGGGGGCTGCGCGTCTCGAGCACGAGCACACCGCGACGCGCCTGCTCGCCGTACGCGAGCTTCCCGAACAGCTCCTTCTCCACGCGTGCGTGCGCCCGGAGTGGCCCCGATCCCATGGCGAAATACTTCCCCACTTGGATCGCCCAGCCCGCGTACTGCGACGCCATGCAGCTCACCGCGGGATGGTCGGTCCACACGCGCACGCCGGACCATGATTCTCCCCCGATGACGACCGGCGCGTAGTCGATGTCGCCGAGCCCGCCCATGCAGATCTCCGCGAGCGCGAGCCCGGCGCCGTGGCCGCCCGGCACGTCGATCCCCGCGTCGATCACGCGCGCACCCCCCGGCAGCGTGCGCGCAGCGACGCGCCGCGCGCCCGCGTTCGCCACCAGCAGGTCGGCGATCTCCCACGCCCGCTCGTTGAGATTCAGCACGACCCCGTTCACTCCGCCACCCATTGCAGGATCTCCCCCTTGCCGAGCTCGGCCATGTCACCCGAGTAGCGCTCGTAGCGCCCGCCGATCTGGCCGTCCGCCACGGGCAAGCCGTAGCGCGCGCGTAGATAGCCGAGCAGGAGCGGAATATGCGGCGGCCGGTAGGTGCAGGCGTACCGGAAGGTCGCCGGCCGGTCGATCGTGCCGAGCGCGATGATCGTGCCGCGCTTCAGGAACCGCCCCGCGCCCGGACCCGCCTGCCCGAACACCACGGCCGTTCCGGCGATCATCCCTCCCCCCGCCCCGCGGCCCGCGTCCCCGGTCACGACCACGATTCCCCGACGCATCCTGGCGGCGGAGTCGGCTCCCGCGTTTCCGCGGATCACGATCTCGCCGCCGGTCATGCCTCGGGAAGCACCCGGGCGGGCGCCGCCCGCGTTGTCACCCGCGTTGCCGCGCACGTCGATCCGGCCGCCCGTCATCGCGAGCCCCAGGTCCCGCCCCGCGTTGCCCTCGATCACGATCTCTCCACCCGCCATCCCGGCGCCGATTCCTTCGATCCGTTCGAGGCTTCCCTCGAGCCGCACGGTACCCGAGCGCTCGCCGGCCACCCGGAAGAAGTCGCCCAACCGCCCCGCACGGCCGCCGTGGAGGACAGGGAGGTCCGCGATCTCCTGCGTCGCGAGCCCCGCGAACCGGTCGGCCGCGATACACTCAGCGACCAGTGCGTGTTCGGGCGGGTGGGCGAGCGAGAGGGTGACGGCGTCGCTCATGCCATGATCTTCCTCAAATGGAAGTGGTGCGGCCCGAGCTTCCCGCCGTAGTTCCCGGCCGAGATCGCTTTCACGCCCGGCCGGCAGGCCGCGCGGATCCCCGATCGCATCGCCGCTTCGATCGCCGGGGTGTCCGTGCCATCGAGCACGATTTCGAGCACGCTGTTCACGCCTTCGGGAAGCTGGGACTGCGTGATCGCGCGCAGCGTCGGGCTGTAGGCGTCGTTCGTCGTGGCGATCATGCTTTTGTAGCGCTTCGAGCCGACTTTGCTCCCGCTCCGCACTACGCCGCCCGGGAACGGCAGGATGACGCCGGGACGATCGGTCATCGCTTCCACCGCGGCCTCCGCGGCGCCGAGCGCGGCGTCCGCGTCCTCGGCGAGGATCAGGAAATTCCCGCCCCCGACCCCCTTTTGCATCCCGAAGGTCTCCTCGATGAGGAACTCCCCTTCCATCACCGGTATGCGCCAGTAACGCCTGCCGTCGATCACCTTGCTCGACTGGAACCCGTCGCCGAAGACCCGGAGCGCCTTGCCCACCCCCAGCCGGTCCGGGACGTCGCGGAGCCCGTCGAAACACGCGGTCGTGGGGCACGTGAGCACCGTCTGGCCGAGGCGCACGATCAACTGTTCGGGCAGGCTGGCCTTGTCCGTCGTGAGGAACAGCACGCTCACTCCGGCGCGTCCGTCGGGGGTCTCGCGCTCCCCGAGCCCGCGCTCGATTCCCGCCTCGCACTTGCAACCAATCACCGAAGTCGCGAAGCCGGTGAGCTTGGTCGCCGCCTCCCGCGCCCACTTGGCGGTGCGGCCGGTAATGAGGAGCCGGGCGACCCGCATGGTGAACGCCTCCGCGAACGTGTCCTCGATCGTCACGCCGTTGATGATCATGGCACTGGCTCCGCCCCATAGTTCTCGAACGACACTGAGGCGTACTCGTCGAAGAAGCGTTTCAGGTCCTTCGTCACGGCCGCGTCGTACTGCGGCCGAACGGCGAGCCGGCGCCCGTCGGGGGCGCGACGCAGCTGCCCTTCCTCGACCACGAGCGTCCCTGCTTTGATCACATAGCGCGGCGTGGAGAACATCTTCGCCCGGTCCGCGTCGTCCGAGTAAATCGTGACGTCCGCGTCCGCGCCCGTAGCCAGGTGTCCCTTGGTCTTCAGGCCCAGCAACCGGGCGGGCCCAGCGCGAGTGACGATGGCGACCTCGGTCAGCGTGTACTCCCGCGCCAGGCCGTCCAGGAGCGCGCTCCCCGCGAGCAGCTTCTGATTCACCCGCTTCAGCTGCTCGTCGCGGTAGGCGCGGTCCATGAGCAGCCGGATGAGCCGCGGATAGGAGAGGAACGAGCCGCCGTTCGGATGGTCGGTCGAGAGCACGACCCGCCACGGATCGCGCGCCAGCAGGAACAGCTCGAGTCCGACCCCCCATTGAAGCGCCGCGACCGCGGCCCGCTCCTTGTACGAGTAGGGCACGATCCCACATCCGGTCTCGAGCTCGATGTCCACGTTCACCCACTTCCGGCCGGAGCTGGCGTAGAGCAGGTGCTCGACCGGACCGTCGGCGGTGAGCGTCGTCGCCGGGCCGAACATGACCTGACCGACGTCCGCACTCACTTCGTCGTGCGTGTTGACGTATTCGATCACTTCTTTCGCAGCGGATTTCCAGTTTTTCCCTCGCTCGCCGCCGTAACTGTGGAACTGGAGATGCGTGAAGTGCGCCCGTCGCCCCGCGAGCGCCCGCATGCTGGCGAGTGTGGTCTCGACGTTTCCCGGTTGCCCCAGATTGTTGCAGTGGATGTGCACCGGGTGCGGGAGCTCGAGGGCGTTGGCCGCGCCGGCGAGCGTCTCGAGGATCTTGCGCGGCGTGACCGCGCTTGATCCCACGGGATCGTCGAGCCCGGCGACGTTGCGCTCCGGACCACCCGCCCCCGATTTCCAGCGCGCGATCCCGCCCGGGTTCACGATCTTGATCGCATACCCCCGCGTGGCACCGAGCAGCCACGCGGCGTAGTCGCGCGCGCGCGCCGTTTCCCCCGCGGCGATTTGGCGGAGCAGGTAGTCGTCGTTGCCGAGCAGCACAAAAAAGCCCGCGTCGATGATCGGCGTGTCGTCGAGCTCGGCGTGGGCGTGCCGCGCGGCGAGCGGAGCGACGGCCGCCTCCATCGCGGTGGTGTAGCCGAGCCCGGCATAGCGGTAGCCCGTCGCGAACGTGCTCGGAATCGTCCCGCCCGTGCCCGAGCGCGAGACGGCGCCCTCGGCGAGCCGCGGCGCGGGCACGGGGTCCGCCGCGTGTTCGTCCGGCAAGAGCCGGCGGCCGTGGTTCACGCTCGAGCCGGCCACGTGCGCGTGGATGTCCACGCCGCCCGGCATCACGATCATTCCGCGGGCGTCGAGGCGCGGCGCGCCAGCGGGGAGGTCGGCGACGATACGCTCGCCTTCGATGCAGACGTCGCGCACCATGCCGTCTACTCCGTTCGCCGGGTCATAGACGGTGCCGCCGGCAATCCGCAGCTGCGACGGCTTGCTCATATTCCGAGCCGCTCGCGCAGCGCGTGCACGACGTCCGTCGCGAGCGGCAGCCCCCCCCGGCCGGCCCCCCCGGCCCCCCCCCCGGCCCCCCCGAGCGGGGGGCGAAGCGGGAGCGGCACGTCGTCCATCCGGAAGGCCGTCCCGCCTTCGTGGATCCCCGCGACCCCGGTGTCGATCGCGACGGCGGGCTGGAACGTCGCCGCACTGGCCCGTGGCCCGATCACGATGGTCGACACGCTCGCCAGCCCCTTTGCGACCTCGTGGGGCAGGCTTCCCGGGGAGCCGATCACCAGGGCCGCGTCGACCTCGCCTGCCCCGAGCAGCGTACCCGCCCCCGCGTGGGGGCGGTACGTGGGGTGCCCGGGCGCGAAGTCCACGGCGAACGGGAATCCCGTCTGCCACGTGAACACCGCGTCCGCGCCCGAGCGGTTGCCGCCGGCCCGCAAGGTCGAGAGCGCGCAGCGGGTCGGCCCGTTCAGCGCCTGCGCGAGCGTGACGAGGGCCTCGCCGCGGTCCGGGTCTGCCGAGGCGGGGCCGGGCTCCGCGTCGGCGACGATGGCGACGTAGCGGCCCTGCGCCATCCGGCGCGCGAGGTCGGCGACAGGGCGGAAGCGGGAGTCGTCCCCGCTGATGCGGCCCTGGATCACGGCGCGCATGACGGCGAGCGCCTCCACCTCGTCGTCGCTTGCGACCGCGACCCGGGCGTCGGCGTCCGCGGGACCCAGGGCTTGGCCGACATCCACCGCGATCACGGTGCGGCTGTGGCGTCCCGCGGGGGCGTCGAGCCCGCGCGGGTCGATCGCGTAGCGCGAGCTGAAGCGCGGGTAGCGCTCCGCCGGGTCCACGCCCCAGAACACGATCACGTCGGCGCGCTGACGGATTTCGCCGAGCGTCGCCCCGGCGCGGCCACGGCATTGGGCGGCGAGGATGCCCGGCGCGGCGGTCGCGGCGAGGCTGTCCAGCGCCGCTCGCAGCCGGTCGGCGACGGCGATGGCTCCGCGCTGCGTTTCGCACGACACGTCGGCGGCGACGTAGACCAGCGGCCGCGTCGCCCCTTTCAAGATCTGGGCTGCCGCGCCGATCGCCTGCTCGAGCGACGTCTTGCGGCCGTTTCCGCGGATCTCGCGTGGCACCTGGCCGTCCCCGAACCATGCCGCGCCCAGCGCACAGGCACTGCGTGCCTCGGCGATGCGATCGGTTCTCACGACGACCGTGATGTCGTCGCATGCGCACCCGCAGCCGAGGCAGGTGACGTGCTCAACGCTGCGGTCGCTCATGCGATGCGCGGCTCACAGCGCTCGAGGTCCCGATACAACGCGGCGGCGCGCCGGGCCAGCGCGGCCAGACACGCCGCCGCGTCGCGACCGCGCGCGAAGACCGTGCACACGGGGTCGCGCGGAGCGAAGCGCGTACCCGGCGGCGAGATGTCGCGGACGGTCGGGTCGGCGAGCCAGGCGCGCGTGTCACCCAGCGTGGCGCCGACCCGCGCGTAAAGGATCGCCTTGCCGATCACCCCCGGGGCGCCGCGCCGCGCACGCGCGAGGTCGAACGCCGGTAGGTTCCCGGCGCAGGCCCCGGCATGGATCTCGAAGATCGAGAGCCCGTACGCGCGCTCGACCAGCTCCATCGCGGCGGTGTAGCGGGGGTTCACCTCTATCGGGTAGGGGACACCGCGCCGTGCGACGAAGTCGATGCCGTTGACGCCCACCAGCCCGAACGCCGCGGTGACTGCCTGCGCGAGCCCGGTTGCCCGGGCGAGCAGCTCCCTGTCGCCCGCGGGCAGGAGGATATTGCCGCAATAGCGGAATCCATCGGCCCCGAAGACGCGCTCCCCGGCGAGGATGCGGGACAGCCCCAGCGGCGCGGCGTGTCGGCCGTCGGCGGCGAAGACAATGGACCCCGGCACCCCGCCGATCCGCTGCTGGAGATAGCTGCCGCGCGCCAGCGGTGTGCCACGCCGCCATGGCGTCACGCCCTCCCCGCCGCCCGAGCGAAGCGGCTTGGCCAGCCACGTCGCCCGTAGCGCGGCGGGCGGTTTGGTTCGGCGCACGAGCGGCGTCGGGAATCCCGCGGCCCTGATCGCCCCGGCGAGGCGCAGCGGGTCCCGCACCCGCGCGAGGACCGCCGGCGGATTACCCCACAACGTGCGCCCGGCCCGGGCGAGCTCTCGGACCGCGTCGGGGTGGTTGTCGAAGCTCGCTTCGTAGACGACGGCGTCGCAGGCGACCTCACGCGCCACGGCCGCGGCCGTCCGCGCGCGGAACCGCCCCCCGACGCGGGCGACGCGCACGTCCGCGGCACACGCGCGCAGATCGAGATCCCCGAACCCGTCCACGGCCACGACCTCGTACCCCGCCCGCGCGGCGGACTCCGCCAGCCCGCGGGCCGACACGCCGGCGATGAGCACGCGGGTGGCCATCAGGAGAGTCCCAGCCGCTGTCGCGCCATGCGCGGGGGGACGACGTACAGGTGATCGAGTGCGCTCCCCCGCGCCTCGCGGATGCCGAGCGTGTGCACCAGCTCCGCGCGCGTGCCGCCGGCGAGCCCGTCGGCGATCAACGCGGCACCCTGCGCCCCCTCCTTGGCGTGCGACCCGAGCCCCCCGAGCAGCCGCACGGGGGCGATGGCTTCGAGGCGCGAGGCGATCGCGCGGCTCACCGCGTCCACGTGCGCAAGGCGCCCCGAGAGCACGATCTCGCGCGGCGCGGACACGCTCGTCGTGAGGGCCCGCACCGCTTTGACGGCGCTCTCGACGTAGGCATCCAGGGC
>JBOHSI010000187.1:0-5951 GCA_050733055.1 Gemmatimonadales bacterium
GTCGAGCCCTTGAGGAGATCGGGACGCGAGCGCTTGGCGCGACGCTGCAAGTTCTCCGCCTCCGCCTCGTGCAGCTGCGCACGTGTGCGCTCGAGCTCCGCCTCGAGCTCGGCGAGGCGCCCCAGGGCGTCGGCGAGCTGGCGCTGCACGTCGTTCCCGTCCCCGGGCGGCGGCGCCCCGGCGGCCTGCTGCACTTGCTTCGCGGTGGCCCCGGTCGAGAGCACCTGCATATCGCGAGAGGCGTCGCGGTACACCGTGACCCCCTTGCAGCCACGCGCATAGGCAAAGCGGTAGATCTGCTCGACGTCCTCCTCTGTGGCCTCGCGTGGGAAGTTGCAGGTCTTCGAGATCGCCGAATCGGTGAACTCCTGGAACGCCGCCTGCATGCGGATGTGCCATTCGGGCGTCACGTCGTGCGCCGTGACGAAGACGCGCTGCCACGGGGACGGCACATCATCGAAGTGGATGTGGCCGGCCTCGGCGATGCGCCGGATCAGGTCGTCCGAGTACCAACCTTCCCGTTTCGCGATGGCGACGAAGTCCTCGTTCACATCGGGCATCAGCACGCCCGCCTGGTTCCGCATGAATGCGACCGCGAATAGCGGCTCGATCCCCGACGAGCAGCCGGCGATGATCGAGATCGTCCCGGTGGGTGCCACGGTCGTCAGATTGCAGTTCCGGAGCCGGCGCATCGGGCGGATTCGCTCGCCCCGGGCGTCGCGCGCGCACGTGGCGTCGGAGCCCCAGATGGAGCGCTCCCACTCGGGAAACGCGCCGCGCTGCTCGGCGAGATGCTCGGAGGCGACCTTCGCCTCCTCGTCCACGAACGCCATGAGCGTCCGGCCGAGGCCGACACCCTCGTCCGAATTGTACGGAATGCCGAGCCGCACGAGCAGGTCCGCCCAGCCCATCACCCCAAGTCCGATCCGCCGGATTCGCTGCGCCAGGCTATCGATCTCCGGCAGCGGATACCTGTTGGCGTCGATGACGTTGTCGAGGAAATGCGTACACAGGTGCACCGCCGTGCGCAGGCGGTCCCAGTCTACGTCCCCGTCCTTCGCGAACAGGCCGACGTTGATCGAGCCGAGGTTGCACACGTCGTACGGAAGCAGCGGTTGCTCGCCGCAAGGGTTCGTGGCTTCGTAGCTCCCCAGGTGCGGCACCGGGTTGTGGTGATTCGCCCGGTCGATGAAGTACACGCCTGGCTCGCCGGTCTTCCAAGCGCCGTGGACGATTTTCCGGAACACCTCGTGTGCGTCCCGCTGGCCCACGACCCGCCCCGTCCGCGGATGGATCAGATCGTAGCCGGTGCCCGCCTCGAGGGCCTTCATGAACGCGTCCGTCACGGCAACCGAGATGTTGAAGTTCGTCACCTGCGTGAGGTCGTCCTTGCAACTGATGAACTCGAGGATGTCGGGGTGGTCCACCCGCAGGATCCCCATGTTGGCGCCGCGGCGGGTGCCGCCCTGCTTCACGACGTCCGTCGACGCGTCGTACAGCTTCATGAACGACACCGGACCCGATGCCACACCCATGGTGGAGCGCACCACGTCGTTCTTGGGCCGCAGCCGCGAGAACGAGAAGCCCGTACCGCCGCCGGATTGGTGAACCAGGGCCATGGCGCGGAGGGTGTCGTAGATGCCGCTCTGGCCGTTGGAGAGGCAGTCGTCCACCGGAAGCACGAAGCAGGCGGACAGCTGCCCCAGCGGCCGGCCCGCGTTCATGAGCGTGGGCGAATTGGGCATCCACACGCGGGTCGCCATCAGGTCGAAGAACGTCCCCGCGAGGCCCTCCACCGCCTTGTCCGAAGCGCCGTAGTGCTCGTCCGGCGCCGCCACCGTGCGCGCGACGCGTCGCAACAGGTCTTCGGGCTGCTCCACCGGCTTGCCCTGGTCGTCCTTCACCAGGTAGCGCCGCTCGAGCACGGTGATGGCGTTGGGACTCAGATCGAGCGTGCTGCTGCGGGTGGAAGGGGTCATCCTGGCTCGTCCCTCACGGTGTGAGCTGGCTCACAAACGGTCTGGCTATATGAAATTTAGCGGCGCGCGAGACCGAAAAGACGCGGAGGGTCAAGGTAGGCCCCGGAGCGGATCCGAGCAACACGCGCGACAGCCCCGCCCGCACAACGAATTCACCAATTCACATCACAAACTTGTCTGCGCGAGCGGGAACACTCCGGCGCGGTGTCGCTCGGCCTCCGCGACATAGTGCTCCCAGGTGTGGCGGATCCGCTCGCGCAGGGCGCCGTCCACCGCTCGCGTGACCCGTGCCGGCACCCCGACGACCAGCGATCCGGGGGGGACCCGGGTGCCCTCCGGCACCACCGCGCCTGCCGCCACCACGCTCCCCGTGCCGATGTGGACATCGTTCAACAACACACTCCCCATGCCGATCAGGCAGTCGTCCTCCACAGTGCAGGCGTGTAGGATGGCGCGGTGGCCGACTCCCACGCGAGCGCCGATGCGCGCTGGCTTCCGGGCGTCCACGTGCACGATCGTACCGTCCTGGAGGTTCGTCGCCTCCCCAACCACGATCGGCGCCATGTCGGCGCGCAACACGGCACCGTACCAGACGCTCGAGCGCGCGCCCAGCGTCACATCCCCCAGCACGACGGCGCCGGGCGCGATGAATGCCGTCGGATGGAGGTCGATTACTGCCTCACGGGCTGGAACGGCCACTGCACCCACGCGTCCACCGGCTCGCCGTTCTTCTGGGCGGGGTTCCAGCGCAGGTTCCTCGCCATATCCAGGGACTGGTTGTTGAAGGTGTCGAGGTTGGACGGTCCGAACACGCGGGCATCGAGCGTGCTGCCCTCGCGGGAGACGTGGATCAGGAGAATCGCCTGCCGCGGGAAGATAGGCGCCTCCGCCGGAACCGGGATCCGCGTGTGCGAGAGCGGGACCGGCCGGGTGTCGAAGCAGATGTTGTCCTGGTTGTATGCCGGTCCGTACACCTCGCACGGCCCGTCCGCGCCGTCTCCCGCACCGCCGATCGTGGCCGGCTGCATCGCGACTTTCACGGTGAGGGGTGCGCCGGCGGTGACGATCACCTGGCGCTCGAACGGACTGAAGCCGTCCGCCAGGACGGCGAGCGTGTACGTCCCGGGGGGCACGTCGCCTTGGGTGCCGCGGAGGGGTTGGCCGTTGAGGGTGACGCGCCCGCCCGGCGGCACCCCTTGCAGGGTGAGCCGCCCCGGCGTCCCCGGCGCCACGGGGGGGCGTCCCTGGTCGCCCGCGGGGGCAAGGGAGGCCGGGCCGATGTCGGGAGATGTCACGGGAGGCCCGCCCGTGTCCGAAAGCATTTGATCGAGCGTGTCGCGGAGTGCTGCGGCGACCGAGTCGCGCGGGGTGCCGTGCGCGAAGAATAGCAAGCCCTTCTTGTAGGCGTACAGCCCGGGGGCGCCGAGCGCCACGATCACGACGACGATCCACAGGCCGATCCCCGCCGCCACGGAACGGTGTTTGGGTTCAGTGGCCCCCGGCCCCACCCCCGCTGGTGTGCGGGGGAGCGGGGTCGTCGGCGCAGCGGCGAGGCGCGCGGCGGCGAGGGACGGGATGGCCCGTGTGGCCGCGGTGGCGAGCCCCACGGCGGTGAACGTCCCGCCTGCCTCGAGCGCCTGGACCAGCTCATCCGCCGTCTGAAAGCGGTCCTCGGGCGTCTTCGCCATCATCCTGCGGATGATCTCGAACACCGTGCGCTGGTCGTAGGTCTCGAGCGGCGGAGTGGGCACTTCCTCCATGATGTGCTTGTAGCCGATGGAGAACGAGTCCTCGCCGTCGAAAGGCACGCTGCCGGTGAGGCACTGGTAGGCGACGACCCCCAGGGAATAGAGGTCGCTCCGGCCGTCGAGCGGCTGGGCCCGCGCCTGCTCCGGGCTCATGTAGTGCGGCGTGCCGATCGACATCCCCGTGCCCGTGAGCTTGCCCCCGGTCGCCGCCTTGGCGATCCCGAAGTCGGTGACGACTGCCTGACCGTGCTCGTCGAACATGATGTTGTCGGGCTTGATGTCGCGGTGCACGATGCCGCTCTTGTGCGCGTAGGCGAGGGCGCGCGCGACCTGGACGAGGACCTGCCGGATCTCCGCGGGGGGCAAGGAACCCCGCGCGGCGAGCACGCTCGAGAGCGGCTTGCCGCGCAGGAACTTCATCACGAAGTAGATACAGCGGCCGCTCTTGCCGACGCGATAGATCGGAATGATGCTCGGGTGCTCCAGCTTGGCGCTGGTGCGAGCCTCGCGCTGGAAGCGCTCGACGAACTCCTTGTCGAACGCGAGCGAGAACGGGAGGACCTTGATCGCGACGTCGCGCTCGAGCTGCTTCTCGCGCGCCTTGAACACGATCGCCATGCCGCCGCGGCCCAACTCCTCGAGAATCTCGTACTCGTCTTTGAGCTGCTCGCGGACGAGATCGAACTCCGTCACCTCCTGTGGCGGATCCCGCAGAGGAGTCGCCGCGAGGTCCAGCCCGCAGGACCGGCAAAACTTGCTGGCATCGTCGTTCTGAGTGCCGCAGCGGGAGCAGTACATCGGAGTCGGGAAACTTAGGGGTCCGTCGGAGCGGGTGTCAACTCACTGGCGCGCGACGATGACGCATCGGCGGCGCCGGACGATCGACTCACCGGTGGCGGTCGCAGATCTCGACGGTCCGCATGCAACTCCCTTGGACGCATCGCGGCGATCGGCATGATCCACTTATATCCCGCAACCGACCTCACGTTCAGGTGGCTCAGCCGAACTCAAAAGTCCGAGGCGAACGCGAGATAGATCTGCGCACGCCGCGCTGCACCCGAAGGCGGATCGGCAAGCGGCTCCGCCAGGCCGAGCCGCACCTGCACCAGGAAGTCGTAGTTGATCGTGAGGTCGCCCGCGAGCTCGAGCCCCGCCGAAGCGAGCCGGGTGAGCTGCGGCTCGGCGCCCGGCGGCCATGCATCCCCCGCGTCGCCGAACACGTTGAGCCACAGCTTGTCGGCGCCGAACGGGAGGTGGCCGAGCGGCTTGCCGACAAGCGCCAGCGGCAGGCGATACTCGATCGTCGCCGTCGCGACCCGCTGGCCGCGCAGCTCGCTCCCGCCGTACCCCCGCACCGGGAACGCGCGCGTCCCGCCCAGCGACTGATCGACCCCGAGGCTGATGCCTCGGGAGGAGACCCCGCCGACTTTGAGCAGATCGCCGAGCGGACCGTCCGTCGCACCGGCGGCGAGCCGCAGCGCGAGCACGTGATGCGCGAAGCCGCCGAGCCCCGGAACGCGGGCGTACAAGCCGAGCCGGGAGCGCACTTCGTTCGAGAAGCGGGCGGTCCCCTGCTGCTCGCGCCGCCGGTACGTCGCGGACCAGACGAAGCCCTTCTGGAGAGACACGGCGAGCGGCGCCGACTCAGCGTGCGAGAGCGCGACGGTCACCGAGCCGCCCACGAGATCGCGGTTCTCGCAACCCGAGCACACATCCCCGAGCGACGTGTCGGGGATCGTCACGAGCCGCGTGCCTTCGAATTCGCCCGCGACGCGCACGGTCGCGAAGGTCCGCCACCGCCGCGCGACGAACGACACGCCCAGCGCCGCGTCCTGCTCGCGCTCGGAGAGCGTAACGCCCGCGAGCACGTCTCCCCAGGTGCTCGACGCGGAGACGTCGAGCGTGGGATTGCCCAGCCCGTTCCACACGCCCCCGAAGTAGCCGATCGCGCGGAACGGACTCGCCGCCGCGAGGCCCGCGGCGAAGTAGGCGAAGCGCTGCAGCGCGTCCGTTCCAGCGGTGACACCGCCGAAAAACCGCCCGCTCGGCCCCGCATCGAGGAAGAGGGGCAACCAAAAATGCGGCCGGAGCGATGGCCAAGCGGCGTACCCCGTCTCACGCACGGGCACCGCGGGGGCGGCCTCGAACGGCAGCGGCGCGGGAAACGTGGCCGGCGCGCCGCCCGCGAGCGCGGGCGCGTGCCGGAGCTCCCACCCACCCGCCG
>JBOHSI010000188.1:0-7604 GCA_050733055.1 Gemmatimonadales bacterium
CCAGGGCGTACAGCTCGGCGGGCGGCACGTCCAGCGGTTGGTGATTGAGCGCGAGAAACACGAGCATCGTCGCCGCGCCGATCCGCTTGTTGCCGTCCACGAAGCCGTGGCCGTTCGTGAGGCCGACGAGATACGCGGCCGCCAGGTCTGCGAGATCGGCGTCCCGGCGATAGTGAAACTGGTTGCGCGGTCGGTCGAGCGCCGCCTCCACCGCGCCGAGGTTGAGCACGCCCGGGCTGCCACCGAAACGCTGCACCTGTTCGGCATGCATGGCCAGGATCGCGTCGACCGACAGCCAGCGGGGCGCGGGACGCCCCTGCCCTTCCCGAACCCGGCGCCCTCTACTCCGCGAGCGCGCGGAAGGCGTCACGGTACTGCCGCATGATCTTGTCGTGCGCCTTCAGCGCCGCCACGGTCGCCGGGTCGTGCGCCGTGAGACGAAACTCCCCTGGCGTGACTTCCACAAGATAGAGCGACTCCCCCGCGCGCACCCCGAGCTTCTTCACGAGATCGGCCGGCAAGGTCGCGGCGAGCGACCCCCCCTGCTTGCGCAGCTTCACGGTGGCAACCATGGAGACCGAAGGTATGAAACAAAAGTTGCACTGTCAAGAGATTGGGCCCCATTGACTCGCACCGACGCCGAGCGAGGCGCGGGTGAGGGAGAGGGATGCCCGGGGTTCAAGGCGGCGCAGCACGAACCATCCCCCCGCAAGGGCTTACTGGTGGCCCCACACCAACCCTGCCCCCCGCACAACCACGCCCCCCCCCGCACCGCTTGACTCGGCGGCCGAGCCGAGCGGACATTGGGGTATGCAACGCTTTGACCAGGCCCGCGATGTTATGATGGCGTGCCACCCCCGACGTCACCGCAGATTCGTGGCTCGCGATTCCTGGAGCCCCGCGTGCCGGTCACGGCCAAGCTGTCCCGCAAGTTCTACGACACGTTCGGCGACGAGATCGCCAACGAGCTCGTGAATTGGTTCAACGAGGTGGACGCCACGTATCGCGCTGACCTGCGAGAGCTGAACGATCTCAACTTCGCACGTTTTGATGCGAAGCTCGGCGAGCGGCTGGCCGAGTTGGACGCGAAGTGGGGCGGCCGCTGGGGCGCGCTAGAAGCGAGACTCGCGGCGCTTGGAGACACTCTAAGAAAAGAGCTGGCCCAAAGCCTGAGCGAGTTGAAAAGCAGTCTCCTGAAATGGATGTTCGGCTTCTGGGCCTCCGTCGTCCTCACCCTCGTCGTGCTCGCCTTCCGCCGCTGACCCACCGTGAGTCTGCCGACCCCGGGCGCAAGCCCGGGTGGATTGATTCCACCTCCGGTCATTACAGCCGGGCACTGCGGCTGCACGCCCCCACCCCCGCACCGCTTAACTCGGCGGCCGAGCCGAGCAGACATTCTCACGAAGCAGGGAGCAAAGAGCAGTTCGCTCAGACTCGGAGCGAGCCTCGGCCTGCACGGAGCCGGTCTCGGAACCGAAAGGTACCGCTCCCTGCTCCCCGCTCCCTCATTCAACGAGCTCGTGAACTGGTTCAACGACGTGGACGCCACCTACCGGGCCGACTTCAGAGAGCTCAACGAGCTGAACTTCGCGCGCTTCGACGCGAAGCTCGAGCCCGCGCCGACTCACCACGTCGGCGCAACGTTATGACACCTCCCGCGGCAATACGATGACCTTCCGGAGGCGGCACGCCTCAAGCCGGCTAATGAGGTAGGCCAACCCGAGGCTACGCCCCCGGTTTAACGGCGGCCCCGTGGCGGGAGCAATTCAAACCCCGCGATGGCGAAGTGCCGGTCCAGGGCCAATGCCTGGCGGATGCCGCGATCCCGCATGACGGTGAAGCTCACGGCGTCGGTTAGGGAGAAGTCCTGGTCGTCGAACGGCTCGATCCACTCCCGCAGCGCCCGCCGCTCCAGGTCGGCCGTGCTCCAAACCACCTCGAGGCCCGGTCCCAGAACCGCGTGCAGGAACTGCAGCGCGGTCGCCCGGCGATCTCTGAGCAGCAGTAACTGATGCGTTTCGGCAACCACCAGGTTGGAGGTCACCACGCGCGCGCCAGTCCGTAGCAGATGTCCGATCGTGGCCAGCACGAGCCGATGAAGCGCGCGCTCGGCTTCGGCTCGACCGGGGTAGACGTAAGGGAGCCACGCGCTGCTGTCGATGAACAGCTCGGGAGGAGCCACGGCCTCAGCGCCGCTTGGACCGCCGGCGCCTCCGCTTCAGGGGGGCGAGGCGTGAGTAGCCCCACCGCGCGGGCAACACGTCCGCGAGATACCGGTCGTGCTCAACCGCGACGTCGTAATGCACCTCCGGGCCGCGGCCCCCCCTGCCTACACCCGCCAACTTGAGGAGCGGATGGTGCTCCGGATCCAGCACCAACCGCTCGAGCACCTCCAGCCCCCGGCGCAACACGTCCGCCCGGCTGGCCTTGAGCTCGGCAGCCAGTCGCTCGAGCCGCGCCCGTTCCGCAGGACGGAGGTACACCTGCACCGGGACTGGCTCCGACACCCGAGACGATCGCTTCATGACATACCTTCATTATTAATGAATGCAATTAATGTACGCGCTTCGACTGACAGGCGCCAGTCGTACTTGAGCCTCGAGCGCCCGGACTTCTTCGCCACCGCTCGGACCGTGAGCACGCGGCGCTCACGGCGCTGTGCGCCGACCTGCCGTAAGCCCGGGTGCCCGAAGCGCCTCGAAGAGCCGTCTCCCTGCGGCTCCAGCGGCGGGACGTTCGCGGACTTGATGCAGCAGGACCTGCCACCGTCAGGGTGGGGTTGGAGCGCCAGCAGGCGCTTGCGAAATCTCCGCTCGGGGCAGAGCGTTACAGAGTGAACGCCGTCTCGGCGAGCTCCGTCGTCGTCGCGTCCCCCAAGCAGGTCTCCTCCGACCTCGCGGGCGAAGCTGCGACGCCAAGCTCGAGCAGCGGCTCGCCGAGCTTGACGCGAAGTGGGGGTCCAGGTGGAGCGAACTCGACGCGAAGTTCGAGCAGCGCTTCGCGACCCTCCGCCCGGACCTCGACATCAAGTGGGAGCACCGGATCGCTGAGCTGCGAGTGGAGATCCAGAAGGCGCGCTCGAGGTGGCGCAGCTCGGACCTTCCCCGCGCGACGGCGCGCCCCCCGGCGCACGCCTTGACTCGGCGGCCGAGCCGAGCAGACATTGGGGTATGCAACGCTTTGACCAGCCCCGCGATGTTATGATGGCGTGCCACCCCCGACGTCACCGCAGATTCGTGGCTCGCGATTCCTGGAGCGCCTCGTGCCGGTCACGGCCACGCTGTCCCGCAGGTTCTACGAAACCTTTGGCGACGACATCACCAACGAACTCGTGGATTGGTTGAACGCCGTGGACGCCACGTATCGCGCCGACCTGCGCGAGCTGAACGAGCTCAACTTCGCACGTTTTGATGCGAAGCTCGAGCAGCGGCTCGCCGAGCTGGACGCGAAGTGGGGAAGTCGCTGGAGCCAGCTGGACGCGAAGCTCGAGCAGCGGCTCGCCGAGGTCCGTGCCACCCTGTCAAACCAGATTGCCGAGGGCCTGGCGGCGGTCGAGACCAAACTGGTTCGCTGGATGGTCGGCCTCTGGGTCACCATCCTCCTTGCCATGATCGGGCTCTCCCTGCGCGGGTAGCGCCAACCCACCTGGACCTCCAGCGGGCCCGTCGCTGACCGGCCGGCCTCCGCACCTGGGCTGACCCCGGGCGCTAGCCCGGGGAACACCCAACCAGCCGGCGGAGTTCGCGTTTTTTTGCTCTATGCTCGCGATCAACGGCTCCCTGATATTGTGGACCAACCCTTTGCCTCGGGGACCTCAGATGCATGCGTTCAGCAGCTACCCCGCCACACGTCTCGATCCTCCCCAGCGGCTTGCCGAGCAGGATTACGAGCGGCTTGACCGCCTCCTGGGAAAGCACTTCGCGGAATTTGCGACCGAGATCATCAAGCTCGCCGCGTTCTGTTGGGCCATGGTGCTAGTACCGGCTGTGGTGCTGGTACTGGCTGTAATGATCATCAGCGCGGTCCGGTAGCGTTCCTGGAACCGATGCCCTGGGACATCCGGCGCGAGGGGCGCGCATGGACCGCTTCAGAAGCCCCGGCCCGCTGGGCTCAGACGCCCGAGAAAATCGAAATGTTCAGGGGGAAGCTGTTCCTCACGGACGAGGATCGGCTCACAATGCTCGCCCCCTGCTCGAGAACATCGGCGCCGACGCGGCGGTCCGCTTGGGGGAGCCCGACGTTTGGTGAGAGGCCGTCGCCGCGCTGCGCGGCTGACGGGCGCAAGCCCACGGTGGCGCACCCAGGGCGTTCCTCCTCTGCCCCGCGTTTTTGAAGCCCCGGCTGCGACGTTGCGATACCGCTCGATCCCGCCACCCACCCAGATTCCGAAGCGTGGAAGTCGCGCTTGCAGTCGGAGGGGTATGACATATCGTCATACCATGCCGCGATCCAAGATCGCCGTCTCGCTCGACCGGGACACGCTGGCCCGCGTCGATCGCCTGGTCCGCGAGGGAGCGTTCCCGAGTCGCAGCCGGGCGATTCAGCGCGCCCTCGACGACCACCTCGAGCGGCTCGAGCGCACCCGCCTGGCACGCGAATGCGCCAAGCTCGATCCTGCCGCCGAAAGAGCCCTCGCCGAGGAGGGCCTGGGCTCTGACCTGAGCCGGTGGCCCGCATACTGAGAGGTGAGATCCGTTGGGCGGATCTCAGGCCGACGCGGGGCCGCGAGCAGACCGGACGACGTCCCGTGCTAGTCCTCAGCCACGACATCTTCAACGAACGGTCCGGTACCGTCATCGCCGTCGCCATCACCGGCCAGCCGCAGCGCGCAGCCTTTCCCCTCACCGTCCCGCTCCGATCCGGTCGTCTCCCCAAGCCCTCCTGGGTGAAGGTGAGCCAGGTCCGCACGCTCGCCGTGGAACGCATCGGGAAACGACTCGCTCGGGCCACGCCGGAGGAGGTAGCCACGGTCGTCGACGGGCTCAAGGAGATCATCGGGGATTGACTCGGCGGCCGAGCCTGGGCCTCCGCGGTCCTCGCCCTCGTCGTGCTCGCCTTCCGCAGCTGACGCACCGCGAGCCCTGCGGACCCCGGGCGCAAGCCCGGGGTGGATCGATAACGGGCGCGGGATCGCCGCTTCAGCGGCGGACGCCGAGCCGCGGCTTGAGCCGCGCCGCAACGCGTGCCCCCTGTCACCCCACAGACACACCGATTCGCCGTACGATTCCGCAAGCGTTCGAGCGGGACGACTGATCACCGCGGGGACATGCGGCGGCTGCTGGCGCTGTAACCGCTCATTCTCCGTGTTGAGGCGCCATTAGCTTTCGGCGCATGGCTGCCATCACCCGACGCGGCTTCTTCCTCACCGCCACCGGCGCTCTCGGCGCCGCCGCGGCCGGCGACGCACTCCTGGTCCCTCGATGCGTTTGACGCGGCACGGAGCGCGTGCATCTTTCTTCGCTCACGCGCGTGTCCCCGAGTAGCTCATTGAAACGAGCACCACCATTCTTGCGCAGCTCGCTTACCACACTGCTGCTCCTCGTCCTTCGCGTCCCGGACACGGCCCACGCGCAAGCGTCGCCATACGTCGCACTCGATGACCCGTGCTTGCCCGCGCTCGAGCACCTCATCGCCCGGGGGGACGTCGAGGACCCTTCCCCGCTGGTGCGCCCGTTCCGGCGCGCCGACGCGCGGCGGGTGCTCGCGGCCGCCGACTCCACCCCCGACACGCCGAGCGGCCGGCTGATCCGGGCGCTACGCGTCGAGTTCGAGGACCCGAGCGGCGACGCCTGGTGGCGCCTCGCCGGGCGGGGCGGCGCGCAGGCGTATAGCCACGCACGACGCGACGCCCTCCATCCGGCGGGCCCCGGCGGGACCCGGCCGTACGCGGACGTGCTCGCGGAGGCGGTGTTCGGCAACCTTGCGCTCGTGAGCCGCCCCACTGCGGAGCCCCGGCTCGTAACCGATCCCGACTGGCCGGGCCGCAAGGATCTCCAGTTCACCGGCCGGCACAGCGAAGGCTACATCAGCGCGCAGTTCCGCTGGGCCCGGCTGTACTACGGCCAGATGGACATGAACTGGGGCCCGCCGGTTGTGCCGGGCATCGGTGTGAGCAACTACGGCTACCCGCGCCCCGGGGCGGGCTTCGAAGTGGGAGGCCGCAGCCTGAAGCTGTCCGCGTTCGCGGCCCAGCTGCGCGACGAAACCGACGCGGCAAGCCAGACGGTGCAGCGCTATTTCTTTGCGCACCGGATCGACGCCAGGTTGTCCGACCGGCTGCAGCTTGGCCTCTGGGAGACGAGCGTGCTGGCCGGCGTGGACCGGAGCTTCGATGCCCGCTACCGGAACCCCGTGACGCTGCTCGTCCTCGCCAACCAGTACGGCTTGGGTGACGAGGGGGGGAATGTCCTCGTGGGCCTCGACGCCCAGTGGCGTGTGAGCCGACGGACCACACTCCAAATGCAACTGGGGATCGACGACATCCAGTACGAGAACCGGACCGGTCCGACACGCGTCCCCGACCGCTACGCCTTCATCGTGGTCGGGTCTGGACCGTTGGGGAGTTGGGGAGCATGGCGCGCGTACTACACCCTGGCAACGAGCCTCGCGCTTCGCACCCTCGACCACTTCGAGGGCTTGTGGGACGCAGGCGTGGGGCTGGGCCGCAACTTCGCTGACGGCGACCAGCTTTCCTTATTGGTCACGGTTCCCGCGACCGTCCACTGGCTCCTCACCCCGGAGCTGACTCTGCTGCGGCAGGGTGAGGGCCGGATTACCGACCCGTTTCCCGCCACTGACGCAGCCGCAGGCGCCACCCCGACCGTGTTCATCGGGACGATGGAGCGGACCTATCGTGTCGCGCTTGGCGTCTCGGGACGCCAGGGCGCGCTCAGCCTCGCGGCCAACGCCGGGCTTCACCATGTCGTGAACAGCGGGCACCAGCGCGGCCGCACCGAGAACCGCTTCGAGGGACGCCTGACCTTCACGCTCGGAGTGCAGCGGCAGGGATGGTTCCAGTGAGGCCGCGGCAGCTGCTGGTGGCGATTCACGACGTCACGCCGGCCCACGCCCGGCGACTCGAGACGCTGTACCGCCTGCTCGAGGAGTGCGGCGTCCGTCGCCACGCCTTGCTGGTGGTGCCCCGCTGGCACGGGGGCTGGCCGCTCGAGGAGGCTCCGGAGTTCGCCGCAGAGCTGCGCGAGCGCGCGGCGCGCGGCGCCGAGATTGTGCTGCACGGCCTGCGCCACGACGAAGTCGGCCAGCCGCGCTCGCTCGCGCACCGGCTCCGTACGTTCGGTCGGACCGATCGAGAGGGGGAGTTCGCCTCCCTGCCGCCCGCCGACGCCGCCGCGCGCATCGGCCGGGGGCTGGCCGTGCTCCGGTCCTGCGGGCTCGAGCCGATCGGATTCGTCCCTCCCGCGTGGGTGTCCGCGCCGGGGCTGGCGCAGGTGGTGCGCGAGGCGGGCCTGGCGTTCACCGAGAATGCGCGCGCGGTGCGCCTCGTGACCAACGGGCGACGGGTATCGGCGCCGGCCACGTGCTGGAGCACGCGCCGGGCGTGGCGCGCCGCCGCGTCAGTTGCCGTCGCGGCGGCGCGTCTACGC
>JBOHSI010000189.1:0-4377 GCA_050733055.1 Gemmatimonadales bacterium
GTGTAGGGGCGCAGCATGCTGCGCCCCTACACTTACCGGTTCACCCTACGATTGCCTCTCCGGGTTGTGTGACGCCCGGGTCGTTGGGGGCAATCGTGCGATCCTTCAAATCAGCCGTCTCGAAACGTGTCAATGAAATGCGGCGCACATCGGGCCCAGCCGTCTGGCAGCGCAACTACTTCGATCGCATCATCCGGGATAGTCGTGAACTGAACCGGGTCAGGTGGTACATTCGAGCGAACCCGTCACGGCTGGCTGCATTGGCCAAACGGTAGAGCCCTGACGCCCCGTCCCTTTCTCACCGCCCGCTGGTCCAACGTGGTCCTCATCACCTTCGAGGCTCCCGAGGAGCTCGTGCGGGCGCACATCCCGCCAGGGGTCGATCCCGATCGCTGGAACGGCCGGACGCACGTGAGCCTGGTCGCGCTCCAGATGCTCGACGTCCGCGTGCTCGGCTGGCGCATCCCGGGGTTCGCAACGCATCCGCAGGTGAACTTCAGGACGTACGTGCGGCACGGGGCGGATCCAGCGGTGGCGTTCGTGCGCGAGCTCGTCCCCAGCCGGCTCATCGCCGCCGTCGGCCGGCTGCATTACGGCGAGCCGTTCCAGCTTGCCAGGATCGAGGCGCGCATCGCCGAGCACGCCGACGGAGTGCGAGTCGAGTACCGGTTCGGGCTCGCGCGGCCCGAGTATCGCGTGACCGTCGTGGGCTCGCACGCGGCCGCCGCGCCTGCGCCAACGTCCTTCGAGCACTACCTCACGGAGCGTACGCATGGCTGCCGCGGCGACCGCAGCGGGCGGCTGCGGACGTTCCGGGTGGCGCATCCGGCGTGGGCAGTGCGGGAGGTGAGAGAGGTCGACTACGAGGTCGATTTCGGGGAATTGTACGGTAGGGAGTGGCGCCTCCTAAACGACCGAAAGCCGGCCTCCGTCGTCTGCGCCGTGGGATCCGACGTCGCCGTGTACCCGCCGCGTCCGACCACGTCTACGGGTTCCACCAGTAGGTGACCTTCACCAGCAAGATGTTGTCCGCCTTGGCATGCAGCAGCCGGCCCAGCGATCGCCGGAACTGGAAGTCGCCGATGTTCTCGTCGTCCGAGCGGCTCTGCGTCCAGACGAAGTAGATCGTCGAGCCGGGCAGGTACTCCCACCGCAACACCGCGTTCCCGCGCAGCGACACGACGTTGAAGTTCGGATCCGCAAAGCTGAAGGTGTCGCTCGGCGCGGCGCTCGCCTGCACGTGATAGGTGCCGCTCGTATCGAGGCTGATCGTGCCGACGTCGCGGCCGTACTGGCTGAAATCGAACGTGCGAGGCCGGGCCAGCTCCTTGAACGCGGTGTAGCGACCGGCGGAGATGAGCGGTTGGGCGTAGAGCTGGAGCGACAGCTTCGGCGTGTACGTCCAGTTGAGCCGGATCCCCGCCGACAGCTCCGTCTGGTGCAGCGCGCCAAAGACGTAGCGCTTGCCGTACGTCGCGGTCACCGCCGCAGCGTCGAACGTGCCGACGTACTGCACTGGCGTCCTCTCCTGGAACACGTTCGGCCCCATGCTCACCGAAACGTTTGACGCGGGCCGCAGCTCGAGGCTCGGGGACAGGTACCAGTTGCGGCCGCTCTCGGCCTGGTACGTGCCAGTCCAGACGTTGACGACCCAGGCCTTGCGGCTGTCCGAGTTCCAACCGACGTCGACCTGGTAACCCGGCGGGTTGAGGCTGAGCGGGCCACCGCGGGTCCGTCGATTGTTCACGGTCCAGGGGTTGTAGGCGAGATCCCAGTTGAACTGCTGGTAGTTGAGCAGCTGCAGGCTGCCGAAGTGAAACACGCCCGTCCAGTTGATGTTGCCATCCCAGTCGTAGGTCCGAAACAGCGCCCCGCCCACTTCGGCGTAGCGGACGACGTTGCCCGGCTTCGTCCAGGAATACCCGGCGCCGATGTGCATGTTGATGAGCCCCGTCCGCCACAGGAAGCCGACGTCGTGCACGTCGAACTTGGGCGCGATGACGCCGATCGCCGAGTTGGAGAACCAGTTGCCCTTCTGCTTGTTGAGGTAGACGCGGGCCCCCCAGCCGGTGAGCGACGTGGCGTTCGGGTCGACGCTCACGTGACCGGCGTCGGGCTGCTGGAAGTAGTGCCGCGGGTCCTGCTGGAGCGACGTGATCCGGGCGGCGTCGCCCGTCACGCGGGTGACCCCGGCCCAGCCCGTGACCACCCATTTCTTGTCGTGGTCCAGGAACCTCCACCCGTCCACCCCGAGCGCGAGCGAGTTTCCGTTCAGGTCGCCGCGCAGCGTGGCATCCTTGAATCGGCGCGCAGCCACTGTGGAGATGATGCCCAGTCCTTGGCGCCCCTCGGGAAACTCCTTCTGCGCCCGGAACACGCCGTAGTAGGCGAACGGCTCGACCTCTTTCTTGAACCGCACGCCGGCCGTCTCGAAGCGGGCCGTCTCCCGCGCCGTCACCGCGGAGAGCGCGCCGACGTTCCAGCTGCCCCCCGCCTTGCCCGTCAGCTTGAGGGCCCCGAGGATGTGCGCGCCCGCGGGCACGTCCGAGTAGTCCGCATCCGGCATGCTCCCCTGGGGCCCGCGCCCGATGCGGCGGCTGTAGAAGAACTGCGGCTCGCTCCAATTGAAGCCCCAGTAGTTACGCGCCCCGCCTCGGCCGAAGTTGAAGATCGACGACGCCTCGATGAAGAACGGGCGCTTCTCCTGGAAGAACGTCTCCGCGTCGCTGAGGTTCACCACCGCCGGGTCCACCTCGACCTGGCCGAAGTCCGGGTTTACCGTGGCATTGAGCGTGAGGTTCGGCCCGAGCCCGATTCGCGCGTCGGCGCCGAGGCCCGGCGTGAGGGTCGAGCCGTCGTTGAAGGGGTCGCCCCCCGCGTGCGGCGAGAACTCCGCCTTGCCGGTCGTGTACGGCAGCACCTCGAGGCGCGGCGGCGGGGTGACCCGCTCGATCCCCACCAGGTCGACGAAGCGCGAGACGAAGCCGCTGCCGCTCTTCGGCGTGTAGACGAGATAATCCCGCTCGTTCTTGCGCGCGATCTCGCGCTTGAAGTTGATCCCCCACAGATACTCCGGCCGGTGGATGAATCGCAGCTGGGAGTACGGGATCCGCAGCTCCGCCGTCCAGCCCAGGGAGTCACGGGCGACCTTCCCCTCCCACACCCCGTCCCAGGAGTTGTCGTCCCACTCGTCGTTGTACAGCGTGCCGTCCGACAGCGTCCCGGCGGCGTTCACGCCGAAGTAGTAGCCGCTGCGCCGGTCGTGGTAGGGATCGATGAAAACGGTGAAGGCATCGGAGTTGGTGAGGGCGTCCCGCCGACCGAGCCGGGCGACGATCGAATCCGGGTGGGCATCGTGCATCCGGGCGCCGATGTACAGCGCCGCGTCGTCGTACGCCACGTACACCACGGTGCTCTCCGTCGGCTGCGTCCCTTCGTTGGGGTCCCGCTGCAGGAAACCGGTGACACGGTCCGCGCCCAGCCAGAGCTGGTCGCTCAGCGAGCCGTCGACGACCGGGGGGCGGGCAAGCCGGATGGCCCGCACGACCTGCGGTGCGACCACCGGCGAGTCGGCGACGATGGTGCTCGCCTGGAACGAGGCTACGGTGGGTGAGTCGGTCGCCGCGGTCGCGAAGACGGAGGCCGCGCTCGCCAGGGCGATGACAGCGATAAGCATTGGCACCTCGAGACGGTGGTCGTGCGAATCCCCGGCGACGGCGTCCGAGGCGGACTGATCGACGTCAACTATGACAGCTTGTGATACGGAAGGGTTGCAACGAAGGTGTCAGGGAAGGGTCAGAGGCGGGTGAGCACCCCCCGGATCAAGGTGGCGAGCCGGCCCGCGACGAGCCTGCCCGCGTCCAGCACCTCCTCGTGCGAAAGCTTGGCCGCGGACAGACCGGCTGCCACGTTCGTGATGCTGGAAACCCCCAGGCAGCGGATCCCGCGGGCCCGCGCCGCGATCACCTCGGGCACGGTGGACATCCCCACCGCGTCCGCCCCGAGTCGCGCGAGCATGCGGATCTCGGCCGGGGTCTCGAACGAGGGCCCGAGCAGGGCCGCGTACACCCCCTCTTGCAGGGCGATCTTCTCGGACCGGGCGACCTCGCGGGCGTGGGCGCGCAGCTCGGGGTCGTAGGGGTCGCTCATATCGGGGAAGCGCTGCTCGCCTGCCTCCACGGGGCCGACCAGCGGGTTCCTGAACATCAGGTTGATGTGGTCCGCGATCAGCATCAGGACCGGGGGCCGGAAGGTGAGCCGCAACCCCCCCGCAGCGTTCGTCACGATCAACGTGCGGACGCCGAGGTGGGCGAACACCCGTACCGGGAGCGCGGCGACCGCCGGGGCGTGCCCTTCGTACAAATGAAAGCGGCCGCT
>JBOHSI010000190.1:0-4581 GCA_050733055.1 Gemmatimonadales bacterium
CATCACCTGCACGCGCGACACGTCGGCGGCGAGGGCGCGCCGCACGGCGGCGCGGAGCTCGGGCCCCATGCGCATGAGCGCGGCCCGGTTGGCCTCGTCCGGCTTCGCGACGATCTCCACCGCGCCGAGCTCGAGGGCACGAATCGCGGCGCCGGTGCCCGGCCCCGCGTGGGCACTCACGACCACGATCGGGCGCGGCGCCTCGGACATGATGTAGCCGATCGCCCCGAGGCCGTCGAGCTCGGGCATCTCGAGGTCCATGGTGACGACGTCCGGGTCGTGTTGATGAACCTTGCGCACGGCGTCGAACCCGTCGCGCGCCGTCGCCACGATCCGGAATTCGGCGTCGCCGCCGCCCTCCCCCCCCAGCACGTCGCACACCACGCGCCGCATCAGCGCGCTGTCGTCCACGACCAGGACGCTCGGCCGCGCGTCAGATGATGACGGCATCCGCACCCACCGAGCGGATCTCGACCCGGCCGTCGACGATGTGGAACCGCACCGAGCGGCCCTGCCCACCGCCCACCGCCTCTCGCGCGAGGGGAATGGACGCGGCGCGCAGCGCGTTCCGGGCGGCCACGATGTTGCGCTCGCCCATCTGCACCGAGCCCGGGGTCATGAGCTGCGCGAACATGCTCGCGCCTCCGGCGAGCTTCGCGACGAGGCGCCGCGGGTCCGCGCCGAGCGCCACGAGCTGCCCGACCAGGAACGGTACGGCAGTCTCGGGAAACCTGGCGGGGTTGGTTGTGTCCCGCGCCAGGCTCCTGGACGGGAGGAGGATGTGCGCCATCGCGCCGGCGCCGGCAGTCGCGTCGTGCAGCATGATCGCGACGCAGGAACCGAGACCCAGCGTCACGATCACTCCGTCGCCCCGCAGCGCGGCCCACTCGGCTACTTTGACGATCGTCTCCTTGGGCGCGGGGGCACTCATCCGGACTCGGGCCTCCGATAGATGCGCTCCCGCGGGTCCTCGAGCACGAGGCGGTCGCGAGTCGGCCCGAACAGCGTCTCGACCTTGCCGAGCACGAGGATCCCGCCGGGCACCAGCGCGTCGGCGAAGGTCGCGAACAGCCGCTCCTGCATCGGGCGGTCGAAGTAGATCACGACGTTGCGGCAGACGATCAGGTGGTACGGCGGGGCGGGCGGCGGCTGGCTCGTGAGGTCGTGCGGCAGCACGCGGACGAGGCGCTGCAACGCGGGAAGCGGGCGGCGCGGGCTCTCGGGCGTGAAGTAGCGGCGCGCCAGCTCGGCCGGCATGTCGCTGAACGCCGCGTCCGGGAACTCGGCTGCGCGCGTGCGCTCGAGGCTCGTGCGGTCGATGTCGGTCGCGTCCACGCGGGCGCGCGAGAGCAGCTGCTCCTGCCCCAGCCGACGCGCGGTCTCGGCCAGCGCGACGGCGAGCGTATACGGCTCCTCCCCGGAGGCGCACCCGGCGGACCACGCCCGCACCCGCCCGTGGCGCACCGTCCAGACCCCCTCGAGCCGCGGCTCGAGCGCCCGCCACGTCTCGACATTGCGGAAGAACTTCGTGACGTTGATGGTGAGCGCGTCGAGCAGCAGGTCGTACTCGCCCTGGTCGGCGTCGAGCAGCCGGCTGTAGTCGTCGTAGGTGTGCACGGCGCGGGCGCGCATCCGCACCGCGATGCGCCGCCGCAGGCAGCGGCTCTTGTAGGCATCGCACGCCAGGCCCCGCGCCCGTGAGATCTTCTTGGTCAGGGCCCGGAACGCGCGCTCGTCCTGCTCCGACGTCACGACAGCGCGCTCAACGTATCCAGATTCGCCTTGACGAGCTCGTGCTTCGGGTTGATCTCGAGCGCCTTCCGCCAGAGCCGGGTCGCGAGCTCGCGGTCGTTCCGCTTGTAGGCGATGTTGCCCAGCTTGAAGTAGACATCGTCACCGAGGTCTGGCGCGAGGCGGACGGCCCGGCTGTACGCCTCCCACGCTTCCTCGTAACGCGAGGCGCGGTAGGCAAGGTCGCCGAGATTCTTGGAGAGCTGCGGGAGCGACGGCTCGTTCTTGCGCGCGGCGCGCACCACGTCCTCCGCCCCCGGCAGGTCGCCGCCAAGCTCCTTCAGCACCGCCAGGTTGTTCTGCAGCGCGGCGTGGGACGGGTAGGCCTCCGCGCCTTCCTCGGCGAGCTCCTGGGCGAGCTCAAACTCGCCGGCGCAAGAGGCCGTGAGCGCGCGCGCCCAGAACCAGGCGGCCGGCGGGATCTTGTCGAACAGCTCCTTCGCGCGATCCAGCCGCCCGGCGGCCCCGGCGTAGTCGCCTCGCTTCAGCGCGACGATGCCCCAGCCAAGGTGCACGATGGCATCGGTGCGAGCGCGCGCGGCGGCCTCGGCGTAGGCCGCCTCCGCCTCGTCCAGCCGACCGAGCTGCTCGTAGGCGAAGCCGAGGTTGTGGAACGTGGCGGGACGGCTGCCGCCCTTCTCCGCCGCGAGCCGCAGCGCCTCCATGGCCTCGTGCCAGCGCGCCTGCTTCAGCGCCACGAGCCCGAGGTAGAAGTGCGCGTTCGCCTCGCCGGCCCGCAGCTCCGCCACGCGCCGGAACTCGCGCGCCGCCTCGTCCAGCATGCCGGTCTTGTAGAAGGCGATACCGAGGTTGCGATGCTCCTCCACCCGGGTGTCCGTGATCTGTTGATCGGCGGCGGACGCCCTGCGCCCGGCCCGGTGCACGAATCCGGCCGTGACCAGGCCGTACAGCGCCTTGCCGACCTCGAACTCACCGAGCCCCGAGTCCTCGATGACCTGGTTCACGTCGCGCGAACCGTCGAGCAAGGGGAGCAGCCGCTGCTGGGCGTCGGTGAGCTTGGCCTCACTGATCGCGAGCCGGTCCTTGTCGAGCACGAAGATCAAGTCGAACGAAGGAATCTTCTTCTCGATCAGGCTCCACTCGTCCACGCGGCGCGCGCCCTCGAGAAGCAGCGACTCCGGGTTGATCGAGACCAGAAAGTCCTGCTGCTCGGGCCGGATGTCGGCCTCGAAGTTGAACGTCCCCTGCGTCCACGTGAACAGGTAGTAGACGGACTCCTCGATCTGCACCCGCATGTAACGCTCCAGGTCGCCCTGGGTGATCACGCCCATCGCGACCAGGATCTCGCCCAGCTTCTTGTCGTGCTCCTTGGACTGGCGGTGGATCGCGGCCGCGAGCTGCTCATCGGTGATCTTGCCGTGCTTCACCAGGATGTCACCCAGCCGGTCGCGCCGGTTCACGATCGAGGCGTAGCAGATGCGACCCTTCTCGAAGTAGATGTAGCCGAAGTTGGAACGATCCGCGATCGAGAGGCAGCCCGTCTTCTGCCCGAGCGCCAGCAGCTGGAGCACGTCGGGAAGCGAGGCCTCCTTGAGCGAGCCCTTGATCGCCATCAGCGGAACTCCTCGATCACGCGCTCGGCCACGTCGGACCAGTCCCAGATCATTTTTTCCCGACTCTTGATGCCGCCGAGGCTCGACACCACGATGCCGCTCGTGCGGAAGCTGCGGCGACCTTCGCGCGGGGGCTGGCCCTCCAACACCTCGCGCGCCAGCCCGGCCGTGAGCGGAACGTCCTGCGCCGCGGCCGCGCTCACCACACGCTGCACCAACCCCACGAGACTGCGCACCGAGTCGCACGGCCGGTCGGCGAGATAGTCGATGAGCACCTGGTCGGACGCCACGTTGTTCTGCGACAGCATCCGCTGGAGGACGGCCTGCTTCACCTCGCGGTCCGGGTCTTTCAGCTCGGCGACGAGCCCGCCTTCAAGCCGCGATACGATACGCTCCTCGATCCCGGCAAGCGTGTTCGGCGGCGTGGGGGCCGTGAACACAAGCTGGCGCTCCTTGTCCTGGAACAGGTTGAGGAGGTGGAATAGCTCCTCCTGCGTCCGCTCCTTCCCCGCGACGAGGTGAATGTCGTCCAGCAGCAGCGCCGTGGCGCGGCGGTAGCGGGCGCGCCACCAGTCCACCCGGTCGCCGTCGATCGCCGCGATCAGCTCGTCGACGAAGGCCTGCGTGGAGAGGCACGCCACGACGGCGCGTTTCCGCTGCGCCAGCGCCAGCCCGAGCGCGTTCAGGAGATGCGTCTTCCCGAGCCCGCTTTTTCCCACGAGCACCAGGGGGCTGTACTTCTTCCCCGGGCGCTCCAGCACCGCGTGCACCGCGCTCACGGCGACCTGGTTCGACGGCCCCACCGCGTAGGCCGAGAGTGGGAACGCCCCCGAGGGCCCGGGCGGCGGCGCCAGGCCCCCACGCACGTTCGCCGCCACCTCCTCCGCCTCGCCGATCCGTTCCGGGTCGCGAAACACGCTCTGCCCCGCGGCCTGCGGGTCGAGCTGCGCGACCTCCGCCTCCAGCGCCCTGAGGTGCTCCACGTCGTTGCCGAACTCGACGATCGCCTCGTCCACCGCCGCCGCCGCCGCCTGCTGCAGGAGCTGCTCCAGACGGCGGGTGCGGTAGCCTTCGCCCTCCCACCGCATGATCGCCTCCACCACCCGCGCGCGCCACGCCTCGACCGCCTTGCCGACGGTCACCGTGACGTCCGCGAGGAAAGCCCCGAACTCGTCGGCCCCCGCCCCCGCCCCCGCCCCCACCCCCGGGCCGGCGC
>JBOHSI010000191.1:0-7098 GCA_050733055.1 Gemmatimonadales bacterium
GCGCAGCCCCGTGCGCGACGGCACGTCGCGCGACGTCACGAGTCGAACGTCACCCGGGGCCGCGCCCGGGGTGGTGGCGGGGGCGAGCGCATACCGCACGACGCCGCCTGCCAAGGCGAGGAGCGCGAGCAGCAAGGCGGCGCGTCGGTCGTCCATGGACACCGACGCTAGCATGCGCGCGGCCGGTGCGCAGGAGCCAAATCCCGCCGCAAGGCTCGGAAAAGCGCAGGGAGCGGAGAGGGGGGAGCGGTACCCCGCGGCGCAATCCGCTGGTTGGGTGTGAACCGGCAGGTACCGCTCCCTGCTCCCCGCTCCCGCTTTCAGCGCACCAGCGCCACCGCTACATCACCGACAACTTGGAGTGAAGCCGCCGAGACCTTGTCGATCGTGTCGTCTGTCGTGTGCCAGAAGGGGTAGTCGAAATCCACGACATCGATCGCGTGGATGCCGGCGCGCTGCAGCGCCACGTGATCGTCGATGAGCGTGTGCTTCACCCCGTGGAGGAACACGCGGCCGTAGCCCAAGTCGGCGGCGGCGCGCCACACGCGGCTCACCACTTCGGGCGCGAACGCTTGGGAGTTGCCTTCGTAGTAAAACTGCTGGTCCTTGTCGGCGACCATGTCGAACAGCACCGCGAAGAGGGGAGGGTACCCGGGTGGCTGGTGGGTCGCGAAGTAGCGCGACCCGATGAGCACGTCCGTCGAGTCGGCGAAGTCCCCGTAGTCCTCGCCATCGACGAACAGCAGGTCGACACCCAGGGCGGGGGGCCTCGCCTTGAGAGCGTCGGCGACCCCGAGCAGGACGGCGACGCCGGAGGCGCCGTCGTTGGCCCCCGGGACGGGGAGGCGCTGCGCCCCGAGGTTGGGGCTCTGGTCGGCCTTGGGGCGGCTGTCCCAGTGGGCCAGCAACAACACGCGCTCCGCAACGTCGGGGCGAAACCGCGCGAGGAAGTTCCGCAGGCTCAAGCGTTTGCCGTCGCGCGCCACGTGGGTGAACGCCTGCACCGTCACGCTGTCGGCACGCGCACGCAGCTCCGCGAGGATCCAGTCTCCGGTCCGCTCGTGCGCCGGCGTGCCGGGCACGCGGGGCCCGACGCTCACCTGCTGCTCGAGATAGCCGAGCGCGCGCGTGCCGTCGAACTCTCGGGGCCGCGCGTTCCCGCGGGCCTGGCACGCGAGGACGAGCACCACGGCCGCGACGCGACCGGCCTGGCTCATCGGAGCTGCCCCACGCTCGTGTGGAGCTCGACGAAGGCCGTGATCACCAGCTGGGACGTCTTGCGGTTGGCCTGCCGCTCGTCATTCACGACCCGCGCCATCTGGATCCCCGCGCTCAAGCTGGGTGGAAGGTCGGTGTCCATCGTAAGCTGCGTCTGCGACTGCCGGCTGTCCACATACGGGACGCACGTCGTCCGGCCGGTGGACCGGAGGCACACGGTGTTGACGCTCGACGAATAGCGGGCGGTCGCCCGGATATCGCTCTTCACCCGCACGAGCGAGGCGGGGGGCCGGAACGCGAAGGTGAGACTGGCGTTCTGCTGATCGCGCTCCGTGTGGAACAGATTGCCGGCGTTCACCCGGTCGCTTCTCGTGCGGGAAACGTCGACCGTGGTGTTGATCCCCCTCCGCCAGGTCAGCGAGACGAGCGGCCGCACCGAACGCTCCATGGTCGTGGCCACGGAGGCCCCTTCGGTGCCGCCCGCGAACGAAAGCTGCTCCGCCGTGGTGCGGCTCTCACGGTAGTTGAGCTGCGCGTTCACCGACGCAAGCACTCGCCCGAGCACGATGCGCGACGGCGTCAGGCTCCAGCTGAGCGCGCCCGACGGCCATTCTCGGCTGCTGGTGCGCACCGGGACCTGCTGATCGGTGCGCAGCGCCCACGCGACTCCGCGGGTCGTGCGGTAGTTGAGGCTGACCCGCATCCCGAGCACGAACACGGCGCTCCCGGCCGCGTTGAGGTTCCAGTGGTCGACCGCCGAGCCCGCGAGCAGGCCTCGCTGGCCGCGGAGGCGGTCGAAGCCGACGAGCGCGAGCTGGTAGCCCAGCGACGGGATGAACGGGGCCCTGTTGTAGGAAGACGCCTGCGAACGGCCGTACGAGACGTCGACGTTGGTGAGCCGGCGCAGCAGCTTCGTCAGGCCGGCGCTGTCGCCGAAGGCCCGCTGGCCGAAGCGCTGGGGGTCAAGCTGGATCCCGACGTCCAGTCGGCGGGAGGTGGTGAACGCCGCCGGCACGTGGAAGCCGCCCGTCGAGTCGCCGACGTCGCGGACGGCCTCTCGGCCGTTGGGGTCGCGGTGGAAGGCGAACGCGGTCGCGATGGCGGCGCGCGGCCTGAGCCACGCGGCCACCTGGGGGGTGACGCTCACCGACGTGTTGACGCTGCGCTGCGTTTCAACGCCCGCGTTGGCGCCCAAGAAAGAGCGCCGCTGTTGGCGCATCAGGCGCCCGATCGTGGTCGAGTCGCCGTAGTCGCGCAGGTCGCGCAGGGACGCGGCGTCCATCCGGAGCTGCACGCCCGGCAGCGGCAGGAGGTCCAGGCCGGCGTTGCTGCGCCACACCTTGGTGCGGGACTGCGCGGGGACCAGCGCCGAGTCGCTGGGTCGCGCGACGGGCACGGCGTACGTGAAGCGGGACCCGCGCTCGCCCGCGAGACCCGAGCGGAACCGCACCGCCGTCGGCGCGATTCGCAGGCCCTTCGGCCGTCCCGACACCAGAGGGAGGACGTACTCGAAGTTGAGCGAGTAGCTCGATGACGTGGCCGACGACAGCACCGCGCGCGTGTTCCCGCTCGCGAACGCGCCCGTCAGCGCGAGCGGATCCACCAGGTAGCGTATCACGGGCGCGGCGGAGCGGCTGGTGCGCCGGATCGACACGGCGTAGCTCGCAGCGGTCGAGCGCGGGTTGCGCAAGCCGGGAAGCGCGTTCGCCCGGATGTCCGTTCCACCCAGGTACAAGGGGTCGGTCGAGCGCGTGGCGTAGCGTACGGTGAGCGGTGCGGCGATCCCCCAGCGGTCGGGGAGGAAGCGCTCGAGCCGCAGGGTGCCCGCGACGCTTCCCGCGTTCTCGGTGTGGTAGCGCGGGTCCTCGCCGAGCTGGCGGAACTGCGCGTCGCGCCGCGACCAGCTCACCACAACGTCCCCCACGTTCGCGGCGGTGAGGGTGAGGTCCACGGCGGCGGCGGTCCCGGCGTCCTGCACGACGTCGCTCAGGCGGATGTCGTTCACCCACAGCTCGGCCTGGCCCACGAAGACGCGGTCGTCGACGCGCAGGATCCCGGCCGCGATCTCCTGCACCGCCGCGAGGTTGGGGGGCGCGGTGGCGGGGTCCCGGACGTACGCGATGTAGGGCCCGTCGCACATGACGTAGGCCGACTCGCGGGGCACGAGGGTCGTATCGGGGCATCCGGGATACACCTGCGGGGTGTCGCCGCGCAGCCACGCCTGCTCGACCTCGGCCCGCAGGGCGAGCCAGCGGTCGAACTCCACCACGACCTCGGGCTCCCACGAGCTGGTGCGCGCGCCGGCGTGGTACAGGTAGAAGTTGTTCTGGTCCTTGCCCGCCTTGACATAGAAGTGCAGGTCGCCGTCCTCCCAGCCCGGCCCGCGGCCGCGGGCCCACGCGCGCAGCTTGCGGTACTTGAGGAAGTTCTTGTCGCCCTCGGACGTGAATCGCGTGAACGCCTCGGCGCGCTGGCCAGTCTCGAGTCCGGTCGCGAGCAGGCGCAGCGAGCGCTCGTTGATCTGCGCGGCCGCGAGCTGCAGGTTGGCATCGCGACGGCCCGCCTGGTCGAACACGCCGGGCGGCGGCGTGTAGCCCAAGTCGCGGTTCTCGGTGCTGACCACCGACGCGATCACGTCGCCCAGTCCCGCGCCGCGGTCGCCCGCTAGCCCTCGGATCGGCGTGTCCGCGCGCTTGAGCCACGAGGCACCCACCAGACGCACCCGCGCAAGCCCGAAGGACACCTGCGGGCTGGGCCTGCCGGGGGGCGCGGTCTGCGGCGCGACGACCGTGAGCCGCAGGCTCTGGATCTGCCGCAGGTTCACCTCTCCCTGCAGGATGGTGTCCGTGCGGAAAGGGATGCGGTACAGCCGCCAGCCCGCCGCACCGCCGTCCGGCGCGGGCACCATGCCGCCGTCGCGCACGAAGAAGCGCTCGTCTCCGATTGGGAACACGAAGCGCACAACGCTCTCCGCGGTCCGCACACCCGCAACCGAGTCGAGCTGGAAGTCGCCGTCGAGGTCCTCCGTGTCGACGAAGCCGTTGTGCCGGCCGCACCGGGAGCGGAGCTCGCCGAAGAAGAACGCCTGGAGCACGCCGTTCCGCGTGATGCTGCACGTTGGCAGGGTGTCGATGACCACGCCCCGGGTCGAGTCGACGATGCCCTCCGTCACCCGGTCCCCGAGGATCCCCTCGTCGTCGACCACCGCGTTCCACGAGCGCGTGACGGCGTCGCGCTCGGTGTCGAGGCGCCCCCGCCCCACGTACCGTTGGCCGTACCACGTCGTGTCCGCGGTCCCGGAGACCTTGAAGTACTCCGGCACCCAGGCCACCGCATCCTCGAACACCGAGCCGAAGTCAAGGAGCAGGGCCGCGCGGTTCCCCTTGGCCGTCCGGTGGTTGTCCTCCCACACCCAGAACTCGATGTACTCGACCCGCGAGAGGTCGACCCCGGTGGCGGAGAGCGCCTGGGTGATCGACCGCCAGCGCGCGCCATCACGGTGCGGGCGGACCCAGTTGGGCGCGCCGGTGTTCGCATCGGCGAGGCCCAGCACCGTGTCCGGCTTCAGCAGCAGCCAGAGAACCGGCTCGGCCGACTGCGCCTGGCCCACCACGCGGATCGTGGGATCGATCTGCTGGGACAGGAACTGGATGGGGCGGCCCTGGGAATCGATGGGGAGGCTCTGCCAGGTGAGCGCCGCCGCGTCGGCCGGATCGAAGCTCGAGATGCCGAACGGCTCCGCGCCCTGTGGTGTGGTGGGGCGGCTGCCCCAGTGCCAGCTGTGCTCGGCGAGCGAGATAAAGCGGCCGGCCTCGCCCTCGAACTCTTCGACGTACGCCTGGCCCGCCTGGTTCGGCCTGGGGCGAGACAGCGCGACCTCCGCCGCTACGTTGAGGAGCGAGGGCGCGTCAGTGTTGATGCCCGGGAGCAGGTTGAGCGCGCGGGTGATCACCCCAGGCTGGAAGTGCAGCTCCGTGCTCACCCCGCCGATGAAGCTCGACGACGGCTCGAAGCCAAGCGGGGGCCGCGTGAACGCGCTCTGCTCCCGCTGGAACAGCCCGGTCAGGTTCACCTCGCCGCGCGCGCCGAGGTCGTAGCGGGCGGCGAGCCCGTAGATCGACGTCGGCGCGATGACGAAGGCGGCGCGCTCCTCGAACTGTGCGCGCACCTGGGCCGCGCCGCCCTGGAACAGGGAGTCCGCGTTCCGGAACTGCACCTGCCCGGTCGCATAGTCGATCGTGTAGTCGACGTCGCGGGTGAGCAGGCGGGTGCCGACGTAGATCTTCTCGCTGCCGTCGCGGATCTGAAAACTGTTAAGCGAGAGCTGACCCTTGTCGGCCGACGCCGACACGCTCGCCTCCAGGTGCAGTGCGAACACCGAAGGCGGTGCCTGGAGCGCGAGGAAGGCCCGCGGCGTGCGGTACAGCGAGTCATTGCGCTCGGCGGCCGCGAGCCTGCCAGAGTCGGCGAACGGCGTGAGGTGGGGGAACACGGCGAAGTAGTCCCGCAGCGGCGCCCCCTGCTGAGGGTCGCGGGCGCGGGGGAAGAGTCGGTTGTACTGGTCGAACTTGGCGGGATCCGATTCGAGCGCCGTCCCCAACAGGGCGAGGTAGGTTTCCCCCGTCCGAAGCGCGCGTTCCCGCTGATTGACGGTGAGCGTGAGCTGGGCCGTCTCGCGCATGATCTCGCTCCCGCTGACGCGGTAGGCGCTGCGGATCTCGAACCGGAAGCTGGGCGCGGCCGCCGTCACTCCCGGCTTCGGATCGTACACGAGCCGGAGCGTGTCGACGAACGCGGTGTCCGGGTTCGCCGCGACCGGGAACGTGCCCACGCAGCGCGGGCCTGCCCCCGGGGCGCAGGACGTCGCGCCTGCCCGAATGTAGGAAACCGCCAGGTAGTCGCTCTGGTCGAGGCGGGTGGCGAGCGCGAACCACGCGCCGGTCGGGTCGACGTAGTAGTCCTTCCCTTCCTGGAGAATCTCCCACTCAAACGGCCCGGCGCGCTGCGCGCTGCAGTCCACCGCGTTCGATGTGGCTCCGCACGCGACAGCCCGCACGCCGCCGATGTTCTGGTTGCTGCTCGAGCCCGGGGCGACCGCCCGCACCCGGTAGACGCGTAGGCTGCCCACGCGCAGCGAATCGGGGAGCGAAAGGGGATCGATGTTGAGGATGTCGATGGCCGGATACCCGGGGACGAGCCCCGGGTCGACGGCGAAGAAGAAGCGGCCCTGCTCGTAGTCGAGGTCGCGCGCCACGCGGTCCAGCGGCTGCGTTGTGGTCTCGCCCACGTTGTAGAGACGGTCCTTGACGACGTTCCCCTTCTGCTGGGCGTAGATCCCCGTGAACTCGAGGCTGCCGAGCTGCGCGACGGCCTGCACGCCGAAGTTGTTGGCGGGAACGGCCGCGGTAATGAAGCGCGAGCGGGGCGCGCGGAACGTGACGTTGCCGGCCTCGACGCGCTTCAGGATGTCGTCCTCGAGCCCTGCGTACCACACCTGGACATTGTTGTTCGCGTCGAACTCCCGCTGGCTATCGAAGTCGACGTTCACGTGCAGGCGGCGCCCCACGACACCCATCGTGCGGACCGAGTACTGCGGCACCGGGCTGATGGTGGGGAACCCCCCCTCGCAACCCGAGAACAATTGCTGCCGCTCGAACGGCGAGCACTTGAGGTTGCGGAACCGGTCGGCCTTGAGCTCGAATCGCACTCGCAGCTCCATGCCGAGATCGGCGTACGTGCCGAGGAAGCCACGAATGCCCGCAGGCGGAGGCGGCGTGATCCGCGGCGCAGGCGAAACCCCGGGCGACTCTGCCGCGGCCGCCGGCACGGCCGCGGCGGCGAGCCCACGCGGCCGCACCGCCCGAACGCGCTGATTCCACG
>JBOHSI010000192.1:0-9695 GCA_050733055.1 Gemmatimonadales bacterium
CCGCGAAGATTCTCAAGGGTAAGCACGCGACGAGCGTGCGGGCGATCAAGGACGACATGGAGAACGCCGGCGTGATCTGGGAGGATGCACCGGTCGTGGTGGACGGGAGCCTCATCTCCTCCCGCACTCCGGCCGACCTGCCCCACTTCAGCAAGGCGCTGATCGCGGCGTTACGCCAGGGGCCGCAGGACTAGCCCGCTCGGCACCTTGGGAACGAAGTACGTAGACTTCGGGGGCATCGCGTCTCCCGCGTCCGCCACCGCGAACACCTGCTCCAGCTTCGTCGGATTCAAGAGCACCGCGGCCGCCGCCTTGCCGAGCCGCACCGCGTCGAAGGCGGCGTGCGGATCCGCCGTGTAGGCGAGGGTCGGTGTCACGGTCCCCGCCCCGAGGATGTGCTGCACCACGAGCGCCTCGATGCGCGCGACGTCGAGCGCGCGCACCGCCGGGGTGCGGCCCAGGTCGGGCACCTCGTCGAGCGGCGCGTTTTGCTTGAGGACCAGCGTGACGTCGTACTCGTCGGGGAAGGCGACGATGCAGGCTGTGCGGCCCCGCCCGAGCTCCGCCAGGCGCTCGATCCGGTCCATGCACGGCGCCACCCGCCCGATCTCGAACCACGGGTGCCACCCGGCGATCAGTCTCGCAGCGTCCCGCTCCGCGCCGAAAATGATGCGGTGCGTCGGGAGGATCGTGAGGCCGGGGTCGTTCGCGGACACGATGAACGAGAGCACCCGGTCGGCCGAGGGATTCTCTTCCTTGTACGCAACTGCCGTCTCGTAGCGATGATGCCCGTCGGCGATGTACAGCTGGGCCCGCCCCGCCAGCTCGGCCAGCCGGGCCGCTTCCTGTCCGGGCACCACCCACAGGCGGATCCTCACGCCATCGAGCGCCGCCCGCGCCGCGGGGACGCCGCGCGCCGCTCCGGCCAGCGCCATGGCCAAAGTGCTGTCGGGATCGGGGGCGAGCACGAAGATCGACTCGAGGCCGGTGCGGGTGGCGCGCAGCAGCGCCAGCCGATCCGCCTTCGGGGCCGCATGGGTCCTCTCGTGCGGCCGCACGCGGCGCGTGCCGAATGGCTCCGCCCGAACGCCCGCGAACATTCCGGTGCGTATGCGCCGTTCGCCCGAGGGAAGCGCGTAGTCCTGGGCGACGACGTAGACCGAGTCGGCAGGGTCGGCGCGCAGGACGGCTTCCCGGCGCCAAGCCGCCAGCAGTGCGGCGGCGCGCGAGTAGCGGTCGCCCTCCGCCGGCGCTTCCGGCAGGGTGACGTGGACGATATTGTGGAGGTCCTGCGTCGCGTAGCGCCCGCGTTCTTCCGGCGGGATCACGTCGTACGGGGGCGCGATGAGCGCGCTCAGCCGGTCCTTCGCGACGTAGCGCTCGCCACGGAACGGGGTCACCAGCGGCGGCAGATCGGCGTTCACGATTGCCTGGAGCCTTCCTTGTCCCTGCACCAAGCTCAACAGACGGTCGATCGCTGGATCGGCCAATATAAAGAAGGATACTTCTCTCCGCTGACGAACCTCGCCCGGCTCACGGAGGAAGTGGGCGAGCTCGCCCGGGAAATCAACCACCATTTTGGGGAGAAGACCAAGAAACAGGAAGAGGCCGAGGGCTCGTTGGCCATGGAGCTCGCCGATGTCCTGTTCGTCGTGATCTGCATCGCCAACTCACAACGGATCGACCTCGATCAGGCGTTTGAGGCGATGATGCAGAAGGTTATCGCCCGCGACGCCGACCGCTGGACCAGGAAGGAACGCTGACTTCCTCACAGATCCGCTGGTAGGAGACCAGCCGGTCGGGGTCGAACTCCCCTGCTTCCGCCGCCCGCCGCACCGCGCACGCGGGCTCGGCCAGATGTCGGCAGTTGTCGAAACGGCATTGATCGAGCAAGCGGCGGAACTCCGGAAAGCAGCCTCCGAGCGCTTCCCGGTCCACGCCCCACGTCCCCAGCTCCCGCAGCCCGGGCGTGTCCACCACGTAGCCGCCGCCAGCGAGCGGCACGAGCAGTGCCGCGCGCGTCGTGTGTTTCCCCGCGCCCCAATACTCGCTGATCTCCCCGATCCGCAGCTTGAGGCCGGGCTGGATTGCGTTGACCAGGCTGGACTTCCCCACTCCCGACGGACCTGTGAGCACCGACGCCCGGCCCCGCAGCAGGTCGCGCAGCGCCGGCAGCCCCTCGGCGAGCTTCACCGAGGTCGGCAGCACCTGGTAGGTGGCAGGCCCGTACCGCCGGAGGAGGCCCGCCAGCGCGCCGCGGTCGAGCTCGATCTTGTTGAGGATGATCACCGGGGGAATGCGGTTTGCTTCGGCGATGACGAGGAAGCGGTCGAGCATCCGGAGGTTGGGTTCCGGGTCGCGCGCCGACGCCACGACCACGACTTGGTCGACGTTGGCCGCGATGGCTTGGGCGCGGGGCCTGCGCTGGGCCGCCCGCCGGGCCAGCACCGAGCGCCGCGGGCGCACGCCCGTGATCGTCGCGGGGCCGTCCGTCCGTAGCTCCAGCTCGACGATGTCGCCCGCCACGACCCGGTCATCGTCCCGCCGCTTCAACCTGCCGCGGAGCACGGCGGTGATTGCACCCTGATCCCCGTGGACGCGGTAGGTCGAGCCCGTGCGCACCAGCACGACCCCGATCGTCACGGCGATCTCACGTCCTGCAGGCCACCGCCCGCCTGATCGAGGCAGCCATCGAGGTGCCGCTTGATCTCATGGAGGGTGAGGGCGAGGATCGGCGTCAGCGCTGCGGCGGGCGTTTTTCCCCACGCGAGATACTCGGTTTCGAGGTGCCCGACCGGCCGGTCCCCGGCGTCCGACCAGCGGACGAACAACAGGGCCGCGCCGTAGAGCCCCCGCGCGTCCGGCGCATCCTCCACGAACGTGGCCACCGAGTAGGCCCGCCCGTCCTTGCCGCCGAACGCCGGCGCCCGCTCGTGCACCCGCTGGTAGCCGCCGAGGGTGTCGTCCGTCAGTTCCGCCGTAGCGACTCTCTCACGATACTGCCGAGCAGGAACGCGATGTTGGCCGGCCGCTCGGCGAGCCGGCGCATGAAGTACGGATACCAGTCGTCGCCGAAGGGGACGTACACGCGAACGCCATACCCATCGCGGCGCAGCGTCCGCTGCAGGTCCCGCCGCACGCCGTACAGCATCTGGAACTCGAAGCGCCCCGCTGCGATGCCCCGGCGGCGCACGAAGTCCTTCGCGTGCGCGATGATCCTCGCGTCGTGCGTGGCGATGCCGGGATAACGCCCTCGCTCGAGCAGGCGCTCCATGCAGCGGACGTAGGTCGCATCCACGTCCCGTTTATCGGGGAGCGCGACGCTCGCCGGCTCCTGGTAGGCTCCCTTGCAGAGCCGCACGCGCGCACCCAGGGCGATCATGTCTTCCACGTCTCGTTCGGTGCGGCGCAGGTACGACTGCAGCACGACCCCGACAGCGTTCCCGAACTCGCGGTGGAACGTCTGCGTGAAGAGTTGCAGGGTCCGCTCGGTGTACTCCGACTGTTCCATGTCGATGCGCACGAACGACCCGTAGCCCGTTGCCTTCGCGATGAGCGCCCGCATGTTCTCCACGCACAGCGCTTCGTCGATGGCGAGCCCCATCTGCGTCAGTTTCACCGAGACGTTGGCATCGGCGCCGACGAGCCGGATGCGGTCAAGCGTCTGCAGGTAGAGATCGCGAGCGGTGCGCGCCTCGGCAGGGCTCCGCACGGCCTCGCCCAACAGGTCGAGGCTGGCTGTAACCCCAGCCGCGTTGAGCTCCTTGAGGGCGGCGACGGCGGAGTCCACCGTTTCCCCCGCCACGAAGCGCGACGCCAGGCGCCGGGCGAGGCCGTTGGCGCGAATGAAATGGAAGATGCGGGGTTGCTCGCTGAGCCAGAGAAGGCCGGCGCGTAACATCAGGTGCCCGGTGCCCGGTGTCGCGTGTCAGGGATAGAACTTGCCGCTCTGTCGAGCCTGCTCCAGCAGCGTCTCATTGGGCGCGAAGCGCGAGCCGAGGCGTTCGGCGAGCCGTTCAAGCTCGCCGACGAGTCGCGCAGCGCCGAGGTCGTCGGCATGGCGCAGCGGCCCGCCGCGGAACGGAGGAAACCCGAAGCCGAAGATGGCGGCGACGTCGCCGTCGCGCGGACTTCTGACGATGCCTTCACCGACCGCCCGCGCGGCCTCGTTGAGCATCACCAGGACCAGCCGCTGGATAATTTCCGCGGCGCGAGGGCCGCCGTTGGGTTGTGTGCCGATGAGCTGGTACACGGCCGGATCGACGTCGCCCTTCTTGCCGCCCGCGTACGTGTAGAAGCCCTTCCCCGCTTTGCGCCCGAGGCGCCCGGCCTTCACCATGCCGGCGAACCCGGGCGGCGGGGCGAAGCGCTCCCCGAACGCCGCGTGCATCACGCCTACCACTTTCTCCCCCACGTCCAGGCCGACTTCGTCAAGCAGCGTGATCGGCCCGACCGGGAAGCCGAACTGCACCATCAAGTGGTCCATCTCGTCGATCGCGACCCCTTCCTGCAGGAGATGGCCCGCCTCGTTCATGTACGGCGTCAGGAGGCGGTTGATCCAAAAGCCGGGGCTGTCCTTCACAACGACCGCCGTCTTTCCCATGCGCCGCCCGAAGGCGACCGCCGTGCTGGTCACCCAGGGAGCGGTGTACTCGGACGGGATTACCTCGACCAGGGGCATGCGAGCGACCGGCGAGAAGAAGTGCATCCCGATCACCTGCTCCGGCCGCCGCCCAGCCGCGGCGATCTGAGCGATCGGAATCGTGGACGTGTTGGATGCGAACACCACCTTGTCGTGAGTCGCCGCCTCGACCTCGCGCAGCACCTCCTGCTTCACGGCGAGGTCCTCGAACACCGCCTCGATCACGATGTCGGCGCGTCCGAAACCCGCGTAGCTGTCGCCGCCGGACAGCAGCGCCACGAGGCGCGCGTGCTCATACTTCGTGATGCGACGTCGCTTCAGGCGCTCGTCCAGGATCTCGCGCGCTGCGACCAGGCCCTTGTGCACGCGGGGCAGATCGGCGTCCTTCAACCGCGCGTCTACGCCCGCCTGGGACACCGCCGTCCCGGCGATCCCCGACCCCATGAACCCGGCCCCGACAACACCGAGCCGCCGCACCTCCACCGGCACCGGGGCGTTCGCCACGCCGAAATCCTTCTTGAGTTGGGTGGTGGCGAAGAAGATCTGGACGAGCTTGCGGGACACGTCAGTGACGGCGAGCTGGCCGAAGAGCTGAGCCTCGCGCCTCAATCCCGCGGCCATCCCGCGCCGCAGCCCATGCTGGACCGCCTCCAGGGCGGCGAGCGGGGCGGGATAGTTTCCCTTGGTCTGGGTGAGCACCCGTTTGCGGGCCGTCCGGAACAGGAAACTCCGTCCGAGCGGGTTGCCGTCGAGCAGCCACCCGACGAGGCCTCCGCGACGCCTTCGCCGAGGCCGCCAGCCCGTCGCCATGCGCTTGGCGGCGGCGATCGCAACGTCCCGCAGAATCGCCGGGTGAACGAGTTCGTCGACGATGCCCAACCGGAAGGCCTTCTGCGCCGGCTCGGTTTTTCCCGCGAGAATGATATCGAGCGCCGCCCGCGCGCCGATCAGGCGCGGCAATCGCTGGCAGCCGCCGGCGCCCGGGAGGAGGCCAAGCTGCACTTCGGGGAGGCCGAGTTGAGTCTTCGGATGGTCGGTGGCAACGCGGTAGTGGCAGGCGAGCGCGAACTCGAGCCCACCGCCCAAGCAGGCGCCGTGGATGCCGACGGCGATCGGCTTCGGGAACCGGGCGACGCGCTCGAGCAGCTCTTGCCCGTCCGCCGAGAGCCGCTCAGCTTCGGCGGCGGTGGTCAGCTTGACGAATTCCTCGATGTCCGCGCCGGCGATGAAGTTCTCGGGCTTGCCCGAGAACAACGCGACGGCCTGCACCGCGGCGTCGCGCTCGAGCGCTGCGAACGTGACCAGGAATTCGTCCTTCACGGCGCGCGAGATCTTGTTGACCGTCTCGCCCTTCAGGTCGAGGGTAACGAGCGCGATGCCGTCGATGAGCTCCCAGGTGAGGGCGGACCCGGGCGGAGGCATGTCAGCGGCGCTCCAGCACCATCGCGAAGCCCATTCCGCCCTGCGCGCAGATCGAGAGCAGGCCGAACTCCACGTCGCGCCGCGCCATTTCGTTCGCGAGCGTCGTGACGATGCGACCCCCGGTGGCGCCGAACGGGTGCCCGATCGCGATCGAGCCGCCCATGACGTTGATGATGTCCTCGTTGATCTCCCACCCCTTCTCGGCGAAGCCCTTCAGGTTCGAGAGCACCTGGGCGGCGAACGCCTCGTGGATCTCGATGAGGCCGAGGTCCTTCCACTCCACGCCCGCGCGCTCGAGGGCCTTGGGGACGGCGAAGACGGGTGCCTGCAGCAGCTGCCAGCCGGGGTCCACCGCCGCCACGGCATAGGAGCGGATGTAGGCGAGGGGCGCGTAGCCATGCGCGCGCGCGGCGGCGTCGCTCATGAGAAGCACGGCGGACGCTCCGTCGGTGAGCGGCGAGGAGCTCGCCGCCGTGACCGTTCCGTACTTGCGGTCGAACACCGGCTTGAGCTTCGCGATCTGCTCGAGCGACGTGTCGGTGCGGATGCCGTTGTCCTGCGTGACGACGGGCGCGTTGAGCTTCGCGGGAAACCACGGCACGATCTCCTGCGTGAGTCGGCGGTCGGCCATTCCCAGGGCCGCGAGCTGGTGGCTGCGGAGCGCCCAGCGGTCCTGCGCCTCGCGCGAGATGTGATTCTCCTTCGCCATCTTCTCGGCCGACTGCCCCATCGTTTCGCCGGTAGACGGCTCGGCGATCGCGGGCGAGACGGGCATCAGGTCGCGGAAACGGAGCCGGCTGAAGGTCCGGAGCCGCACGCCGAGGCGCTTCGCCTTGCTCGCCTCCACCAGGACGTCGGCGAGGCGGCGGGAGGCGAGGATCGGGATCTCCGAGAGCGACTCGACACCGCCTGCGATCACGACGTCGGCGTTTCCGAGCGCGATCTGATCGTGGGCACTGGAGACCGCCTGGCCGGCTGAGGCGCAGGCGCGGTTGAGCGAGTAGGCGGGAATCTCTTTCGGGAACTGCGGGAGGAGGCTCACTTCGCGGGCGACGTTGGGCACAAGCGCCGACGGCACGACCTGTCCAAAAACCACCTCGTCCACGTCCGCCCCGTCCAGACTGGTGCGCTCGAGCAGCTCGCGCGTGACGTAACGGGCGAGATCCACGGCGCGCGCGTCTTTCAGCGCGGTTCCCGACTTGCAGAACGGCGTGCGGCAACCGGCCACGACGGCTACGCGTCGCCCGTTTCCACCCGGCATTACATTCTCCTGCGTGATGCGAACGTGAAAGCTACCACCGGGCAGGCGGGCCGGCCAAGACACCGAATGCCGACGGACACGGAGTTCTCCCAGCGTACGCGGGCCGCCGCGCTCGCGGCGACGGTGGCCGAGCCGGTGGACGTGCTCGTCATCGGCGGCGGGATCGTGGGCGCCGGCGTCGCTCGTGACGCGGCGCTGCGCGGGTTCCGCACCGCGCTCATGGACAAGGGCGACTTCGGAGGCGGCACGTCGTCCCGTTCGTCCCGGCTGATTCACGGTGGCATCCGGTACCTCGAGCAATACGACTTCCGCCTGGTCCTCGAGGCGAGCCGCGAGCGGCGCGTGCTCATGAACATCGCGCCCCACCTCGTCCGCCCCCTGCCCTTTCTGTTCCCCGCCTACCGCGGGGCGCGTGTGCCGGCGTGGCAGCTCCGTGCCGCGTTGTGGCTGTACGACCTGCTGGCCGCGTTTCGCAACGCCCGCCGCCACCGCTGGCTCGGGCGCAAGACCGTGCTGCGGCTCGAGCCGGGCCTGCGCGAGAAGGACCTCCAGGGCGCTGGCCTCTATTACGACGCCCAGACGGACGACGCCCGCCTCGTGATCGCCACGACGCGCAGCGCGGCGCAAGCGGGCGCGCTGGTCGCGAACTACGCCGAGGTCGTCAGCCTCCTCAAACCCGACGGGCGCGTGCGTGGGGCCACGGCCCGCGACGCCCTGACCGGCAAGACCCACACGGTGCGCGCGCTCGTGGTCGTGAACGCTACCGGCCCGTGGGTGGACCGCGTGCGCCGGCTCGACGACCCGCAGGCCGAGCCGCTGCTGCGGCTCACCAAGGGCGCGCACGTCGCTGTGCCGCGCCAACGCGTCGGTAATACCCACGCCGTGACCATCACGTCCCCCATCGACGGCCGGGTGATGTTCGTGCTGCCGTGGGGAGAGCAGAGCTACGTCGGGACGACCGACACCGAAGACGCCGCCTCTGCCGACGACGTGCGGACCACGGCCGAGGACGTCATCTATCTCCTCCGGTCGGCAAACGCGTTCTTTCCCCAGGCCCGGCTCGCGTCCCAGGACGTTGTCGCGACGTGGGCGGGGCTGCGCGCGCTGCTCCGACCCGATCAGTCCCTTTCTCCCTCCGAGCTCTCGCGCGAACACCGGATCGTGGAGAGCCCGAGCGGACTGCTGTCGATCGCGGGAGGCAAGCTCACGACCTACCGCGTCATGGGGCGCGACATGGGGGATCGTGTCGCCGCGCGGCTCTCGGCAATCGACGGCCGCCCCAAGGCGCCGCCGCCGCCCACCGACCGGCTGCCGCTCCCAGGCGGTGAGCCGGCGGACCTGACGGTGCTGGTCGAGGCAGCCCGGGGACGCGGGGCGTCCGAGTCGACCGCGCGCCACCTCGTGGCGAGCTACGGCAGCGAGTCGGCCGGCGTGCTCAACCTCGCGGACCGCGATCGGAGGCTCGGCCGGCTGATCGCGAGCGGACACCCTGAGATCTGGGCCGAGGTCGTACATGCCGTGGAGCGGGAGATGGCAGTGCGGCTCGAAGACGTGCTCGTCCGGCGGCTGCATCTCTTTTATCGGGAACGCGATCACGCTGCGCACGCCGCGCCCGCCGTCGCTGAACACATGGCCGCGCTGCTCGGATGGGACGCGGCGCGCGTGGGGGAGGAGCTCGACGAGTATCGGGGGGCGGTCGAGCGGGCGCGGGAGTTCCTACGCCCCATCCCTCGGGGGAGCAACGACGTCGGCTGAGCCCCGCTGCCGTCGCCGGCGTCCTTCTACCGGCGCGCCTCCTGCAGCCGCGCACGGTAGTGCGCCCGGTTTTTGCGACGTCCAGCAACTCACCAACCTCGATTTCGACGCCGTACTCCTCCCGCATTTCGCGCTTCAGGGCATCGGCGAGCCGCTCGCCACGGCGCCGCCGGGAAACTCCCACAGCCCGCACTCGTTCCTCGCCGTCGGTCCACGACGCGATAGCAGCAGTCGGCCATCCTCGGCGACGATGATCGCGCCGACGCCTACGCCGATGAAGTGGACGCCGCGCTTCATCCGTCGATCAGGTCCAGCCCCGAAGGCTGCGGATGAAGTCGCCCAGCAAGAGGAACTTTTCGAACACCGCCACGCCCTTGCGCTTGCGGCCGAACTCCGCGAACAGCTCCCGCAGCCGGCCGCGCCGCGCGACGTAGAACCGAAACGTCTCCGCGAAGTCCTCCTGCGGGTGCGTCGCGGCGTACGCCGTGACGTAATTCGGCAGCGTGGTCGTCACGCCACGGCGCTCGAAGTCCACCCACTTCGAGTCGGCGACGCGGTATGCCTTGCGCACCTCCCCGAACGCCCGTCGGAACCGCCCCGTGCGGGTGAGCGACC
>JBOHSI010000193.1:0-4636 GCA_050733055.1 Gemmatimonadales bacterium
CCCGACGCCGGCGATCACCGATCTGGGCGGGATGTACAAGCGGCTGCAGGCGGTCTACGTGCTGCCGATGGACTATCAGGGCTCGACGGGGTTCGGGTACAGCGATGCGGGGAAATCGGCTAGCCTCAGCGCGACGTTCGGCTATCTGGGGGGGGCGGCCACGACGCTCGGGCTCGCCGATTACTCGGGCCTGGCGGGGTGGGCCAACAACTGGGCGCCGGCCGCCTCGGCCACCTCGGTCTCCTGGTTCCAGTCCGGGGCCAGCGGCGTCACCGGGTCGCCCTGCGTGGAAAACGCGACCTTCAAGTTCGCGCTGGCGGGCGGCATGTACCCCTAGCTGAATCGGTGTCACCGCGCGACCGAAGGGCCGGCGCCATGCCGGCCCTTCGTACGTTCGGAAGGCGTTTCGCGAGACATCGGCAAGGAGTAGCTTCTCGGTCTCGATCCCCCAACCGGAGCGCGCGCATGCCGACCACGAACGTCAACATCCTCGCCGTCATCGTCGCCGCGGTCGCGACGTTCATGCTCGGCGCCGTGTGGTACTCGCCGGTGCTGTTTGCGAGGCAGTGGATGCAGGCCCACGGCTACACGCCCGAGAAGATCGAAGAGATGAAGAAGAAGGGCATGGCTCGCGCCTACGGCGTGTCGGTCCTGTGCTACCTGGCGATGGCCTACGTGCTCGCGCTGCTCGCGTCCTACACCCAGGCGACGAGCCTGGCGCAGGGGCTGTGGCTCGGGTTCCTCGCGTGGCTGGGGTTCGCGGCGCCGCTGGGCCTCACCGCCAACATGTTCTCCGACAAGCCGATCGCCGTGTGGGTGATCGACGCAGGCTACCAGCTCGCGCACCTCTTGCTGATGGGCACGATCGTTTCGCTTTGGCGCTGAGCGGGCTCATCCCGTTCCTTGTGCCCTCCTGCCTCCGCCTCCATACTCAGTGCTTTCCCAGACACTATTACGGAGGCGGTATCATGAAAACGCTGCTTTGCGCCGCATTGGTCGTCACCGCGTGCGCGCCAGGCGAGAGAAAGTCGGCTATGCCCACGACCGCTCAGAAGTACGTCGGGACGTGGGAGGGACGCGCCTACCGGAGCGCGTCGGACACCGGTGTCTCATACCAGATCATCATGGCCCTCGTGGTGGACGGGTCCCTGCGCGGCACGCTCACGTACCCGGGCTCGACGTTACCGCCGGCGCCGATCCGGGTGCGGGAATTCAGCGAGACGAGCATCGTGCAGGAGCTCGGGCCATACTATAGCCGCGTGGCGAACCGGGAAGTCGTGACGCGGACCGTCGGCCAGGTGCAGGGCGACTCGCTGAACGGCACGTTCGAGATGCGCCCGCCCGAGGGCGGCGACGTGCTGCTGAAGGGCACGTTCCGCTCAAAGCGAGCGTCGTAGGTGTTCGGCCTCACCCTCGCGCGTCGGGGGGGGACCGTTAGCGTACGGTTGCTCGCTGTCCCATACGATCCCGGCCTGCGTAACGTGCGCATGGGGCGTGGGCCGGGGCACCTGCTCGAGGGCGGGCTCGTGGCGCGCTTATGGGACGGCGGGCACGACGTGGCCGTGGACACGATCGAGGTCGCCGACCCGAGACGAACCACACCTTGACCGGGGATCCGATGAAGGGTGTTGCGCGTTGCCGGATGATTCCTCCGGGCGTGCGCACGTTGCTGTTCGCGGCCCTCTTCATGGGCGCCGTCCTGCTGTACGTCCCGTACTGGCTCGCGTCCGGCGGGGCTCCCCGGCTCGATCTCGGACCCTGGCGCTATGCCGGCCTGCTCCCGCTCGCGGCCGGGATCGCCGGAATCGCCTGGTGCCTGCGGGATTTCAGCGTCGTGGGGCGCGGTACTCCCGCCCCGTTCGATCCGCCGCGGCAGCTCGTGGTGACGGGCCTGTACCGGTACGTGCGCAATCCCATGTACGTGAGCGCGCTGCTGCTGCTCATCGGCGAGGCGATGCTGCTCGAGGCGCCGGTGCTGCTGCGCTATGCGGCGGGGTTCTTCATCGTGGTGCACCTGTTCGTGGTGTTCTACGAGGAGCCCGCGCTGCGGCGCACGTTCGGCGAGTCGTACGTGCGCTATCGTCAGTCCGTCCCGCGATGGCTTCCCCGACGGGTGAAAGGCACGGGGTAGCGGCATCAGCGGCAGGGGCATGGTGCTCCTGGCGGTGCTCGCCGGGCTCGCCGTGCGGGGCGCGGCACCGCTCCGTGCCCAGGACACCGTTCGGACCGAGCCGCTGCCCGAGGGTCACCTGTTCCCACCGCTCCTCGCCGATCCCAAGCAGCCGCACTTCTTCGCCGCGTGGCTCCGGGTCACCTCCCTGCTCGTCTCGGGCCAGGTCGCGAGCGTGGGGCTCGGAGAGGACATCGGCCTCATCCGGGGGAGGGGGCGTCGCTGGCAGGTGAGCGTCGCCGCCGGGGTGTTCTCGCAATTCAACGTGGAGACCTCCTCGAACGATTTGATCAACACCGACTTCATCATCGGCTTCCCCTTCACCTGGCGGCGCGGCGCGCTCTCGGCCCGCGCGCGGATCTACCACCAGAGCTCGCACCTCGGCGACGAGTTCATTCTTCGGACGAACCCCACGCGGGTGAACCTGAGCTTCGAGGCCGTCGAGCTGCTGGTCGCACGGGACTTCGGGGGGTTCCGCATGTACGGCGGTGGCGAGCGTATCGTGCGTCACGAGCCCGCGGAGCTGAAGCCGGGGCTGCTGCATGGCGGGATCGAGTACTATCATCCGCACCCACTGCTGCGGCTCGGCAGCCTGGGCGACGGGCGGCTGGTCGCGGCGCTCGATGCCAAGTCATCCCAGGAACGGAAGTGGCAAACGGGATGGAGCGTGCGGGCCGGGCTCGAGTTCCGGCCGGCGGTGTCAGGGCGGGTCCGGCGCGTGAGCGTGCAGCTGCACGGCTACGACGGCCCGGCGCCGTACGGGCAGTTCTACGAGGAGAACGTGCAGTCGGTGGGGATCGGCGTGCATTTCAGCCTGTGAGTGCCAGTCTCGCCGAGCTCCCGGGGTCACTCATTCACCTTTGAGCCGCTCGATCTCGCGACGCTCTTTCTTGGTCGGCCGGCCTTTGCCCTCGTAGCGCAACGACGGCGCCAGCTTGAGCTGCTGCGCGAGGCGCTCGCGCAGCCGCTGCGCTTCCGGTTCCTCCTGGTAGAGCCGAGCCGCAACGCCGGGTGGTCCCCGATGGCGCGCAAGCCCGCGCACCGTGACGCGGTACTCGAACGGGCCCTTCCGAATGCGCAGCTCATCGCCCGGCGCGAGGGTCTTGGAACGCTTCGCGCGGGCGTGATTGAGCTCGACCTTGCCGCCATCGATCGCGGCGGCAGCCTGGGCGCGCGTCTTGAAGAAGCGCGCGGCCCACAGCCAGGTGTCGAGTCGAACAGAAGCCATTGGCCGTTAGCCCTTGGCATTCAGCGTTCGAATGAATCCTGAGAGCATGCGGCGCACCTGTGTCAGGAGGTCACATAACCGGCTTTGGGCCGTACCATCGATCAGCTCCAGATCCGTGGCTAGGAGAAGGTGATACTCCAACTCGCTCGCCGAACCTGCGGCAATCTGGAGGTATCGCGCCAGCTCCCGACCGCCATGTCGGCCGCAGCCCTCGGCGATGTTGGCACATACCGATGCGGCTGACCGGCGCATCTGCGAGGGGAGACCATACAGTTCCTCGTTAGGGAAGGAGCGGGTGACTTGATAGACCGCCAGCGTCACCTCGTGCGCCTTGCGCCACACCTGAAGCTCGCGCAAGTCTCTCACAGAGCGCCCCACATTAAGCGGAGGACGCCGAAAGCTAGCGCGCGATTCGGCCTGGCCCGTCAACCTCTCACCGCAGCCCGGATCAATTCCTTGCAAGACAACGTCTCTAGACACCAATGACTGACGGCCAACCGCTAACGGCCAACGGCTAGCGGCCAACGGCCACCCGTTCCTCCGGGGGCTTCACACCGCGGTACGAAACGTACAGCGCGACGTCGTACACCGCCTTCAACACGGCACCCACTACGAGCGGCGCGCCGAGGCCGAATGCGGCCATCGCGGCGCCCGCGAGCCCAGGGCCCACGGCCCAGCCCGCGTTCCGCACCAGGCTCGTGACGCCGAGCGCGAAGGTCCGCTCTCCCGGCGCCGTCACCGCGGCGACGTACGACTGCCGGGCGGGGACGTCCATCTGCACCAGGCTCTCCCGCAGCAGAAACAGCGCGATCACGAGCCCTGCGCTCGGCACGAAGGGCAGCGCCAGGAGCAAGAGACTGGAGGGGAGATGCGTGAACACCATGGTACGGACCAGACCGAACCGCCGCGCCAGCCGCTCCGCGGCGAAGTAGGACACCGCGTTGAGCGCGCGAGCCGCGAAGAATACCGGCCCCAGCGCGGCCCCGCCGAGATCAAAGCGGCGAAAGAACCAGTACGAGAGGATCGAACCCGCTAGGAAGCCGCCGCCCACACTGTCGAGCGCAAACAGCCCGGAGAGACCTGCGACTCGGCGCCGGGTCACCGGAGACAGCCGCCCCGCGAGCCGCGGGATGGGCCGCGACGGCGCGGCTGCGCCGGGTGCGGCCGGGAGCTGGGCGTACAGCGCCAGCGGCACGAGCGACAGCGCCGCGGCGGCGGCGAACGTCGCGCGGTAGGCC
>JBOHSI010000194.1:0-2741 GCA_050733055.1 Gemmatimonadales bacterium
ATCAGCGTGTGGATGTCGTGAGACCCCTCGTACGTGTACACCGACTCGAGGTTCGCCAGGTGGCGCATCGCCTGATACTCCGCGAGGATGCCGTTTGCTCCGAGCAATCGCCGGGTCTCGCGCGCGATGTCGGTGGCCACGTTCACGTTGTTCCGCTTGGCGAGGGAGACCTGCTGCGGTGTGGCCTTCCCCTCGTCCCTGAGCCGGCCCAGCCGCAGACACAGGAGCTGCGCCTTGGTGATCTCGGTGAGCATGTCGGCGAGGCGCGCCTGCTGCAGCTGGAATCCCCCGATCGGCTTGCCGAACATCACGCGGGTTTTCGCGTAGCTCACCGCTTCGTCGTAGCACGCCATCGCCGCGCCTACTGCCCCCCAGGCGATGCCGTAGCGCGCGGCGCTGAGGCACAGCAGCGGAGACTTGAGCCCGCCCGACTTGGGCAGGAGCGCGTCCTTCGGGACGCACACGTCCTGGAGCACGAGCTCGCTCGTGTCGCTCGCGCGCAGCGAGAGCTTGCCCTTCTGATCCTTCGCGGAGAAGCCCTGCGTGTCGGTCGGCACCACGAAGCCGCGGATCGAGTCGGCGTCGTCGGGCTTCCCGGTCTTCGCCCACACGATCGCCACATCCGCGGTCGAGCCGTTGGTGATCCACATCTTGGCGCCGTTCAGCAGCCAGCCGTCTTTGGTCTCCTTCGCGACCGTGATCATGCCGGCCGGGTTCGAGCCGTAGTCCGGCTCGGTCAGCCCGAAGCAGCCGATCACCTCGCCCGACGCCATCTGCGGCAACCAGCGCTGCTTTTGCTCCTCGCTACCGAAGGTGTAGATCGGGTACATCACGAGCGCGCCCTGCACCGACGCGAACGAGCGCACCCCGGAATCGCCGCGCTCCAGCTCCTGCATGATGAGGCCGTAGGCGACGTTGTTGAGCCCGGCGCAGCCGTACTCCTCGGGGAGATTCGCACCGAACAGACCGAGCTCCGCCATCTGTGCGACCAGGTGTCCGGGGAACTTCCCCTCGATGTAGTGCTCGGCGATGACGGGCATCAGGTTGTCGTCGACCCAGGCGCGCACGGTGTCGCGCACGGCGCGCTCCTCTTCGGACAGCACCCCGTCCACGTTGTAGAAGTCCACGCCCTGGAACTTAGGAGCCATAAGACCCTCTGACTCGATGTGAGAAACCCCGGGGCGTCGCCCCGGGGTCAGCCGCTCCAACGCGACACCCCGCGGGGTCTCTAAACTAGCCCGCTTCACCCACCGGGAGGGAGTCCTTCTTCGTAGCCCCCGTCTTGCCGTGGCGCGCAAACGCGAACGTGTCCGACGCCCGAAACTTCGCTCGCTCCGCCTCCCACCGGAACAACGTGATGTGCACGGCCGTGGGCTCGATGGTCACGAAGTTGAAGCTCGGCGGGCGCTCGCCGCGGACGCGGGTGCACAGGGTGCTCGCGGTCGAGACCACGACCCGCTCGGCCATGAGCTCCGCACCTTCCTGGTGGTCGTGCCCGCACAGCACGACCTCGGCGCCGGACTCGACGATGCGGCGCTGCGCCTGGCGCCAGCGGGCCAGCCCCATCCGCCGCGAGATCTCGCCCCGCAGCACGTTGTGGTGGACCACCAGCACCCGGGCGAGCGCCGGGTCGGCTTGGGCGAACAGCTGCTTCACCCGCAGGACCTCCCGCTTCGGAAGATGTCCCTTCACCGCGAGGTCGCGCGGTTGGAAGGTCAGCGAGCCCCACGCGACCCCGTGCGCCGTGAGCACGCCCGCGATCACCGCGCCGGGAATCGTCAGCGTGGGCGTCAGGTCCGCGCCGAAATACCGCACGTACTTGCGGTACAGCGCCTCCTTGGCGAACGGGACGAGCGGCCGCCACCACCATTGCACGTCGTGGTTCCCCGGCATCAGGTACACCGGCGCCGTCCGGGCCGCGAGATTCACGAACGCCCGCGCGCGCTGGAATTCGCCGTGCCGCGCCCGCTGCGACACGTCCCCCGCGATCACGATCGCGTCCGGCCGGAGATCCGGGATCATCTCCTCGAGAGCCTCGATGTGCCGGACGTCGGCGAGGCCGCCGAAGTGAAGGTCGCCGAGGTGCAGCAGTTGAACGGTCACGCGTCCGCCTGCACCGTGTAGGTGAGCGTCGCCTCTCCGTTCGCGGGCACGGCGACTCGGAACCGCACCTCGGTTGCCGAGAGCTTCTCCGCGGGAGCGCTGCTCTCCACGATCCGCCAGACCCCATAGCGCGCCTCGCGCACGTCCACCGTCACAGCCTCGGGCTTCGCGTTGGTGATCGTCACTCTGTAGGCCGCCGTAATGCGCTGGCGCGCGGGCAGCCCCCGGCGCGCGGGCGGGATCTGCTCTTGATTGTAATCGGTCTGCAATCGCTCGGCAGTCAGGTCGAACGCATCCCCCGACTGGAGGCGCAGGTCGCGCCCCGGCGCGGTGTGGTCGCTTCTCGCCTCCCCGAGCAGCTGCACCCGCCCGGCCGTGTCGGCCTGGTATAGCTGAACGGTGCCACCGGGGAGTGGGCGATCGCCGAACGGCGTGCCACGGGCGCGCCGGAGCGTATACCATACCTGCACGGAAACCCGGTTCGGCTCGCCGGGCGATTGACCGAAGAAGCCGCGCCACGGCAGGGCGCCCGGGACGACGAACTCTTGCGCGTACGCGGCGCCGGCGCGCGGGAACAGCGCGGTGGTCACGGGCGTGCCGGGCTCGAGGGAGAGGCGCCCAGGCAGCTGATAGACGTG
>JBOHSI010000195.1:0-4634 GCA_050733055.1 Gemmatimonadales bacterium
CCACCCGCTCGCGCCCGCGCTGCGCGGCCGCGACGAGTCGCGCGGCGTCGACCTGCATGAGCTCCGCCCGCACACGCAGCGCTTCCGCCTGGTCCGCCGCCTTCGCGCTCTCGCCGCGCGCCGCCTCCGCCATGTCGCGCTGATTCACCAGATCCCGCGCCAGGTGCTGCGCCGTGTGTGTGACCGTCTCCGAAGTGGCGTGCAATTCCTCGGCCGAGGCCGCGAGTTGCTCCGCGAACGCCGCCACTTCGTCCGCCTCGCGCTGCACGGTGGAGATCGTGGTGCCGATCTCCTCGATCATCTTGTTGAAGCTCTTCTCCAGGAAGCCGAGTTCGTCGGACTCGTGCGCCGGCGCGCGAACGGCGAGATAGCCGTGTTCCGCCTCACCCATCACCCCGCGCGTCCGGCGGATCCGCTGGATCAGCGTCGCCGGGATCTCCTTCAGCGTCAACGCCACGACCGTGAGCGTCACGGTTTCGAGCACGGGTCCTGGCGACAATGCAGGCTCCCCGCCGTAGAGCACGTAGTGCACCTGGACCGCGCCCAGGTAGGCGAGAGCGGCCATGAGGACAAGGAAGTTGCCAACGGTATGTCCCTGGTCGAAGGCGTACGGGAGCACGGCAATGAGGAACGCCACCACGAAGCCGCCGTGACCGAACCAGACGATGAGCACCGCGACCAGCACCACATCGAGCAGCGCCAGCACGTAGATCAGCCACCAGCGGTACCAGCCGCGTTCGTTGATCATGCCGAGCAGCGCGTTGAGAATCAGCCCGCCGCCGGCGAGCAGCACCATGGTCCCCGGCCGGGCGCGGACCGCGCCAAAACCCCAGCCGATCAATCCGAGCGCGAGCCCCGTGCCCACGAGCCACCAGCGTCGGCGCAGGCTGCGGGCGATGGTTTCGAGGTCCTTGAGCCGCTGCTCGAGCCCCGCCGCGTCGTCCGTCCAGCCCCGGATCTGGGAGGCAAGCGACCTCCGCCCGGAGAGCGGGTCCGTACTTGTCACGTGGTGAGTCACCCGTTCGTTTTGGGTCATCGCGCTTTCGATGAACATCTTACACGACGGCCACTTACGCACAAGCCGCGCGCGGTATGGCTCCTGCACTCCCGATGGCGCGTCGCACGCAGCCACCCCTTTTTCGAGGGATCCATGCGAATCTCTTTGGGTAGTCTTCTGGTGATAGCGGGCTGCCGCTGGGCGGCGGAACCGAGCGCGTGTTCACCACGAACATTGCGGCGGGGACGTACGTGGAGCTCGAGCTCCACAAGCCGGAGGATGACGGAAACGCCGTGGACCGCGATTTCCTGCTTGCCGCCCGGATTTCGCGGGCCTCGACCGCGTGGTCCTGCAGGACACGCGCTCTAGTTGGACCGTCACCGCAGCCCGAGCTCCGTGGCCGTGACCAGCACCTCAACCGGGTAGCCGGCCCGCTCGAGAGCCGCGCGGCCGCCTTCTTCCCGGTCGACTACCGCGAGCACGCCGAGCACTCGCCCGCCCTCGCTCTCGACCGCACGGACCGCTGCCAGCGCTGAGTGGCCGGTGGTGATGACGTCTTCCACGATGACGACGGCCGCGCCCTTCTGGAAGCATCCCTCGATGCGTTTCCCGGCGCCGTGCGCCTTCACCTGCGTGCGGACCGTGAACGCGTCGAGCATGCGACCCTGCCCCCGGCAGGCGACGGCGATGGCGTATGCGACCGGGTCGGCGCCGAGGGTGAGACCGCCGACCAGCTGGGGCTCCCAGCCGCGGGCCGCGAGCCGCGCGAGGGCGAGCGCACCGACCAGCTCGAGGCCCTCGCCCGACATCGTGGTGCGCCGGGCATCGATGTAGAAGCTAGAGCGGCGTCCTGAAGCCAACGTGAAGTCGCCGTGAGTGACAGACCGGGCGCGCAACAGATCCCGGAGTCGCTGCTGGAGAGACGCGGGCGCGGTCATACGGGGAATGAAGTAGTAGTGATTACTACTACTCTGGTCCTCTCCACCGAATCATCCGCGTGATGGCCCCGAGCACGCCGCCCCCGCCCCCAGACCGCGTTGGGCCGGCGGCAATCCCCGTCTCCACTTCCTCGGCGAAGCTGGTCACCATGGGCTGGCGCCGGTCGGGATCGCGTGCCAGGCCCCGCATGACCGCGGCCTCGAGCGCCGGCGGGAAGCGCCGCTCAGGGTCCGCCTCGCTGAGCGGGATCGGGGCGGCGGTGAGAAGCTGCTGGAACAGTTCCCGGGGGCTCTTGCCGGCGTAGGGGTGGCGGCCCGTGAGCAGCCAGTACGTGATCGTCGCCAGGCTGAAGATGTCGGCGCGGCCGTCCACGAGCTCGCCCGACAGGGCCTCCGGGGCCACGTACTTGAGAGTTCCGACGAAGAAGCCCGTGCGGGTGAGCCGCTGCTCGGCGGGAAGATCCGCGTCGCGGGCGATCCCGAAGTCGAGCAGCTTGGCCCGTTCGGTGTCCGGGTCGTAGATGATGTTCTCGGGCTTCAAGTCGCGGTGGATGATCCCCGCCCGGTGCGCCGCGCTGAGCGCATCTGCGAGCTGGCGCACCAGGTGGCCCACCCTCGCCGGAGCGAGGGGGCCGGCCCGGTGTACGTAGTCGGCGAGGGACTTTCCCTCGGCCCACTCGAGGGCCATGTAGTACAGGCCCTCGGCTTCGCCGTAGTCGTAGGTGCGCACGACGCCCGGATGCTGGACCCGCGAGCCGTACCCGGCCTCTCGCAGGAAGCGCTGGACCGCTGTGGGGTCGCCCCGCAGTCGCGGGCGCAATACCTTGAACGCACAGGTGCCGCGCTCCGCGTGCTCGGCGCGATAGACTTCGGCCGTGCCGCCCTCGCCGACGCGCTCGAGCAGGCGATAGCCGGCGATGGTCCGGCCGGCGAGGTTGTCGCTGGGCATGGGGACGCGCGAAACTAACGCTCGGACTTGAGGTTGAGCAAGTGAGACGACTGGTGAACATGACGCTCCTCGCAAGCGCAGCCGTCGCCGGTTGCGGTCAGTCGCAACGCGGCGGGACCGAGCCACGCCCTCAGCCGGGCGCGACGGTGCCGTCCCTGTTCGACGCCGGTGCGGTGTACCGTAAGATGGGCTTCCTCGTGGCGGGGCCGCCGCTCCCCTTCGTTGCCTCGGCGCGCTACCTTGCCGACGCGTCGCCCGACTCGACCTTGGTCGTGTTCGCGCTTTCGCTCGCCAACAGCTCCCTGAGCTTCCAGCGCGACGGCAATGAGTTCCTAGCCCAGTACCGCGTCGACGTGACGTTCCGGGGAGACAGCGCCCGCGTGCGTCAGGTGGGGAGCGAGGAGACCGTGCGCGTGCGCACGTTCCAGGAAACGCTGCGCACCGACGAGAGCGTCATCTATCAGCAGTTGGTCGGCCTCCGGCCGGGCGCCTACACCGTGACCGTGACGGTGCGGGACCGGAACAGCCCCTCCTCGACTCGCCAGGAACGCTCCGACACCGTGCCGCGCTTCACCGGGCAGGCGTTGAGCTCGCTGATCCCGATCTACGAAGGCGCGGGGCGCACCAGCCCGGCCGAGCTGCCGAAGCTGCTCGCGAACACCCGCGCCACCCTGCCCTACGGTAGCGATTCGCTCCAATTCTACATTGAGGCGTACGGGATGCCCCCGGGCACGCGGCTCGCGGCGCGCGCCCTCGATCGGAGCGGCGTCCAGATCGCCGGCGATACGGTTGCACTCGCGGGCGACCAGCGTTTCGCGCGAGCGCGGTTGGCCTTCCGACCGGGCGAGCTGCCAGTGGGCGAGGGGGAGCTTGAGGTGGTGGCGTTCGGGGCCGGCGCATCGCGCGCGGTGCGGGCGCCGTTCCTGGTCAGCTTCTCCGACCAGTGGGCGATCACCAACTTCGACGAGATGATTAGCTTGCTGCGCTACTTCGCCCGCCAGGACTGGGTCGACAAGCTGCGCAAGGCCACGGCGGACGAGCGCCCGAGCGTGTGGCAGGACTTCTTCAGATCCACCGATCCGGTGTCGATCACGCCGGAGAACGAGGCGCTCGAAGAGTATTTCCGGCGCGTGCAGGTCGCGAACCGACGGTTCCAGGAGGGCGAGCCCGGCTGGTTGACGGACCGTGGCGAGGTGTTCATTGGGCTCGGCGAGCCCGACGACGTGTTCGACTTCAGCACCGACGTCTCGCGCAGCGGCGCGCGCGGCATCCGCTGGACATACAGCGAGCTGCGCCTCACCCTGTTCTTTCAGGACCAGAGCGGTTTCGGCCGATTCCGCTTGACGCCGACGTCTCGCGCCGAGTACCAGCGCGTGCTTGCACGGGTGCGCCGCGCGCAATGAAACGGATGGCATTGCTCTTGCTCGCCGGGGCCGCGGCCCCGCTTCCGGCGGCGGCGCAGCGAACCCTGCCCCATGACGCGGCGCAGCGCGCCGAGTCGCTGCGGCTTGCCGGGCGGCCCTGGCACGCGGCCGAAACGCTGCTTGCGGTCGCAGCGCGGCGGTCCAGCCTCGATGCCGCCTTCGTCGTCGAAGGCGCGAAGGCGGAGCTCCACGCCCGCCGCTACGACCGCGCGAGGAGCCTCCTCGTGGGGCAACCGTGGCTCGAGGACTATGGCGAGGGGGAAGCCCTTGCGGTCCTGGCTCAAGCCGAGGCGCGACTGGGGCTCGCGGTTCAGGCAGCCACACGC
>JBOHSI010000196.1:0-5250 GCA_050733055.1 Gemmatimonadales bacterium
GCGCGGGGCCCCGCGCGAAGGAGGTCGGAGCGGCGTCGGTCGCGCGCTTGGGCGCCGCACGGCCCGGCTCGTAGGCCCAGCGCCGGGCGCCGATCACCATGACGCCCCCGGGAGCCGCATACACGGCGTTCAACATCAGATTGACAAGAGCCTGCTCCAGCAGGTGCGCCCGCGCGCGGATGCGGGGCACATCGGCCGGGACGTCGAGCGAGGCGCGCACTATCTTGAACGCCCCTTGGGCCTCGAGCAACGCAAAGGCGCTCCGCATGACGTCGCCCACGTCCACGACCTCGAGGACCTCGTCCCGGGGCCGGGCGTAGTCGAGCAGGCTGCGGATGATGCCGTCGATGCGGGTCAGCTCGCGGCCCAGGCCGGCCACGACGGCGGGATCGGCGCCGCGGCGCCGCAGCACCTCGACGTAGGTCCCGATCGCGCCCAGCGGATTCCCCACCTCGTGCGCGATCCCGGCCGCCACCCGGCCGATGCCGGCGAGCTTCTCCGCTCGCACGAGCTGGCTCTGGGTGTCGAGCAGGTGCTCCGTCATCCGGTTGAGCCGCTCGGCCAGCGTGGCGAAGTCGCGGGTTTCCGCGTCCGGTGCGCGGGCGGCGAAGTCGCCCGCCGCGACCGCGTCCGCCGCGGCGACGAGGCGCTCCAACGGACGCAGCACCAGCCGAGTCACGAGGTAGCGACCGAAGACGATGAAGATCGCGACGTCCAGCGCGACCACGATGAGGACCAGGGGCAGGAGCCGCTCGGGAGCCACCGTGCTGATCAGGAGGCTCGTCATGGCACCGAGGAGCAGGGCGATGGCCGCGAGAAACGCGAGATTCAAGAGCAGCTCCGTGCGGAGCGCGGGCTTGGACGCCATACAAGGACGCAATATGGAAATCGCGCCCGACGTTGCAACCCCTTACGCCCCAATACGGTGGAGCTGCCCGCTGTCAGGCTTGCGAAGTCGTCAATCTGGTGTCATGCTTGCGAGGTCGTTCATGCTGAACGGCTGGTGCGCATCTGCGAGGAGAAATTGCCATGGATGCCGATACGAAACGCCCGTATGTGAAACCGACCGTGACGGAGGAGGCCTCGCTCACCGGGGTCACGCTCGTGTCACCTCCGCCGGTTTGAGGTAAGGAAGGTAGGGGCGCGTCCTGACGCATCCCCATCCGACAACCTTCGCTTGGAAGCACTAGGTCACGCTGCACTGAACGACCTGGCCCGTCCGGCGCTTGGGGCTCGGTCTTGCCGCTATGCCGTCCGCAATAGCCCTCACCTGCCAAGACACGTGGGTCCAAGCCGCTCTCCGATCCTGGCTTGATCAGGGGGCACTGGAGCCCCCGCAGCCCCTGCTGCTCGAGGTCGGCATCGGGAATCTCCCGGCCCGCATTGATGACAAGCGGCCGGCTTTCCACCAACCCGGTGTAGTGATCCGCGCCGGTCCGCCGCACGGTGGCGTGCACTTGTCGTGGGAGGTTGCGCCGGCCGTGGCCGAGCTCGCTCCCGGCGCGACCACCGCCCGGGTGACGCTTTCTCCTGCTGCCGTGGCGCGGCTCGACACATGTGCACGTACGTTTCTGACGCTGGTGCTGATCTTCCTGCTGCGGCGCGTCGGCTGGCACCACATTCACACGGCGACGGTCCTCGACCCCGCGGGCCACGGCTGGCTCATCGCCGGCAACGCCCAGGCGGGCAAGTCCACCACGGCAGCTCTGCTTGCCTCGCGCGGCTGGCAGGTGGGGACGGACGATGCGGCGTTCCTGGCGCCCGCCGGCGAGCGCGTGGCGGCTGTCGCCTTTCACGCCCCGATCGCGTTGCGGCCGGAAGCCTACCATCTGCTCGGAGCCGCGGGGGGCGTGTTCTTGGCCGAGCGCCGCAAGGTCGGGTATTGGCCGGAGGAGCTCGGGGGGCGGTGGGTCCCCTGCATCCATCCCGACGTCATGCTGTTCACAGCGGTCGGTGACGGGCGCACTTCCGCCGCGCCGCTCGGAGCGCGCGAGACCCTGGCGGAGCTCGTGCGCTGGTCGGCGTGGGTGATGCTGGAGCCGGACCTGGCGCAGGAGCACCTCGATCTCCTCACTCGGTTGGCGCGCCAGGCGCGGAGCTACCGCGTTGTGGTGGGCCGCGATCTCTTTGCCCACCCCACTCGCCTGGCGGAGCTGGTCCGATGACCCAGCGCTACACGCGCCACCCCGAGCTTCGGGTCAGCGAGCTCGAGGGCGAGGGCATAGTCTTGCACCTCGGCACGCGCCGCTATTTCACCCTGTCCGAGAGCGGACTCGCAATGCTGGAGGCGCTCGCTGCACCGCGCAGCGTCGACGACCTGGTTCGGTTGCTCCGGGGTCGCTACGAGGTGACTGCGCAACGGGCCGAAGACGACGTGCGCGAGTTTCTGGATCGGTGTCGCGAGGCCGATCTCGTGGTTGTGGATGGCGAGCCATGAACCGGTCCCTCCCGGTGCGGTGGCGCCTCCGGGCGGTGGCCGCCGCGACGGTGATCCCACCGCTCCTGAGCGTCACGTCGTTCGCCCGGGTCGCCTCGTGTCTCGGGGGGAGCCGGACGCGGCGCCTGCGGAGGCCGACGGACTGGACGACACGTCCTTGGCCCGGTGGGTGGACGGTTTGCTACGCCGGCTACGGGGCCCGTGGCGGCACACCTGCTTGAAGCGGGCCGCCGTGCTGTACCATCTCTTGCGGCGGGCCGGGCGGCCGGTCGAGTTGTGCATCGGCGTGCGCCGCAACGGCGGGGGTGCGCTCGCTGCGCATGCCTGGCTGGTGCGCGACGGGATCCCTTACCTCGAGCGCGAGCCGGTGGCCGCCCAAGCACACACCGTCATCGCCCGGTTCCCCGAGCGCGCGACCCCCTAGTGCCGTTCCAACTTTTCATGCCAAGAAGAGACCCGATATGGAGTACACATACGTGCTTCTCAGCGAACGGGACGGACGCCTGTACACGGGTTCCACCGGCGACCTGCGAGCACGCTTCCGTGAACACAACGCGGGTCGAGTCCACTCAACCGCACACCGGCGACCCTTGAAGCTCATCTACTACGAGGCGTGCCTCCACCCTGCAGATGCTCGTCGGCGAGAGCGATTCCTCAAGACCGGCAAGGGCAAGCGCTATCTCAGCCACCGTCCCAAGGCGTCGTTCCAAGTAGTTCGGCCAAACAAGTTGGAACGGCACTAGCCGTGCACCCAGCGGAGTTGATGCTGGAAACGCTGCGGGTTCCGCGGCGGACTCGACCAGGAAGCGCTAGCGGCCGCCTGGGCTACCCTGCCGAGCCGAGGCCTTGGCCTTGCCCGTCTGGTCGAAGTCGAGGGGTGCGCCCTGTGGCTCGAGCGGCGGCTGCGGCAACTCGGCCGCAATCTCCCGGAAACGGAATTTCGAGCATGGCTCGCGCGGCGCGCGCGGCAAACCGTGGCACGGAACCTCCTGGTCGACGAACAGGTGGCCAAGCTGGTGCGGCTGCTCGGTGCCGCCGGGATCCCCCACCTGCTCCTGAAAGGGGCGGCGCGCCGGGCGGCGGCCGCACTGTACCCGTTCGCCGAAGCCCGCGCTACAAGTGATGTCGACCTGCTCGTGCCCGCCGCGCAAGCCTGGGCGGCCTGGGATCGGCTGCGGGCATCAGGTTACGAGCTCGCCGTGCGCCCGCGAGCAATCCATCCCGGACACTTCCATCTCCCCCCGCTCTGGGACCGCTCCCGCGTGGCAGTGGAGCTGCACACCTCCACCTCGGCCACCGTGCCTCCGGAGGTGGCGTGGCGCCGCGCTAACGCCCACCCCCGGGAGGTCGAGCACCATGGCCTGCCGGTGCGTATCCCCTCCGCGACGGAGTTGCTGTGGCACGGGCTGACGCACGGTCTGGGAAGTGGCTCCGACGGGTTCCGCCTGCGCTTTCTCCTGGACGGCGCCGTGATCTGGGCGAGCGGCGCCGAGCTGGACTGGCCGGAAATCCGGCGCCGGTCGGAGTCGTCGGAGATCACCGAACGCAGGAGCGCGGCAGCGTGGCTGTACGCCGCGGCGTGGCTCGCCGGCGCCGCCCCGTTGCTCCCGGGCACGGCGCAAGAGCCGTGCTTCGACCTGAAACGCGCCCTCCGCTGGCGCTTCGCGGTCCTCCGCGTCGTACGCCCGGGCACGCCGCTCGCCAGCGTGGTTGTGGGGGAAGGGACGCGGTCGCAGCTTGGCTTGGGACTCACTGCACCGCCGCGCCAGAAGAGAATCGGGCGGCGCGTCTTGCGCCGCCTCGTTGCCGCGAGCGCCCGAGTCGCCTACTTGGTCTGGCGAGCGGGCTGGGATCCCCGCCCGACGTAGGCAGAAAAAGAGAGCGGCGGGGAAGGCCCCGCCGCTCTCTCTGTTATCAGCTCAGGCCCGAAGGCTCACTGGCACTTCGGCTCGCCTTCCTTGTTCGCGGCACCACCACCGGCCGGGGTCGACCCGACGTAGATGTCGCACTTCCTAGTCGTGGCGTTGTGGCCCACCAGCGCGTTCCAGCCGTCAGGCGTGATGGTGATGGCCAGCGCCGCGCCGGGCGCGACGCCCACGCCGGACGACGTACAGAACGCCACGTTGCCCGCCGGCGTCGGACTCGCGCAGCTCCAGTTTGCGGTGTAGTTCGCCGAGTCGGCGAAGTACGCCTCCTCAGCGGTCACCAGGTTCCGGAGGTCCGACTTCATCGAGGCGATGTACGCCTTCTCCTTCGTGTTCGCGAACTTCGGGATCGCGATGGCGGCGAGAATGCCGATGATCACCACCACGATCAGAAGCTCAATCAGTGTGAAACCCTTGCGGTTCATCTGGACATCCCCCTTGTTCGTGTCCCAGGTACAGCGACATACGGATTCGGCCACTCGTGTGTGAAGCAAACCTTGTGCCCCAACCCTGGACGATGCTATAACACAAAGTACGTTAACTTCTTACGCCTCTAGACGGGTCCCGCCGCCGAATTCCGGGTCACTCAGAAGTCGGGACTTTTGCAAGGCTCGCGGCTGGTCGCAAGACGCGATGTCAGAGTTGGTTTCCCGAAACAGTAGGCCCGCGCCCGGCTGATCCGCTCCAGCGTGGCCGCACCGACCCCGTCAGCCGGCTCCGGGGGCCGCGTCACCTTCGTACCGGCTCAGCTTGCGGTACAACGTCGAGGGGTCGATGCCAAGCACCTCGGCGGCGCGCGTCTTGTTGCCGCCTTCGCTCTGCAGCACCCACGCGATGTAGGCGCGCTCGATCACGTCGAGCGTGGGGTTCGCGTGCGGCCGCTCGGCC
>JBOHSI010000197.1:0-21106 GCA_050733055.1 Gemmatimonadales bacterium
CGATCACGCGGCTCGCGCTTTCGGCGCGGGCCTATCATCGCATCCTCAAGATCGCACGCACGATCGCGGATCTGGGCGGGGTGGCGGAGCTCCAGCCGAAGCACGTGAGCGAGGCGATCCAGTACCGCAGCCTGGATCGAAGGGGGTTGGCGTAGCGGACCGCCGACTACGGCAATACGGTAGTCGTGCCTCCCTTGGCGCAGGCCGGCGCGCCCTCAGTTTGCGCGGGAGCGAGCCGTGTTGAGCCGATGAACACCGCGCACGTCTGCGCCGTGTTGGGGCTCGTGATCAAAGCGGTCCATCCGTCGCCGGTCAGCGTGATGGTCGGCATCCGGTTCCCGAGCGACGCCGCATAGGCGCTGCCCGGATCCGCCGTATACCGCATGTTTTCGAGGAAGTAGTTCTCTTCGACGGTCACCAGGTTCCGCAAATCCGACTTCATGGCGGCGAGTTGGGCACGTTCCTTTGTGTTGCTCAGGCGCGGAATCGCCATGCCGGCGAGCAGGCCGATGATCGCCATTACGATGAGCAACTCGATTACGGTAAAGCCCTGGCGTCGCATGGGCGTGCGCTTCCGAACCGATTGGCGCATGATGCCTGCCATTCCCGGCGAACGCAAGGCCTGTCCTCCAGACCACTGTTGCATTCCTGCGACAGTCGGCGAAGCCGCGCCGTGAGCACGGGACGCCACCGTGGGCTAGCATTAATATTTTGTTTTTTGAGCTGCCTGGCAGCGCGTCGTGGTGTCGAGTTGCGGGGAAGGAGCGAGTTCTAGAAATCGCGGACCGGAGGCATTTCGTCGCTCCGGCGCGGCCGTTCGTCGTGCGCGCGCGGCCACTCGTCGCACGGCGCTTCCGGCCGTCTGGGCGCAGGCGCGTAACTTGCGGCGCGCCGGCGTGGACCAGTCGACGGGTGCTCGCGTATAATCCATATCGAGACACTTCCATCGCCCGGGGCCGGCCGTCCACCCTCCCGTGGGTTCCCGGAGAGAGGAGCGGAATCGAGCTGTGGTCACGCCCGCCCGGGCGCCTTCCGATCGGCGCACGCCAGCACCCTATCCACCGTGGTGGGTGATCCTCGCCGCCTGGACGGCGTGGGGGCTGCTGTGGTCTGCCGAGGTCACGGTGTCCTCCCGGCTCGGTGGCAAGCCGATCCCGTTCGACACGGCGCTGCGCATCCAGATGCCCCTGGCGTTCGTCTGGGCGCTGCTCACGCCCGGGATCATCTGGTTGGGCCGACGCATCCCGCCGTTCGGCACGCGCCGCTGGCCCGTGGGCGTGGCCGTGAACCTGATCTCCAGCATGGTCGTGGTGTTCGGGACGGGCGTGTTCTTCATCCTGAACAACCGCTGGGTCCAGGGGCCGCCGCCCGACGCGCCGCCCCTGATGATTGCTGCCTTGCGGACGTTCGCCTACTGGCTGAGTTCGGACGGCCTCCTGTACTGGGCGATTCTGGCGATCGACTTCGGGGTCCGGGATTACCGCGAGTCGCGCGAGCGCGAGCTGCGCGCGTCGCAGCTCGAGACCCAGCTCTCGGAAGCCCGGCTCCAGGCGCTCAAGACGCAGCTGCACCCGCACTTCCTGTTCAACGCGCTGCACACCATCGGACAGCTGATCCGCACCGGGCAGGACGCCCTCGCCGTGCAGGTGGTCGCGGGGCTGGGTGATCTGTTGCGGCGCGTGCTGGACGGCGCGGCGACGCAGGAGGTGCCGCTGAAACAGGAGCTCGAGTTCCTCAAGAGCTACGTCGGCATCGAGCAGATCCGTTTTGCGGACCGGCTGAAGGTCGTGGTGAACGCCGACCCCGAGGCGCTGGACGCGCGCGTGCCGCACCTCATCCTCCAACCGCTGGTGGAGAACGCCATCCGCCACGGGATCGCCCCGCGCACGACCGCGGGCCGCCTGCTGATCGGCGCACGCCGCATCGACGATCGCCTGCACCTCACCGTGCGCGACGACGGCGCGGGCATGCCCGAGGCCGCGGGCGTCCGCGAGGCCCGCGGCGTGGGGCTTGCCAACACGAGCGCACGCCTGCGGCAGCTGTACGGCGTCGCGGCGTCCTTCGAAGTCGTCAATGTCGCGGACGGCGGGGTCGAGGCGCATATCGTCGTGCCCTACCGGCTCGCGGCCGCCGAGTGGCGCGGGGAGGGATAGGGGTGCACCCAATCCGCACTTTGATCGTGGACGACGAGCCCGCCGCGCGGGAGGGGATGCGCCACCTGCTCGCGGGTGATCCCGAAATCGTGGTCGCGGGCGAGTGCGCCAACGGCCGCGAGGCTGCCGCCGCTATCATGACGGAGTCGCCCGATCTCGTCTTCCTCGACGTCCAGATGCCCGAGCTCGACGGGTTCGGCGTGCTGCGGGAGCTGGAGCGCGATCGGCTCCCAGCCGTCGTGTTTGTCACCGCCTACGACGAATACGCCCTGCAGGCGTTCGAAGTGCACGCCATCGACTATCTCCTGAAGCCGTTCACCGACGAGCGGTTCCGGGAGTCGGTCGAACGGGCCAAGCAGCAGGTGCGGCACGGCCGCTTGAGCGACCTGAGCTGGAAGCTGCTGGCCTTGATCCAGGGGTACGCGCCCATCGCACCCGCAGTCCCGATAGTGCGGACCGACCAACGGTACCTCGAGCGTCTGGTGATCAAGTCGGGCGGCCGCGTGACGCTCTTGCCGGTGAGCGACATCGAGTGGATCGACGCCGAGGGCGATTACGTGCGCATCCACGTGGGAAAGGCGTGGCATCTGCTGCGCGAGACCATGAAGGGTGTGGAGACCCAGCTCGATCCCGGACGCTTCGTGCGCATCCATCGCTCCACGATCGTGAACCTCGAGAAGGTCAAGGAGCTCCAGCCGTTCTTCCGGGGTGAGTACGTGGTCGTGTTGCACAACGGCACAACGCTCAAGCTGTCGCGCGGCTACCGGGAGCATCTCGAAGCGCAGTTGGGACGGCGCATTTAACGGCCCGTCGCTGCCAGTCCGCGACCTGACGCGCGCTCCCGTCCACTCGCCGCACAACCGTTCGCCGCCGCAGGCGGCGCCGCTAGACTGTTCGCCGCGCTCTCGAGAAGAGCGTGCAGGGGTTGCGGCGGAAACATGACGGCTGCTTCGCCCGACCGACCAACCCGGTGCCAGGGCACCGGGTTTGGTTTTTGGGGGGGCGGCTTCGTCCGCTCCGTTGTGCCGCCTGTCGCGCCCATCTCGCCGTTCGTCGCAAAACCGTGGCCGCACCGTGCCCGCCCGCCTAGGGTCTCTGGAACCCCGAGAAGGAGGAGTCATGACCCTGTTCGTGCGGCGTGTCCTCGCGGCGGCCGGCCTCGTAGTGTTTCTCCCGGCGCGGGCGCCGGCCCAGGAGCCGGTGACGATCACCGGAACAGTGACCAGCGACGCGGGTTTGCCGCTCGCGCTCGTGGAGGTGTCCGTTCCCTCGCTGGGTGTGGGCGCCCTCACGCGAGACGATGGCCGCTACACCGTCCTCGTTCCCGGCGCCCGGGTGACGGCGCAGCCCGTCACGCTGACGGCCAGGCGTCTCGGCTTCAAGGCGCAAAGCGCGCAGATCACACTCGCCTCGGGGGGCGTGACCCAGGACTTCGTGCTCGCGGCGAACCCCCTCCAGCTGGGCGAAATCGTCGTGACCGGCGCCGGGACCGCGACCGAGGCCCAGAAGCTGGGCAACGTGCGCAACAGCGTCAGCGCCGATCTGATCCAACGCAGCAACGAGTGGAACGTGGTCGAAGCGCTGGCGGGCAAGGCCCCCAACGTCAGCGTGACCGCGACGAGCGGCGAGCCGGGCTCGAGCTCCTACATCACGATCCGCGGCCAGCGCACCGTGGGTCTGCCAAATTCTGGCAGCGCCCAGCCACTGTTCGTGGTCGACGGCGTGCCGATCGACAACTCGAGCTTCTCGACCACCGACTTCAACCCGACCGACGGCCTGACCTCGGGCTCGATCGAGGGGACCACCCAGAGCAATCGGGCGGCGGACATCAACCCCAACGACATCGAGTCGGTCGAGATCCTCAAGGGCGCGGCAGCCGCGGCCATCTACGGTTCGCGCGCGGGCCAGGGCGTCGTGCTCATCACCACCAAGCGCGGCACGCCCGGCCCGACCCGCTACTCGTTCCGCAGCTCGGTCTCGGCCGACAACATCAACCGTACCTATCCGCTCCAGCGCTCGTGGGGGCAGGGGTCCCTCGGTGGTCCTCCGGGCAACTGCGACCGCGCGGCCGGCAGGGGCAACTTCTTCTGCCGGACCAGCTGGGGCCCCGCGATTCCGGCGGGCGCCCCGACGTACGATCACGCGAACGAGGCCTACGCCACCGGTTACCAGTCCGACAACACCATGACCGTGTCGGGCGGCAATGATCGGACGACGTTCTATCTCTCGGGCTCGTATCTGTACAACCGCGGAATCTTCGTGGGTCCCAACAACTCGAATCAGCGCGCCACCGTGCGATTCAACGGGTCCCACCACATATCCGACAACCTCAGGCTCGGCGCGAACATCTCCTACGTCGATGCGCGCGGCCGGTACATCGAGCGCGGCAACAACACCAACGGCCTGCAGCTGGGCCTGCTGCGCTCACCCCCCAACTGGAACAACCTGCCCTACCTCGCGCCGAACGGGCAGCACCAGAGCTTCCGCTTCCAGAATCCGCTGCCCCAGGACCAGACTCAGGACCGCGGGTGGGAGAATCCGTTCTTCGTGCTGAACGTGCCCGAGAACGCGTCCCAGCTCGGCCGGGTCTTCGGCAACGTGACGGCCGAGTTGGTGCCCACCGCCTGGCTGAAGGTGAATTACACGCTGGGCGCGGACTACTCGAACGATGAGCGACTCGAGGGCGCTCCCCAGTCGTCCTCGGCTCCGCAGACCGGTGGGCGGATCACCGAGGGCAAGCTGATCAACTATCAGATCGATCACAATCTCACCGCGACGGCCAACTACAGGGTCAGTCCGCGTCTTGCGGGCACGGTGACGATCGGCCAGAACTTGAACAGCCGGAACGTCCGCCAGCTGGCCAACGTGGGTCGCACGCTGATCGCGCCCACTCCGTACAAGCTCAGCAACACCGTCACTCGCGACATCCCGATCGACGCCGAAACCGTGATTCATGGGGAGTCCTACTTCGGTCAGGCGACGTTCGATGTGTCCGACCAGTTGTACTTGACCGGCGCGCTGCGGAACGACGGCTCCTCCACCTTCGACCAGAGCCACTTGCGGAGCTGGTTCCCCAAGGCGAGCGCGGCGTGGGAGTTCACCAAGACCATCGGCGAGCGGCCGATCCTGAGCTACGGCAAGCTCCGGGCGTCGTACGGCGAGGCGGGCCAGGAGCCCGATCCCTACCTCACCTCGACGATCTACTCCGGGTCCACCGTGATCGGCGGGTATGTCCAGAGCACCGGGGCCAACCCGAGCCTGGCCGGCTTCGGCGGTCTCGCCTCGAGCATCGTCAAGGGCGCGAGCACACTCAGACCCGAGCGGACCAAGGAGTTCGAGACCGGGGTCGACCTCGGCGTGTTCCGTGACAAGGCGGACCTGAGCTTCACCTTCTACAATGCGACCACGTCCGACGTCATTCTCCTCACGCCGCTGGCTCCATCATCGGGCTACGAGCGCGAGGCCAAGAATTCCGCGAAGTTCCGCAACAGGGGCTACGAACTTTCACTCAACGTCCGGCCCGTCCGGACTCCCAAGCTCGCTTGGGATGTCGGGCTCCAGTGGGCCAGCAACCGCAGCAAGGTGCTGTCCCTGGGTGGCCCGGAGTTCGTCCGCCTCGACCCCAACGGCCTCACGCCCTCGGCAGTGGTCATCGAGGGCCAGGAGATCGGGGTGTTCTACGACCTGGGCCTCGCCCGCTGCGGAATGAGCCCCGGTGGGATGAACGCGGTGGTGACAGGCTATGACCTGGACCCCAACGCCGCGCCCGGCCCGAGTGCGCCGTGCGTCGGTGCTCCCCGGGGCGCCTACTTTATCGATGTGACGGGCGAGCCCGTGATCGACAACACGCAGCGCGTGATCGGCAATCCCAATCCGCGCTGGACCGGCAGCGTCCGGAGCTCGATCAGGGTCCGCAAGTTTCAGGTGTCGGGCCTGCTGGATATCAAACATGGCAGCCAGATGTTCAACGGCACCAAGGCCGCGCTGTATTCCTACGGTACCCACAAGGACACCGAGACCCGGGCGGATTGCTCTGCCGATCCCTGCACCGGAAACCTGCACGTAATCGGTGATGCCGATTCGCCTATCCAGGGCCCGGTGGTCGGTCCCGGGGTCGGCACCCCGGTTCCGATCGGACAGAACTGGTACGAGGGCGCCGTGATCGGCACGGGTATCGGCGGTCTGTTCGGCGGTACTTCGGAGCAGTTCATGGAAGACGCCGGCTACGTCAAGCTCCGCGAGATCACCGTGGGCTACACCTTCGACGAACCCTGGGTACAGCGCACCTTGGGGTTCAGCTCTATTGAGGTGCGCGTCGCAGGCCGGAATCTCCACACGTGGACCAACTACACTGGATACGATCCCGAGACGAATCTTGGCGGAGCGATCCAGAGCACCCGCGGCATGGACTACTTCAACATGCCGCAGACCCGGTCCTTCGTCTTCTCCCTGACCCTGAACCGCTAACGCCAAGGAGGGTGGCTCGATGCGCAGACTATCGACTTTCAGCCTCGCGGCGTCATTGGCGCTGTTCGGGACCAACGGGTGCAGCGATTTCCTGTCCTCGGACAAGGTGAAGCTCGATCCAAACAACCCCAGCTCGGCCACCGCGGATCAGTTGTTCGTGGCGGTGCAGGCCGGGCAGTTCGCCCAGCAAGAGGGCATCATTGCGCTCGTTGCCTGTATGTGGATGCAGCAGTGCACGGGGACGAGCAACTTCCTGCAGGTCCTGGAGCAGTACGGCATCACGGGTGAAGACACTCCGAGCCCGGCGTTCTCCGCGATCTACGAGGGTGGTGGCCTGGTGGACATCAGGCAGATCAAAGCTGCCAAGGCCGCCGCGGGAGATCGACAGTACCTAGGGGTCGCGCAGGTGTGGGAGGCTATGGCTATGGCCGTGGCCGCCGACATCTACGGTGACGTCCCCTATCGGGAGGCGGCGGGCGACGTGGCCACACCGGTGCTCGACCCGCAGGCCCAGGTACATAGCGATCTGCAGGCGCTGCTCAGTGACGCGATCACCAACCTGGGGGCAACGGGCCCGGGCCCGGGTGCGTTGGATCTGGCCTATGGCGGAAACACGACGAAGTGGATCGAGGCGGCGAACACCCTCAAAGCCCGCCTCTACATGCACACCGTCGAGCTGGACAACAATCAGATCGACAACGCGGCGCTCGGCAACGCCGTGACCTACGCTCTCCTGGGGATCAGCAGTCCGGCGAATGACCTCAAGTCCCGTCACACGTCGCAGCCGGGCGAGGACAACATGTGGTACCAGTTCAAGGTCCGCTCCGGATTCGGCAATTTTGTCGTGGCGGGCCGGGCGCTCGTGGATCTCATGGTCGCTCGCAACGACCCGCGGCTCTCCGAGTATTTCAATGCCTCCGACCCGGGACCGTACGGCGGGCTCGATCCGTTCGGCGGCAGGTCGCCGGGCGCGACCAACACGATCTCCCTGCTGGAAGGGACGCGGAACTCCCCGACCTTCGCCCAGCCGATCGTGACCCACCTCGAGAACGAGCTGATTCTGGCCGAGGCCTACTATCGGTTGGGTCAAACCGCCAGCGCGCAGACGCACTTCGACAACGCGCGGGCCTCGGTGTCGGGGCTGGGGCCCAAGACCATCGCCTCGATCGCCGATGTTATGGAAGAGAAGTACGTCGCGATGTTTCAGAGCATCGAGGTGTGGAACGATTACAAGCGGTCGTGCTATCCGGCGCTTGTCCCGGTCCCGACGGCCGCCTTCGGCAACAAGGTGCCTGGTCGATTGTTCTACGGCACCTCGGAGTCCAACGCGAATCCCAACGTTCCGAGCCGGAGTGTCCAGCTCCAGGTCGGCGGCAACATAGTATCGACGCCTCCGGCCAATCCGGGATTCAGAAACCCGAACGATCCGAACGCCTGCCCGTGACCTAGGAGCACTCGGGTAGGGGTCAGCAGACGATCCGGCGTAGGGGACGAGCGAGAAGTCGCTTGGCCCCTACGCGGCGTTCAAACTCATGGAAACCTCATCCTCGGGGAGACCTACCATGCGTCACTACGTTGCATTCGTCGCCCTCGGGATGCTCTCCGGTTGCCACACCTACCTGCCTCTGGGCACCGTTGAGCCTCAGGTGGGGACGCGGGTGTCGGCGGAGTTGACCAGCTACGGCTCGGACACCCTGGCCCGGTACGTGGGGCCCGACATCGCAACCCTACGCGGGGATGTCGTCACCGCGGAAGACGCCGACGTCATTCTCTCCGTTACCTCGGTCACCGATCGCTTCGGGCAGGAGAAACTCTGGAAGCGGGAGCGGGTGCGGGTGCCGCGCGTGGCGGTGCAGACCTTCCAGGAGAGGAAGTTCTCACTTGGGCGTAGCCTGCTCCTCGGTGCGGCATTCCTCGGAGCCTCCGTGGCCTCGTGGGAAGCGTTCCAGGGAGGAATGGGAGGCGCGTTGCCGCCGGGTGGTGGCGGCGGGGAGCCAAAGTAAGGTCGCCTGCCCGCGCCGGTCAGGACGGCGGGATCGTCAGTTCGATCACGTCGCCCGGATCGACCGTGATCCTTTCGCTGCGGGGGTTCCCCCGGGCGCCGATCGGGTGCACCTCGAACTGGACCTGGGATGCGGGACCGATCACGTCCGGGCGCAATATGAAGACCTGGGTCGAGAGCCCGGTCACAGTGCCGAGCCGCAGGCGCTGCCCGCCCCGCACCACGTACACGTTCATGTCCAGGTAGCTCTGGTTCACCACCTTTACCGCTGTTTCCGCCCGTGGCGCGGGCTCGTCATCCGGCTGCGCCGCGTGCGCGCATGCGGCGGCGAGCAGCACCAGCGCGAGCGACGCGCGGCGGCGGCATCCGATCCGCATCGCTAGTGCCGTTCCAACTATTCGCGCCAAGTCATCCGACGCCCGGGGTGGCCACCGGCCCGCACACGATGCTCTCGGCAGGTTTGGCGAATCAAGTTGGAACGGCACTAGCGCTCCTCCACGGGGTGGCCGACCATGCCCAGCGGCTCGCCTTCCGAGATCGCCGGAGTGGCCACGACATACAGCATGACCCCGGCGAAAGGCGCCGGGATCTCCGCCAGGCGATTGCCGAAGAAGTCGGTCACCACGCCGATCACCGTCCCCTTCTGCACGGTGTGGCCGCGCTCGACCAGGGGGTACCAGGTCCCCGTCGCCTCGGTGCGGTCGAACTACAGCGGGTGCTGCACCGGCTCGACCGGTCCCGCGAGCATTCTGAAGAAGCGCAGCAGCCGGAACACGCCCTGTACATTGCGCTGCACCATGTCCTCGGCGGGGACGCCGAGGTAACCGGCCTCGGTCGTGAGGGCGGGCTTGCCCCGCAGATGTGCCGTGTTCTGGGTGTACAGCGACGCGGCGGGGTCGCGCGGCCGGACTGTGTCGATCACGATGTGGTCGTTCCCCCACGCGAGCGCCATGTCCCGCGCGATCGAATCGGCGCGCGCGTTGAGGCCGAGCGGGCTCCAGTAGGTGTAGGGCCGGAGCGACTCGTTGCCGTCGCCGGAGTGGATATCCACGAGGTAGTCGGCGCGTTCGATGATCTCGCGGGTGATGGCGTAGGCGATGCGCTCCGATACCGTGCCGTCGCGCCCCGTCCCGGATAGACGCGGTTCAGGTTCTTGCCGTCGATGGGGCTGTAGTAGACCGTGCGGCGCAGGAACGACGGGAGGTTGGCGACGTGCACGAGCAGCACGGTGCCGCGCAGCTGCGCCGGCTCGAGCTCGCGGCGCACGCGCTGCAGCGCGACGATCGGCGCGACCTCCGAGCCATGCGTGCCCGCGATGAGCGCGAGCGTCGGCCCCGGCTCCCGGCCGCGGACAATCGTCAGCGGGATCCGCGTGCCGGAGTCGACGCCGGCCGGCACCTCGATGAATCCCGAGCCCAGCTCGCCGGGTTGCGCGGCGGCTGATCCGATGCGGAGTGGGCCCGGCTGCTGGGCGGGAGTGCGAGCGGCGAGGGCGAGCAGGACGACGGGCAGGGCGAGAGATCGCATGGGCTCCCCGTGGTCGGACTGGTGGCCGGGCGGTCGGCATCTAATCTATCGCGCCTGCGTCTGGCGCGCCCTGGCGCGCGTCCCTAGCTTGCCGTCTCATGACAGAATGGCTTCAGGCGCGGCTCAACCTGAGCCCCGAGCTCCAACTGCGGCTGCTCGCGACGCTCGCGACGGTCGTTGGGCTGTGGCTCGTGCACCGTCTGACCCTGGCACTCGTGTACCGCCGGGTACGGGATCCCTGGAGCCGCTACCGCTGGCGCAAGAGCCTCACGTACGTCCTGTTCGCGGCCGGCATCGTGATCGTGGGCCGCATGTGGTTCGCCGGCGTGCAGGCGCTCGCCACGTTCTTCGGTCTGCTCTCGGCGGGGCTCGCGATCGCCCTCAAGGAGCCGGTGTCGAACCTCGCCGGATGGGCGTTCATCCTCTGGCGCCGCCCGTTCGAGGTGGGGGACCGTGTGCAGATCGGCCCGCACGCGGGGGACGTCATCGACCTCGGTCTGTTCCAGTTCACGCTCAACGAGATCGGGGCCTGGGTGCACGCGGACCAATCGAGCGGGCGGATCATCCACATCCCGAACGGCAAGGTGTTCAGCGATCCCGTCGCCAACTACAACAAGGGCTTCAAGTACATCTGGAACGAGATTCCGGTGGTGGTGACGTTCGAGAGCGACTGGAGAAAGGCGAAGCAGATCCTCGCGAAGGTCGCCGGCAAGCACGCGGAGCATCTGACGGCGCAGGCAGAGCAGGATCTGCTCGCCGCCTCGCGGCAGTATGTCATCAACTACCGCAAGCTGACGCCCATCGTGTACACGAAGGTGGTGGACAGCGGCGTGCAGCTCACGATCCGCTACCTGATCGAGCCCCGCAAGCGCCGCGGCACCGAACACGCCATCTGGGAAGAGATCCTGACCGAGTTCGCGGCATGCCCGGACATCGACCTCGCCTACCACACGACGCGGTCGTTCAAGAACACGGAGGAGGGGAAACCGGGGCTGCGACCGCCACAGGCGCTGCCGCAGCCCACGGGTTTGCAGGAGGTCGACGACTGACGGGCAGCGACCAGGCGAGACCTTCGCAGGGCGACCGGGAGTACGGCTGCGGCGAAGTCTCGCCTTTTTCGTTGAGGAGACGATGAACAACCTGAAGCTGTTCGTGTTGATGGCCGGGCTGACGGCGCTGTTCGTGGCGCTCGGCGGGTATGTCGGCGGCCAGGGCGGCATGCTGTTCGCGCTGCTCGGTGCCGGCGTGCTGAACTTCGCCATGTACTACGGATCGGCTTCGCTGGTGCTGCGGATGTACGGAGCGCGTCGCACGGCTGGAGCAGCTCGCGACGCTACTTCCCTAGCACCTCGTCGTGGGTGACCGTGGGCTCGCGTTCGAGCAGGTAGCCGGGATCCTCCGGGTGGGCGATGATGGGACGGTCAGATCCGTTGGAGGTCTTCGACCGTGCGCTCGTTGCGGACGTTTCCGGTGTTGCGGGTGGACTTGGGCTCGATCAGCAGGACGTGGGCCTCCTCCGGGGCGATCGGCAGGTGGTCGACGCCCCGGGGCACGATGGCGAACTCGCCCTCCTGCACCCACAGGTCGTGGTCACGAAACCGCAGCAGCAGTCGCCCCTTCGCGACCAGGAACAGTTCGTCTTCGGCATCGTGGTGGTGCCAGACGAACTCGCCCTTGAGCTTCACCAACTTGATGTAGCAGTCGTTCAGCTCGCCCACGATTTTCGGGCTCCAGTAGTCGTCGAACAGACGGAACTTCTCAGCCAGATTCACGCTCGGCATCGCACGTCTCCTCTCAGGCGTGCTGCGCGGGCCCGCCCAGGCCGCCGGGCGCTGTCGCGGTGAGGAGGCATCGTGCCCCTCCTCAAGGGGCCGCCTGCCGGATCGGCGAACGCGCGGACCGCGGCGCGGGCTCTTCACCAATACGCCCCTCGGCGCGGCCACTGGGCCGCCTCACCGACAACTTGTGCGAAAACTGGATCCACACGACGGCGCCGATGATCAGGGCCATCGCGACGAACGTACGGGGCGTGACTGGCTCGCGCAGGATGAGCCAGCCGAGCAACACCGCGATCACCGGATTCACGTACGCATAGGTGCCGACGATGGTGGCCGACGCGTGGCGGAGCGCGTACGTGTAGGCGCTGTAGCCGAGGATCGAGCCGACCACCACGAGATACGCCACCGCGCCGGCGCCTTTCGCGGTCAGCTGCCAACGGCTCCACTCCCCGAGCCCCGTGCCGAGCAGCGCCACGACGCTGCCGCCGGCGAGCATCTGTAGCGCGGCGCCGACGTAGGGGCTCGTGTCGGTTTTGTGACGCTTGCCGTACACCGAGCCGAGCGACCACGACGCGCTCGCGCACGTCAGCGCGATCGGGCCGCGCCAATCGGCGCGCAAGATCTCGGACGGGCTCGCACCAACCAGCAGGGCGGTGCCCAGGAAGCCGAGCAGCAGGCCGGCCACGACCCGCCAGTTCAGGTCGCCCGAGCCGCCCGGGATGATCGCGTCGAAAAACGCCATCCACAGCGCCACGGTGACGACGAAGATGCTGGCGACGCCCGACGTCGTGTACTGCTCGGCCCACACGACGAAGGCGTTTCCGCCCGCGAGCAGCAGCACGCCGACGATCACCTGGGTCCGCCAGTCTCCGATCTGCCGAGGCAAGCGGTCGCCGAGCGCGAGCGCGAAGCCGAGCAGCAGCAGCCCGGCGACGACGAAACGCAGGCCGGCGAACAGGAACGGCGGCAGCTCGCCGACCCCGATCTTGATCGCGAGGTAGGTCGACCCCCAGAACACGCACACCACGAGGTAGGCGACGAGCGCCCTGCCGCGGAGCGCCGCCATTGTCAGTCGGGCTCCGTCGGGACGAACCCGGGCTTCTCGAACACCGTGCCGAGCGCGATCGTCGTGCGCGTGCTCATTTGCGTTCTGGATGATGGCCCCCGCAGGTCCCGCAGGATGCCCTGCAGGTGTTCCAGGTCGGGCGCCGCGACTTTCAGGATGTAGCAATCTTCGCCCGCGACGTGGTGGCACTCGAGCACGCCCGGGTGCTTTTCCATCTGGCGCATACCCGGCTCGTCGCCTACGTATTCGGAGTTGGCGTAGCGGACCCCACGAATGCGGTGACCGGATATCCGGCTTTCACGCGATCGAGGCGCGCGCCGTAGCCAGTGATGTGGCCCGACTCCTCGAGTCGTTTCACCCGCTCCATGACCGCGGGGCGCGACAAACCGACTTCGTCGGCGATCGCCTGGTAGCTGGCACGACCATCGGTTGCGAGTTGCCGTAGGATCTTGCGGTCCACCGCGTCCGGCTCGGTCCGATTTGCCATTAAGCAACTCCTGCGGGTAATTGCCTACGTTACGTAGTATTCTGATGACTTTCCTAAAACGTATCATACGCATAGGAGGTTTCCAGCCTACGATCTATCCGTTTCGGGCGCGCCAATTGTCCTTTGATTAGGACACTGTAAGCCGTTACTATTCCGCCATGTCCAGCCCTTTCCCGGCGCTGCGCGAGCTGGTCCGCGGCTTTCCCTCGGCCCTCCTGGGATATTCGGGTGGCGTCGACTCGGGGTTGCTCGCGGTGGTGCTGCGCCAGGAGCTCGGGGCGGAGCGCATGGTTGCCGCAATCGGCCGCAGCGCTTCCTACCCCGCGGCCCAGTGGGCTGCCGCCCGGGCCCTGGCCGCGCAGTTCGACGTGCCGCTCGTTGAGATCGAGACGCGCGAGCTCGAGGACCCGAACTACCTCGCGAACCCCACCGACCGCTGCTTCTTCTGCAAGACGGAGCTCTGGAGCCGGCTCGTGCCGGAGGCGCAGACGCGGGGGTTCGCCGTGGTCTGCGACGGCACGAATGCCGACGACTTACGCGAGCACCGCCCCGGCCATGCCGCCGGGCGGCGGGCGGGGATCCGTTCCCCGCTCGCCGAAGTCGGCATGACGAAGGCCGAGATTCGCGAGGCGGCGCGCCGGCTCGGCGTGCCGACGTGGGATGCCCCCGCAGCACCGTGCCTCTCGAGCCGCGTGGCATACGGTCTGTCGATCACGCCGCAGCGCCTCGCGCAGGTGGAGCGAGCCGAGGCGTACCTGCGCGACCTCGGCGTTCGGGGCGACCTGCGGGTGCGTCACCACGGCGACCGCGCCCGGATCGAGGTCGAGCCGGGGTGGATCCCCTGGGTCGAGCAGCGCCTCGAGGGCGTGGCACGGCACCTCGGCGGGCTTGGGTTCGCCGTCGTCGAAGTGGACCCGCGCGGGTACCGCCGCGGCAGCCTCATCCTCGAACGTGCCGGGCGCTCTTGAGGCTGTTCGTCGCCCTCAATCTGCCGGAGAACGTACGTACCGCGGTTTGCACCACCCTTCGGCCGGTGCAAAATATGGGGTTCGCGCTCCGGTGGATGAAACCCGAGCACGTGCACCTCACGCTGAAGTTCCTCGGGGAAGTGGACCCCAATCGCGAGCCTGAGCTCGTCGCGACGCTGGGCCGCGCATGCGCGGGAGCGCGTCCCGTCACGCTGTCGCTCAGGGATTTCGGGGTGTTTCCGCACTACCAGCGGCCGCGCGTCGTTTGGGTGGGAGTCGCGCCGGAGCCGGCGCTCGAGCTCCTGCAGCACCGCCTGGAGCAGGAGTTCGCGCCGCTCGACTTCCCCACGGAGACTCGCGCGTTTCGACCGCACATCACGCTCGGGCGCGCAGGACCGAGAGCGCAAGCGGGCGGGTTCTCACAGCTCGAGGAAGCGCTTGCCAAGCTGCGATTCGAGGCGACGGTGGTGGTGGAAACCGTCGACCTGATGCAGAGCACGCTCCAATCGGGTGGTGCGGTGTATCACGTGAGACACCGTGAACGGCTGTCTTAAGGGACTCCTCCGACTCGCCTTCCTCGCCGTCGCCTTCGTGGCGGTGCTCGCGGCGTGGTGGTTCCGGGAGCCGATCCTGCGTGGCGCCGCCCACTGGTTCGGCCCGCGGAGCACCGCGCTCCCGCCCGTCGCCGATACGGCCGTCGGGGCCCCGACGCCCCAGGCCCTCTCGAGCACCCAAACCAAGATCGACCGCCTCCGGCAGCCCAGCGGCCCGGATTCCGTCGTCCTCTCGGCCAATGAAGTGGCGTCCCTGATCGGCTCGTCGATGGACTGGTCGGTGCGTAAGAGCTTCGACTCCCTGCGGGTGGAGCTGCTCGATGGCTCCCTCGCCGTCCACTGCCGCCTGGACACGCGCGTGATCCCGCCGGACGCCCTCGGGCCGGTGGCGGGGTTCCTGCGGCCCAGGGAGCCCCTGCGCATCGCCGGGCCGCTGGCGATCGAGCGCCCGGGCATCGTTCGCTTCACGGTCGAGCAGCTCAGCCTGCGCGGTATCCAATTCCCAGCTCCCGTGGTGCGGCTGCTGGCGCAGCGTGTCGCGGGCGCGGACACGGCGGGCGCCGTGCCGCTGCGCGTCTCACCCGCGTTCACCGACGTCGTGATTCACCCGACGGGGCTCGTGCTGTACCGCGGCAAGCGGAGGAAGGGATGAGCCGCCGCGTGCTCGTCGTGGACGACGAAAAGGGCATCCGCGAGGCCCTCAAGCAGGTCCTCGAGTACGAGGGAATCGAGGTGCACGTCTGCGCGTCGGGCGCGGAGGCGTTGCGCCGGTATGCCGAATCCCGACCGCATCTCGTGTTTCTGGACGTGAAGATGCAAGGGATGGACGGGCTCGAGACGTTGCGCAAGCTGCGCGAGCACGACGCGAACGCCCAGGTAGTGATGATCTCGGGTCACGGGACCATCCAGACCGCCGTCGAGGCGACGCAACTCGGCGCGTACGATTTCCTCGAGAAGCCGCTCGATACCGATCGGATGCTGCTGACGTTGCGGAATGCGCTTCACCACTTGGATCTCGCCAGCGAGAATGTCCGCCTCAAGGCCGAGGTGCACGCCCAGTACGAGATCGTAGGCTCGAGCAAAGCGCTCAAGCAGGTCATCGAGCGGCTTGAGAAGGTCGCCCCGACCGCCGCGCGGATCCTCATCACTGGCGAGAACGGGACCGGGAAAGAGCTGGTGGCGCGTGCGGTCCACAGGCTGTCCCCGCGGGCTGGGGGGCCCTTCGTCGAGGTGAACTGCGCGGCCATCCCCGGCGAGCTGATCGAGAGCGAACTGTTCGGCCACATGAAGGGGAGCTTCACTGGCGCGTTCGCGGACCGATCCGGGAAGTTCGAACTCGCCGACGGCGGCACGCTGTTTCTCGACGAGGTCGGCGACATGAGCCTCTCGGCTCAGGCGAAGGTGCTGCGGGCGCTGGAGGAGGGGGTCGTCTCTCGGGTCGGGTCGGGAAAGACGCTCGAGGTGGACGTGCGGGTCATTGCCGCCACGAACAAAGACCTCCGAGCGGAGATCGCGGCCGGGCGGTTTCGTGAGGACCTGCTGTACCGCCTGAACGTCGTGCCCATCGAGGTGCCGCCGCTCCGCGCCCGGCGTGGCGACACCCCACAGCTGATCGCGCACTTCGCGGAGCAGATGACGCAGCGCGGGGGACTGCCCCCGAAGCAATTCGACAAGGAAGCCGTGCAGCGGCTCCAGGCGCACGACTGGCCTGGCAATATCCGCGAGCTCCGCAACGCGGTCGAGCGCCTGCTGATCCTCGCCCCGGGGCCGGCCATCACGGTGGAGGACGTGGAGCGGCTCGCCGGCGTGGGGACGAGCGAGGACAGCCGGATGAGGGGAGCCGCGGATCTCGCCGGGGCACCCTGGATGCGTGTCGCGACGTTCGAGGAATTCAAGCAGGCGGCGGAGCGGGCGTACCTCCTCGCCAAGCTCAAGGAGAATGACTGGAATGTCTCGGAGACCGCGCGCACATTGGAGATGCCGCGCAGCAACCTGTACAAGAAGATCGAGCGCTACGGGCTAGCCCGGGAGGTGTGATGGCAGGGATGCAGAAGGAACCAGACTGGGACAAAGAAATGGCCGAAGTCGACCGGCTCCTGAAGAAACTGCCGTCCGCGGAGCCGACGCCGAGCCGCGGCACCGAGCCGAGCGGCCGGAAACCGGCGGTCTCCGGGGGCCCCGCCGCGACCGCCGAGACGATGTACCGCTCTGGCGCTGGCGGATGGCTCGGGACGTGGGTCAAGGTGGGCCTCGGCGTACTCGTCGGCATCGGGGTAACCCCTGGTGTGTGGCCCTACTCACACGGCTGCGGGGTGCGGCTGATCTTCTACCTGATCGGCGTAGCGACGGTCATCGCGGCGGGGCTGTGGGCGAGCATTTCGTCATGGAAGCAGCGCCACGCCGTCGCCCACGTCGTCGCGCAGCTGCTGATCATCTGGGGCACCCTCCTCCTGACGCTCGAAGTGCTGCCGCGCGTCGGTGCGCAGGCGGAGGCCTTGTGGCTGTGCCCCGACGTCCCACCCTCTCGCTGAAGGCTGGCGGCTGATGGTTGACAGTTTCAAGAACTTCATCGGCGGCGAGTGGGTCGCACCCGCCAGTGGCGCGTATTCCGAGGACCGCAACCCGGCCGATTGGCACGAAGTGATTGGCTGCTTCCCGCGCTCGGGCCCCGAGGACGTGGCCCGTGCCGTCGCGTCCGCCCAGCGTGGTTTCGCCCGCTGGTCGCGGACGCCGGCGCCGATCCGCGGCGAGGTGCTGCACCGCGCAGCGGATCTGCTGGCGCAGCGCAAGGAGCAGATCGCCCGCGCCATGACGCGGGAGATGGGCAAGGTGCTGGCGGAGGCACGGGGTGACGTCCAGGAGGGGATCGACACCGCCCATTACGCCCACACGGAAGGCCGCCGGCTGTTCGGCCGCACAGTGCCCTCGGAGCTCCGCAACAAGTGGGCGATGAGCTTTCGCCGACCGATCGGCCTCGCCGGACTGATCACTCCGTTCAACTTCCCGATGGCGATCCCCACCTGGAAGATGTTTCCCGCGCTGCTGTGCGGGAACGCCGTGATCTTCAAACCCGCCGAGGACGTGCCCCACACGGCACATCTGCTGGTGGAGGTCCTCCTCGACGCAGGTTTGCCTCCCGAGACGGTTCAGCTGGTGCACGGCGAGGGCTCGGTCGTCGGCAAGGCGATGGTCGAGCATCCCCAGCTCCCCGTGATCTCCTTCACGGGCTCCACCGAGACGGGATCCATCATCGGTGCGACCTGCGGCAGGCTGCACAAGCGGCTGTCGCTCGAGATGGGTGGCAAGAACGCGATGATCGTGATGGACGACGCGGACCTGGAGCTCGCGCTGGACGGCGTGCTGTGGGGCGCGTTCGGCACCACCGGCCAGCGCTGCACGGCCACGAGCCGGCTGATTGTGCACCAGAGCGTCCACGACCGGTTGGTAAAGATGATCTGTGACCGTGCCGAGCGACTGCGCCTGGGGCCCGGGCTCGACGACGAGACCGACGTCGGTCCGCTCATCAATGAGGACGCCCGTAAGAAGGTCGAGTACTACGTCGGCGTGGGCCGGGAGGAGGGGGCGCGGGTGCTGATTGGCGGTGGGCAGCCGTCCGACAAGCAGCTGGAGCGCGGCTGGTTCTACCGGCCCACCCTGCTCGCCGGCGTGACCCCCGGGATGCGGGTCGAGCAGGAGGAGATTTTCGGCCCCGTGCTCGCGGTGATCAAGGTCGGGTCACTCGAGGAGGCGATCCGGGTGAACAACGGCGTGAGGTACGGGCTTTCCAGCTCGCTGTACACGCGAGATGTGAACGCGGCATTCCAGGCGATGAGCGACCTGGACACCGGGATCACCTACATCAACGCTCCCACGATCGGCGCCGAAGCGCACCTGCCGTTCGGCGGCGTGAAGCAGACCGGCAACGGACACCGCGAAGGCGGCTGGGAGGTCTACGACTTCTACTCGGAGACCAAGGTGGTCTACGTGGACTTCTCCGGGAAGCTGCAGCGGGCCCAGATCGACACGGAGAGCTGAGCCGCGCATCTGATCGCACCGGCCCGCAAAAATCGGGTGACGGAGGTCACACCCCCGGACGCTACGGTGGCGTCGCGTGGGTCACGAATCCCTGGTGATCGTCCTCTCAGCCGGCGGCTCGCCGCTGGACGGCTCGGCGCTCGACGGCGTCGCAGGAGCGACAGTCGCGTGGGTGCGAGTCGAGCGAGAGGGGAGCGCGGCGTGTCTCGCGGCGCGGGTTCGCCACGGCGACTCGCCGGAGGAGTTCCGCGACCGGGTCCGGGCGTTGGGGGCGGCTCGGGGATGGGTGGTGACTGTTGCGCCGGGCCGACGGCTTGGCTAGAGTAAAAGCCATGCACGACTTGGGGGCGACAGGGGCAGGTATGGACGCGCATCCCGCTCCGGTGCCGTTTGCCCCCCGACGGAAACGCCGCTCCACGTTGGCGCGCTGGTTCGACAACTGGATGCGTTCGCTGGGCATGGCGTTGGTCTTGTTCCTCATCATCCGCACCTTCCTCATCGAAGCGTTCCAGATTCCGTCGGGCAGCATGGAGCGCACGCTGCTCGCGGGCGATTTCCTCTTCGTGAACAAGGCCGTGTACGGGGCCCAGATCCCCGGCACCAAGGCGCGGCTCCCGGGCTACGAGTCCCCGCGGCGCGGTGACGTCATTGTGTTCGCGTACCCGAGGAACCCCGAATTGAACTACGTGAAGCGGGTCATCGGCGTCGAAGGCGATTCGGTCGAGATGCTCGCGGGGGAACTTCGGGTGAATGGCCGCCCGCTGGTGGAGCCGTACGTCCAGCGCGTGGATCCCCGGCACGACGTCTCCGACACGGAGTTCGCTTGGCAGCGGGAGCACTTCGTGGGCGCGCCCGACGATCCGCGTCGCCTCCACCCCACGCGAGACTCTTGGGGGCCGCTGGTGGTGCCGCGCGGCAAGTTCTTCGTGCTGGGCGACAACCGGGACAATTCCCAGGACTCGCGCTACTGGGGCTTCGTCGACGGGCAGGCGGTGAAGGGGCGGCCGCTCGTCGTGTACTTCAGCTACGACCGGGAGGCTCACGACGCCCTTCCCTGGTTGACCGACATTCGCTGGCGCCGGCTGGGCTCTGTGGTCCGCTGACGAGACCGGCGGGCTCGAGACACGGATCGTGCGGTATCCTGCGGCCTCGTGCATGCCCGAAGGGGTGAATACGCCATGCAATTGAACACGGCGAAGCGTGCCTCGTACGACGAAGGATCGCTCGACCAGTACCTGCGCGAGATCAGCCAGTACCCGCTGATCACCCGGGAAGAGGAGGTGACCCTCGCCCAACGGATCAAGCAGGGGGACGAGGAGGCGCTCGACAAGCTGGTCCGGTCGAACCTGCGCTTCGTGGTGTCGGTCGCGAAGAAATACCAGAACCAGGGCGTGTCGCTCTCCGACCTCATCAACGAGGGGAACCTCGGCCTGATTCGCGCCGCGCACAAGTTCGACGAGACCAAGGGGATCAAGTTCATTTCCTACGCGGTGTGGTGGATCCGCCAGGCGATCCTCCAGGCGCTCGCCGAGCAGTCGCGCATCGTGCGGGTGCCGCTGAACCGCGCCGGTACCTTGCACCGCATCGGCAAGCGCTCCTCCGCGCTGCTCCAAGAGCTGGGGCGCGAGCCGACCGTCGAGGAGATCGCCGAGGGGATGGACATCTCCGAAGAGGAGGTGGCCAAGACCCTCTCGATCTCGCAGGCCCACCTCTCGCTGGACGCCCCCCTTACCCCCGGCGAGGACAACAAGCTCCTCGACTATCTCCCGGATACGCAGAACCCCGGTCCCGACGACCAGATCTTCGAGCACGCCCTCACCGAGTCGATCGAGGACGTGCTCGCGACGCTCAAGGAGCGTGAAGCGAAGATCCTGCGGCTCTACTTCGGGCTCGAGGGCCAGGAGCCGATGACGCTCGAGGAGATCGGCTCACTGCTCGGCATCACGCGGGAACGCGTGCGGCAGATCAAGGAAAAAGCCCTGGCGCGCCTCCGACACGTCTCGAGAGCCAGAGCGCTGGAGAGCTTCCTCTTCTAAAGCGGGAGCGGGGAGCGGGGAGCGGGGAGCGGT
>JBOHSI010000198.1:0-14287 GCA_050733055.1 Gemmatimonadales bacterium
ACAGGGACGGGGCGCGCGGCGACTTCGACCGGGTCACCGGTGCGCGGGTTGCGGGCCATGCGGGTCTTGCGCTGGCGAATCTTGAACGTGCCAAACCCGCGAATCTCAATGTTATGCTGCTCGGCCAGCGCTGCTTTCACCGCATCCAGAAAGGAGTCCACGACGCGGGCGCAGTCCTTTTTCGAAATTAGGGGACCAGCGGTGCGCGCGATCTGTGCTGTGACCTTCTCGACCAGGTCGGCCTTCGTCATCCGTCCCCCTTGAAGGGCCAAAGGGCACTCAAGACGAGGGGCCAAAATAGGGGCTTACCTATTGTGTGTCAAGAGCTTGGAGGAACTGTTGAAAGTGGCCTTGGGCGTCATGCGGACCGGGTGAAGCTTCCGGGTGATACTGCACCGCGAAAATCGGGTACTCGCGGTGCTTCAACCCTTCGACGGTACTGTCATTGAGGTTAAGGTGCGTCACTTCGAGGCCGCGCGCACCGCGAACCCCGCCGGTGTCGCCCCGGACCGCGAACCCGTGGTTCTGTGAGGTTATAAGTACTTGCCCTGTCGCAAGATCGCGCACGGGGTGGTTGCCCCCCCGGTGGCCGTACGGGAGTTTCACCGTCTCGCCCCCCAACGCCAGACCGAGTAGCTGATGCCCGAGGCAGATCCCGAAGATCGGCAGCGTCCCGTCGGCGAGCTCGCGCAGCGTTCTGATGGCGTAGGTGACGGCCGCCGGGTCGCCCGGCCCGTTCGACAGGAACAAACCGTCCGGCTTCAGCTCGCGCACCCGGGCGGCCGGTGTGCCGGCCGGTACGACCGTGACTCGGCAGCGGTTCCGCAGGAACAGCCGCAGGATGTTGCGCTTCATACCGAAGTCGTACGCCACGATGTGGTGATGGGCGTCGTCCGGGCCTTCGGCGCATTCACCCTCGATGGTTGCGTGCGTGGCGAGGTCCAGCCCGTCCATCGATGGGCTCGCCGCGAGCGCCGCTAGGACGGCGTCGCCGGGCCGCTCTCCCATCGCGACGGCGCCGCGCATCGCCCCTTTCGAGCGGATGTGGCGCGTAAGCTGGCGCGTGTCCACGTCGGTGACGATGGGCACCCCCGCGTCGGTGAGCCAGTCGGCGAGCGCACCCGTCGCCCGCCAGTTCGACGGCTTGAGCGACAGCTCGCGCACGACGACGCCGGCGACCCGCGGTCGATCGGATTCGATGTCCTCCGGGTTGATGCCGCAGTTGCCGATCATCGGGGCCGTCATCACCACGATCTGGCCCAGGTACGAGGGGTCGGTGAAGACCTCCTGGTAGCCCGACAGGTTGGTCGTGAAGACGACCTCGGCGTACGTGGGCTCGAAGGGAATGGGCGCGGTTCCGGGGAACCAGGCGTCGTCCTCGAGGAGTACGTAGGCCGGGTGACGGTCAGCGATCGGGGGGCCTCTCGCCCGAGGGGGGCGGGCTTTGCTGCGGTTGCGCTTGCTGCGGCGTCGCCTGCAGCGGCAGCGGCGTGGGTTGGACCGGGGCCGGTGGGAGGGGGGCCGTGTCGAGCACCGAGCGCGGCGTGCCGCTCTGAGCGGACAAGAGGGCCAGCACCAGGGACAGGAACAGAAAGGTCCCGGCGGCCCACCAGGTCACCTTGTGGAGCAGCGTCGTCGCCTGCCGCCCACCCATGAACTGCTCCGTGCCGGCACCGCCACCCAGCGAGGCGAGCCCGCCGCCCTGGCCCGCCTGGAGCAGGATGGCGGTCGTGAGCACGAGCGAGTCGAGGATGAGGAGACCGATCAGGACGCCGTACATGGGCGCGCGGATAATACCTACGTGGCTGCCGCCTGCACAAGCTGCGCCCAGCCTGCGGGATCGAGCGACGCGCCGCCCACGAGCACGCCGTCGAGCTCCGGCTCGGCGAGCAGCTCGGTGATGTTCTTGCGGTTCACGCTGCCGCCGTACAGCACTTGCGTGTGGGCCGCCCCGCGGCCTGCGAACCAGCCGCGGATTTCCCGGTGCACGCGGCCGGCGTCCTGGGGCGTCGCGTTCCGTCCGGTGCCGATCGCCCACACCGGCTCGTAGGCGATCGCGACCTGGGCGAGCCTCGCGGCGTCGAGGCCGCCGAGCGCGCCCGCGAGCTGGCGATTGACTACCGCGATCGTGTGCCCGGCTTCGCGCTCGGCCAGGGTCTCGCCCACACAGAGCACCGGCTGGAGGCCGGCAGCGAAGGCCGCCGCGACCTTTCTGCGCGTATCCTCGTCGGTCTCCCCGAAGATCTGGCGGCGCTCGGAGTGGCCGATCAAGGTGGCCTTCGCTTCGGCCTGAGCCGCGAGTGCGGCCGACACGGCGCCCGTGAACGCGCCTTTGGGCTCCCAGTAGATGTCCTGGGCGCCGACCTGGAGATCCGGTCGCTCACGCACTGCCTGCGCGGCCGCCTCGAGCGACACGGCCGGGGGGAAGAACCAGACCGCGCGGTCCTCGCGACGGTGATACTGCGTCCGGAACGTCTTGAGATACATGCGGGTCTCATCCGGCCCGAAGTGCATCTTCCAGTTGGCCGCGAACACGAGGTGCCTCACGCGTCCTCGAGTGCCGCGACGCCCGGCAGGGGCTTGCCTTCGAGGAACTCGAGCGCCGCGCCGCCACCGGTCGAGACATGCGTCAGCTTGTCCTCGAACCCCGCCACGGCGGCTGCCGAGTCCCCACCGCCGACGATGGTGACCGCGCCGCGCTTGCCCGCCTCGACCATCGCCTCAGCCAGCGCGCGCGTGCCGGCGTCGAACGGCGGTGTCTCGAACACGCCCATGGGACCGTTCCAGAAGACGGTCTTCGCCCCGACGATCCGGGCGCGGAAGTCGAGGCGCGTGGATTGGTCGATGTCGAACATCGCACAGTCCCTCGGGATGCGGTCGCTCAGAACGTCACGCCGTTCGGCGGCGCGCTCGAGGCTCGGGGCGACGACCGCACCACGCGGCAGAATGAGCTTCGTGCCGCCTCGGGCGATCAGGGCCTTCGCCAGCCCCTCCTTGTCGCGCTCCACGAGCGAGCCGCCGACCTCGAACCCGATGGCGAGGAAGAAGGTGCTCGCCATGGCGCCGCCGATCAGGACCTGGTCTACCCGTGGCAGCAGCGCCTCGATCACGTCGATCTTCCCCGAGATCTTGGCGCCACCCAGCACCGCCACGAACGGCCGGCGTGGGTGCTCCAGCGTGTCGCCCAGATAGCGCAGCTCTTTTTCCAGCAGAAACCCCGCGACTGCAGGCTGGAGCAGGTGCGCGACGGCCTCCGTCGACGCGTGCGCCCGGTGTGCCGAGCCGAAGGCGTCGTTCACGTAGAAGTCGCCGAGCGCGGCGAACGTCGCGGCGAGCTCGGGATCGTTCTCCTCTTCGCCGGGGAAAAACCGGGTGTTCTCGACGAGCGCGACCCCGCCCCGGGGCAGCCGGCGCGTCGCCGCGGCGCCCGTGGCCGGGTCGGGGAGGAACTCGACCGGCGCTCCGATCAGCCGCTCCAGATCCCGCACGATCTGCCGCAATGACCACTTCGGGTCGCTGCCCTTGGGTCGCCCCAGATGCGACAGCAGCACGACCCGCGCGCCCTTGTCGCGCAGGTAACGGATCGTGGGAAGCGCGGCACGGATGCGAGTCTCGTCGGCGACCCTGCCGTCTTGCAGGGGGACGTTGAAGTCCACGCGAACCAACGCGCGCCTGCCGTCCAGCGCCTCGGGCGGCAAGTTCTTGAGGCTCCGCTTTGTCACTTGCCGGCGATGTAGGCGAGCAGATCGACGCAGCGCGCCGAATAGCCCATCTCGTTGTCGTACCACGATGTGACGTGGACCAACGTGCCGTCGATGACGTTAGTTGACAGCGCGTCCACCACGCTCGACGCCAGGTTACCGACGTAGTCGCTCGAGACGAGCGGCTCGTCGCTCACGTCGAGGATCCCCTTGAGGTTGGAGCACGCCGCCTGCTTGAACGCCCCGTTGACTTCCTCGACGGTCGTCTTCTTGACGACCTCGGCGGCGAGCTCCACAACGGACACATCGGGCGTGGGGACTCGCAGCGCGATCCCATCGATCTTCCCTCTGAGCTCCGGCAGGACCAGGCCCGTGGCCTTAGCGGCGCCCGTGGTGGTGGGGATGATGTTCAGCGCCGCGGCGCGCGCGCGCCGCAGGTCCTTGTGCGGCAGATCGAGGATCTGCTGGTCGTTGGTATAGCTGTGGATGGTGGTCATGAAGCCGTGCTCGAAGCCCCAGTGGTCGAGCACGACCTTGACGACCGGCACGAGGCAGTTCGTCGTGCAGGACGCGTTCGAGATGACGTGGTGCTTCGCGGGGTCGTATTTCTGGTGGTTCACGCCCATCACGATCGTGATGTCTTCGCCCTTGGCCGGCGCCGAGATCACAACCTTGCTGGCTCCGGCGGCGAGGTGCTTGGACGCCGCCGCGCGGTTGGTGAACCGGCCGGTGCTCTCGAGCACGACGTCCACGCCGCGGTCCTTCCACGGCAGCTGCTGCGGCTCCTTGATGGCGGAAACCGCAATCGGCTTGCCGTTCACGACCAGGGTGTCGCCCTGGGCTTCCACGGTGCCGGGAAAGCGACCGTGGACCGAGTCGTACTTGAGCAGATGAGCGAGCGTCGTCGTGTCCGTGATGTCGTTGACGGCCACGAACTCGAGCGTCGACTGCTTCATCAGGACCGCAGCGCGCACGACGTTGCGGCCGATGCGGCCGAATCCGTTGATTCCCACCCGCACTGCCATCGTGTTGCTCCCTAGTGCCGTTCCAGCCCGCTGCCCGGCATCGGTAAGAGAAATGAAGCCAAACGGTTCCTCAAGTATCGCTAGGTGAAGTCCGGAAGGACGGCCCGGCCGAACGTGACGGCCAGGATGATACGGGCGCCCGCCCGCTCGAGGGCTCTCGCTGCTTCGGCGACGGTGGCGCCGGTCGTAAAAACGTCGTCCACGAGAATAATAGCGGATTGTGGATCGCGGATTGCGGCTTGAAGTTCAAAGGCTTCCGCCACGTTCGCCAGGCGCGCGTCCGGTGTCAACGCCGTTTGCGTGGCGGTGTCCCGGACGCGGACGAGCAGGTCCGCGACGGGGTGACGCCAGCGGCGTGCCAGGGCGCGCCCCAGGTGCGCGCTCTGGTTGTAACCCCGCGTCCGTAGACGCCGAGGGCCGAGCGGCACGGGGACGAGCCACGCACTGGCATGCTCGGGCAAGGGTAGCCGCGCCATCGCATCGGCGAGGTCGTCCGCGATGCGGGGAAGGCCGCCGTACTTCAGGGCGTGCACGGCGTCGCGCGCCCCGCCCTCGAGCCACACAGCGGAGCGAACGGCGCGCAGCGCGCGGGGCCATGCCGCGCACGCGCGGCAGGGCCCGAAGTGCGGCTCGGGCTGCCCGCAACGCTCGCACCACGGGGGCCGGACCTGGCGCCAGCGATGTCGGCAGACGTCACAGACGAGCCGCTGGGCGTTCGGGAAGGACAGCAGCGTGTGGCACAGCGCGCACTCGGCCGGCAGGAGCAGTTGCTCGACCGCCTCACGCACGCAGCGCACGGCACACGACGGCGCGCATTATGTCGAGGGGCGCCACCTCGCCGGGGAAAAAGCGCGAGAACGCCTCCGCGCCCTGGCGCACCAGCAGCTCGCGCCCGTCCGCCGCGCGTGTCCCGGCGGCGCGGAGCGCCCGCACCCAGCGCGTCTCCCCCGGGGTGTAGACGAGGTCGAGAGCGGCGGTCAGGCGCTGCGTGCGAGCGGGATCAAGCGGCAGGGGGTCGGTCTCCTTCAGGCCGAGCGGCGTGGCGTTGATCGCGACATCGGGCTCGAGGGCGCCGCGCGCCGGCTCCGCCCGCACACCGCGGCTGCGCGCCCATTCGGCAAAGGCCTGTGCTCGGGTGGCGTCCCGCGACATCACGTGTAGATGGCCTCGCCGCTCGGCGGCTGCGATGGCCACCGCGCGTGCCGCGCCGCCGGTGCCGATGAGCAGCCAGCTCCCGCCCCCGTCCGCACCCAACTGCGCGAGGCAGGCGAGGATCGCGGGGACGTCGGTGTTGTCGCCCACTAATTCGCCGTGCTCGGTCCAGAAAGTATTGCACGCGCCTGCACGGCTGCACAGGTCCGTTTTCCGCGCCACGCATCGTTCCGCCGCCTCCTTGTGCGGCAGGGTGATGTTCCCCGCCCCCCCCACCGCGGCGAGCGCGGACAGCAGCGGCGGGAGCGTCGCCGCCGGCGTGCGCAGCGCCACGTACACGGCGTCGAGGCCCAGGGCGTGGATCGCGGCGTTGTGCATGACGGGCGAGAGCGAATTCACGACCGGGTCGCCGATCACCGCGAGCAGCCGCGTGCTAGCGCTGATTTCCACCGCTCGCGAACTCTTTCACGATGCGCTCCACCGCGGCGTCGATGAGCGCCTCGAGTTCGGCGCAGGTGTCGCGGTAGACGTCGAGATCGCCGCCGAACGGATCGCTCACCTCGGCCTCGTCCCCCTCGCGCCCGGCGTACTCGCCGAGCACGAAGACACGGCCCTCGCCGCCCAGCTCATCCACGCGGGCGCGGTGATGACGCGCCATCGTGAGAATCAGATCGGACTCGTCCACGAGCTCTCGGGTGAGGAGCCGCGCGCGGTGCCCCGAGAGGTCCAGGCCGCGCTCGAGCCCGACGAGGTACGCCCCCTCCGAGACCGGGGCGCCATCCCACGCGCCGGTCCCCGCGGAGGCGACGTCGAGGCCCGGGGCGCCGCGACCCTGCAGCGCGCGGTTGATGAGCGCCGCGGCCAGCGGGCTGCGGCAGATATTGCCGGTGCATACCAGCAGGATCTTCTTCATTAGCAAGGTCACGGTGCGAGCCGTCCCACGGCCCGTCGCAGCTCCGCGATTGTCAGCGCTCCCTCGCGCACCAGCCGCGCCTGCGGCCGCGTGCAATCAACCACTGTGGACGGAGGCGAGTTCCCTAGCACGCCCCCGTCCAACACGAGCAATGTGCCGGCCTCGACGGCGGCGTGAAAATCTCGCACGACCGCCTCCGCGCCGGGCGCCGGCGGATGCCCCGGCAGGTTGGCCGACGTCGAGGTCACGGGCTCGCCCAGCGCCTGCGTGAGTCGGGCCATGCCGGTGTGCGATGTCCAGCGTACGGCGATCCCCCCCTCCGGTCCGCGCAGGCTGTCGGGCAGCCGACCGCCCCCGCCCGGCAGCACGAGCGAGAGCGGGCCCGGCCAGAACGCCCGTGCCAGAGCGCTCGCCGCCTCAGTGAAGGCGAGCCCGTGCGCCTCCGCCATATCGCGGCCGCTCACGAGCAGCAGGAACGGTTTGTCCGGACGTCGCCCCTTGAGCTGCTGCATCGCCTGGACGTCGTCCGCCTTCGCGCGGGAGCCGAGGCCGTAGACCGTCTCCGTCGGATAGGCGAGCAGCCCGCCTCTCCTGAGGTGCGAGACCGCGCGGTCGAGTGCGGCCTCGACCTCCGTGGGGGTGCGAAACGGGACGGGCCTCACCGCAGCTCACGCGCCAGCGCCTCCGCGATCCGGAAGTCGTCCGCGGTGGTGACCTTGAAGTTGTGCGCCATGTCCGGCACGACATCGACCGGAAACCCCGCCTGCTCGCACAGCTCGGCATCGTCGGTTGGTGCGGAGCCGCCGTCCGTGAGCCCGGCGTACGCCTGTTCGATCATGGCGCGCGGGAAGCCCTGAGGCGTCTGCGCGCGCCAGAAGCGGTCTCGCTCGACGGTTCTCGTGATGCGGTTTCCCGCCATGACTTCCTTGACGGTGTCATGCAACGGCGCGGCGGCCACCGCTCCCACGCCGGACCGTGCCTTCGCGATCACGCCGTCGATCGTCTCCCGGCTCACGAAGGGCCGCGCCCCGTCGTGCACGAGCACCACCGCGACCCGCTCCGGCAGGGCGCGCAACCCGGCGCGCACCGAGTGCGCCCGCGTTGCGCCTCCCGCGACCAGGGTCAGGCGCTCGCCCAGCAGCTTGCCGAGCCACTCGGGCGGCCGCGCCTCGAATCCGGCGGGCACGCTAACCACGACCACGCCGACGTCGGGGTGTGACGTGAACGGCCGCAGGGCGCGGAGGAGCATCGGCACGCCGAAGATCGGCCGGAACTGCTTGGGCTCCCCAGGCCCGGCACGCACGCCGGCGCCCGCCGCCACGATGACGACGCCGACGTCAGGCAGCGAGCCGGTCGGCCAGCTCACCGATCCCTTCCATGCCGACGGCCTCGAGGCCGGCGATGCTGACGCGGGAGCGGGCCGAGAGGAAGACGCGTCGGAACCCTTGCCGCACCGCCTCGCCGAGCCGCCGCTCGACGCTCGCCACCGGTCGGATCTCGCCGCCCAGCCCGACCTCGCCGAGAAACAGCGCGTCGGCAGGCAGGGGCCGGTCGTGCACGCTCGACACGAGGGCGGCGGTGACTGCGAGGTCGCTCGACGGCTCGAGCAAGCGCACGCCCCCCGTGACGTTCACGAACACGTCCAGCTCGCCGAAGGGCAGGCCGCCGCGGCGCTCCAGCACTGCGAGCAGCACAGCGAGGCGCCGGTGGTCCAGGCCGGTCGCGACGCGTTGTGGAGTACCGTAGCCCGTCTTTGCGGCAAGCGCCTGGATCTCGACGAGCAGTGGACGGGTTCCCTCCATCAACGCCGTCACCGCGGAGCCCGAGACACCGGCCGCCCGGCCTGCCACAAACGCCGCTGCGGGATCGGGCACCGGCTCCAGGCCCGCGCCGGTCATCTCGAACACTCCGATCTCGTCCACCGAACCGAAGCGGTTTTTCACCGCGCGCAGTATGCGATGGTCGAGCGTGCTCTCCCCCTCGAAGTAGAGCACGGTGTCCACCACATGCTCGAGCGTCTTGGGGCCGGCGATTCCGCCACCCTTCGTCACGTGACCGACGAGGAGTACCGCCGGGCCCGCGGCCTTCGCGAACCGCATCAGCCGTGCGGCGCACTCCCGCACTTGGCCCACGTTGCCCGGCGCGCCCTCGAGCTCCTCAGTGTAGGTTGTCTGGATCGAGTCCACGAACACGACGCGGCTGCCCAACGCCCGCGCGTGGTGCAGGACCGCCTCGAGCCGAGTCTCGCCGAGCACGTGCACAGCGCCCGCGTCCACCGTCAGCCGGTCGGCGCGCAGCCGGACCTGGTCCGGAGACTCCTCCCCGGACACATACAGGGTGGGAATCCCAGCGTGCTCGAGTCGCGCGGCGCATTGGAGCAGCAGCGTGGACTTCCCGATGCCGGGCTCGCCGCCCACCAGGACGACGGAGCCGGGGACGATGCCGCCGCCCAGCACGTAGTCGAACTCGTTGAGGCCGGTCTTCCACCGCTCCACGGCCCCGCTGGACAAGTCGGCGAGACGGGTGGGTGGGGAGTCCGATCCCGCTACCCGCCTGACCGCCTTCCCGCCGGACCGCCCGACCGGCTCCTCGACGAGAGAGTTCCAGGCACCGCACGCGTCGCAGCGCCCGCCCCATTTCGGCTGCTCCGCGCCGCACTCGGTGCACCGGAACACCGAGCGCGCCCCACCCCTAGGCGCCACGGCTGGCCTCGGCCGGCGCCTCGCGCGGCGAATAGTTGTCGAACCGCGTGTATTCCTTCTTGAAGAAGAGCTTCACGGTCCCGGTGGGGCCGTTCCGTTGCTTTCCCACGATCAGCTCGGCGAGCCCTTCGATGTTCTCGTTCGTCTTCAGATCCACTGGACCGTCGTAGAACTCTTGGCGGTAGATGAAGCAAACAACGTCCGCATCCTGCTCGATGGCGCCGGACTCCCGCAAATCAGAGAGCTGGGGCCGCCGATGCTCACCACCCCGCTGCTCCGGTGCGCGTGAGAGCTGCGATACCGCCACGACCGGGACGTCGAGCTCCTTGGCCAGCGCTTTGAGTGAGCGGGAGATGAAGGAGATCTCCTGCTGGCGGCTCTCCGAGTCGGTGGGCCCCTGCATCATCTGCAGGTAGTCCACCACTACCAAGCCGATGTCGTGCTCCGCCTTGAGGCGCCGGGCCTTAGAGCGCATCGCCAGCGGGGTAAGCATCGCCGAGTCGTCGATCCAGATCGGCGCCGTCCCGAGCAGGCCCGCCGCGCGGGCGAGCTTGGGATAGTCGTCGTCGCGCAACTGCCCGCGCCGCAGCCGCTGTGCGTCGACGAGGCCCTCGGAACAGAGCAGCCGCTGGACGAGCTGGTCCTTGGACATTTCGAGCGAGAAGATGGCGACGCTCACGTTGTGCTCGATCGCCGCGTGCTGCACGGCGTTGAGGGCGAACGCGGTCTTCCCCATCGAGGGCCGTGCCGCGATAATGACGAGATCGCCCCGCTGGAAGCCTGCGGTGAGCCGGTCCAGGTCGCTGAAGCCCGTCGCCACGCCCGTTAGGGCGCCTTGGCTGGTGTGCAGCTGTTCGATCCGCTCCATCGTCGGCCAGATCAGCTCCTTCAGCCGGACGAACTCTTCGGAGCGCTTGAGCTGGACCACCTGGAACACCCGATGCTCGGCGTTGTCGAGCACCTCGGACGATTCAGCTCGCCCCTCGTACGCGTCCTGGATGATCGACGTGGCCGCCTCGATGAGCCGCCGCAGCAGCGCCCTGTCCCGGACGATCCGGGCGTGGTAGTCGATGTTCGCGGCGGTCGGCACTACGTCGATGAGCGACCCGATGTACTCCATCCCGCCGGCGCGGTCCAGGTCCCCGCGTCGCACCAGCTCCTCGCGCAACGTCACCGGATCGATCACGTCGCCACGCTCGGTCAGCGCGATCATGGAACGGAACAGCAGCCGGTGCCCCTCGCGGTAGAACATCGTGTCGTCGAGGAGCTCGGCGGCCTTGAGGGCCGCGTCCTGGTCGAGGAGCATCGCGCCGAGCACCGCCTGCTCGGCTTCGTTGCTCCACGGAGCCTGGCGGCTGGCGACCTCGCGCTCAGGCGAGGAGACGGCGGGCGATACGGACGTCATCCCAAGTCGGCTTTTTCCAGTTGGGGTTCCGGAGCAGGGCGGCCGGATGGTATGTAACGATAACCGGGATGCCCCGGAACCGGTGGATCTGGTCTCTCAGGGCCCCCAGCGACTGCTTCGTGTTCAAGAGCGTCTGTGCCGCCGTCCCGCCCATGGCGAGGATCACCGTAGGCTTGAGCAGGTCGAGCTGGCGGAACAGGTAGGGCACGCACGCTGCGATCTCGTCGTACTGCGGCGCACGGTTCTCGGGCGGCCGGCACTTCACCACGTTGCAAATGAAGACGCGCTCGCGCGGCAGCTCGATGGCGGCGAGGATCTTCGTGAGCAGCTCTCCGGCCGGACCGACGAACGGCCGCCCCGTTTCGTCTTCCACCCGGCCAGGGCCTTCACCCACGACGACCAACCGCGCGTCGGCGGGCCCCTCGCCGGGCACCGTGTGGGCGCGACCCTCGCACAATCGACACTTGACGCACGATGCCACCAGCTCGGCGATGGCCCCGAGCGATCCGGCCCGCTGCACGGGGTCGTTGCTGAAGAGATCGCTGCCGGGGGGGTCGAAGGAGATCCCGGGAGGGGGGAGATCGGACGTCGGGAGGCGGGAGGCCGGAGGCGTCGCCACCGGCAGCGGGAGCACCGCTCCCGCCTCCCGCCTCCTCTCTCCCAGTGCTTCGGAGAGGATGACGCTGTCGCCTCCCAGCAGGCGCTGCTGTTCGAGGAATTCGCGTGCCAGCTCCCGCCCGTCGCTCACGTCAGAGCCCGTTCCACCGCGTCGAGGATGTTTTCGGCCACGTCGCGCTTGGACAGGAGCGGCAGCTCGATCGGCTCGCCGTCCTGCCGCAGGATCGTGACACGATTGGTTGTAACCTCAAACCCCGCGCCGGGCTCGAGCGCGTCGTTCAGGATGATGGCATCCAGATCCTTCTCCCGCAACTTGGCTTTGGCCCGCTCCAGGCCGTCGCGGCCGGTCTCCAGGGCGAATCCCACCACGAGGCATCCCTTCGGTCGCTTGAGCGTGCCCAGGATGTCGGGCGTGGCCTCGAGCTCGAGGTCAAACGTGCCGTTGGCACGCGGGCGCTTGCGCGCCGTCGTCGCGGTCGGTCGGTAGTCCGCTGGCGCCGCCGCCATGAGCAGGAGCGCCGCGTTCTTGACGAGCGCCTGGACGGCGCGCTGCATCTCCTGGGTAGTCTCGACGCGGTGCGCCGTGACCCCATATGGCAGCGGCAGTTCGGTCGGACCGCAGACGAGAACGACGTCGGCCCCCCGTGCGTAGGCGGCTTCGGCGAGGGCATAGCCCATCCGCCCGCTCGAGGGGTTGGTGATGACGCGGATCGGATCGAGGTGCTCGCGGGTCGGACCTGCCGTCACCACGACCTTCTTCCCGTGAAGCGGCCCGCGTTGAACGAGCAGCCGTGCCGCCGCCGTCACGATCGCCTCGGGCTCGCTCATCCGGCCCGGCCGGTCGCTCGGCCCTTCGGCCAGCGGGCCCGTCTCGGGGCCGACGAAGTGCCAGCCGCGGTCGGCGAGGGCCTTGACGTTGGCCCGCGTGGCGGGATGCGCGTACATCGCGTCGTTCATCGCCGGCGCGGCGAGCACCGGGCCGGTGCGCGCCAGCAGCAGCGCGGTGAGCAGGTCGTCCGCCATGCCCATCGCCGCGCGCGCGAGCACGTTCGCGGTGGCGGGCGCGAGGATCACGAGGTCGGGTTCCCGCGCGAGACCGATGTGCGCGAGCGCCCGGTCCCGCTCCCATAGGGAGGTGAGCACCGGGCGCCCGATCAGCGCCTCGAAGGTGACCGGCCGCACGAACTCGGCGGCGGACTTGGTGAGGATCACGTCCACCACTGCGCCGCGCTCGGCGAGCCGCCGGGCGAGCGTGCAGCTCTTGTAGCACGCGACTCCGCCCGACACGCCGAGGACGACGTGCCGGCCGGCGAGGGGCATCAGGCCTCCTGGCGCCGCCGCCGGACCAGGCGATACTTGAGCCGGCCCTGCACCAGCTCGTCGAAGGCGCGCGTGGTGAGCTTCTGCTCGAAGTCCACCGACCGGTCGCGCGGGAAGTCGTTCACGAACCGCGCGAACTTCGCGGCTACCAGCACGCCGAGATACTTGTTCTGCGTTTGGGCAGCGATCTCGCTTGGGGTCACAATACGCATCAAGTGCTCCTTCTTGCTGACTGGCTGAGTCGATCGGCCTCGACTTCGAGCGCCCGCACGAAGTCCGCGAGCAGGTCCACCACGTCCGTCGTGTGCTGCCTCATCACGTCCGGGTTGTCGACGATCTCGATAACTCGGCGCACCGCAGCGTCGAGATCGTCATTGATGAGGATGTGATCGAACACGATCCGGCTCCTGAGCACATCCGCTCTCGCCATCTCGACCTCTTGCACTGCAATCGCGAGCCGGGCGCGCAACTCCTCCTCCGACTCGGTTCGCCGCTTGCGCAGTCGCTCGATTAGGACGCGCGGCGACGGGGGTATGACAAACATGCTCACGGAAGCCGGACGTGAGTACACCTTTCGAACGTGCTCGGCCCCCCTTACCTCGATGTCGAGGACGACGTGCCGGCCGCTGGACAGGACGCGCTCAACCTCGCTTTTCAACGTGCCGTACAGCTCCCCGGCGTACTCGGCCCACTCGAGGAAGTCACCCGCCTGCACCTGCCGCAGGAATTCGTCGCGGCTGAGAAAGTAGTAGGCTGCCCCATCCTGCTCTGCGGCGCGCGGTCTCCGCGTGGTCGCCGACACCGAGAACCCGAAGACATCCGGGCGCCGGCGCCGCAGCTCGTTCGCAATGCTCGTCTTGCCCCCCCCCGACGGGGCGGCGAGAATGACGACCCGCGGCGTCACTCCAGGTTTTCGAGCTGCTCCCGGAACTTCTCGAGCTCGCCCTTCATCGCGATCACCGTCTGCGTGATCGCCGCATCGTTCGCCTTCGAGCCGATCGTGTTCACCTCGCGCAAGATCTCCTGGGCGAGAAAGCCGAGCTGCTTGCCGACCGGGCCCCCCTCGACGGTGAGCGCCTCGCGACACGCCGCGACATGGGTACGCAGCCGCACGAGCTCCTCAGTGATGTCCACGCGGTCCGCCATCAGCGCGAGCTCGACCGCGAGCCGCTGCTCGTCCACCGGGATGGCCGCAGCGAGGTCCGCGACGGCCTTCTTCAAGCGCGCGTGTTCCGCCGCCAAGCGCGCCGGCGCGCGCTGCTCGATCGCCCCGGCCCCCGCCGCGAGCGCACCGAGCCGCCGTTCGAGCTCCGTTGCGAGCGCCTGCCCCTCGCGGGCCCGCATCGCGAGCACATCGCGCGCCGCCTGCTCGATGATGGGCTCGATGTCGCCCCACAGCACGGCCCCCGCCCCCGCCCCCGCCCCCAGCCCCGCCCCCGGCCCCCCCACCC
>JBOHSI010000199.1:0-7344 GCA_050733055.1 Gemmatimonadales bacterium
AGGCAGCGCATCGCCGCGCGCACGGCGGCGTCGGAGCAGGGCTCGAGGTCGAGCGCTCGCTGCGCCAAGTCATGGGCAGGGCCCACGCCGCCCGCTGCGAGCAGTTGCTCCGTGCGGCGCAGCAACACCTCGACCGAGCGCACGCGCCAGAGCGACCGCTCCGCCGCCAGCCAGTTGTCGAACTCCGACGTGCCGGGGACGCTGAACCCCTCGAGGAACTCCCCGGAGATGAACTCGGCGGCGGCCGCCCAGTCCCGCGCCGCCACGAGTCCCTCGACGCGCTCGGTGTCGAGCTCGACGACCCCCGCCGCGAGCTTCACCTGATTCGCGTTCGACTCGACCCCGTCCTCCCCCGTGCAGCGCCGCAGCACCCGCACGGCTTCGTTGAGCGAATGCCGCGCGGCTGATTCCGGTTTGTCCCCCCAGAGCAGGCCGATCAGGTGCTCTCGGGCGCGCGCGCGCTTGGGGGACCGCGCGAGGTACACGAGCAGGGCGAGGTTCTTCCGCCACAGGAGCTCGGGTGGCGCGCCCGCACCGTCCACGCTGACGTCCACGGGGCCGAGGATGCGGCAGACGATCATCGCATCTCCCCGCACTGAAGCTCCACCAGCCGACGGCGCGCGCTATCCGCGCGCGCAGAGTACGCGGGCTCACCACCGGCCCAATGACGCATCACGGTGTGATAGGCGCGACAGATCTCCCTGGAGAAATCGCCGCTTTCTTCGAGCAGTCGAGCGTAGCGCCACCGGGCCAGCGGGCCGAACGCCCAGTCGACCTCGGCGGGCTGCGCGTCTCTGGTGGGGTACCGGAACAAGTCGGAGTGCTCGTGCCACAGCAGTTCGCGCCGCGCATCCCCGGCGGCGCCACCTGCGCGCTCATACCAACCGGCCCGCACCAGATGCAGCAGAGTCAGGAAGAACGGATCCGGCACGTGCCCCCGACTGGGCTCCAACCGGGTTAAGGGGTCGGAAACCTCGAGCGCCCGCCTGAAGCGGCCCACGGCCGCCTGGTCCATGGCCTCTAGCAACCTGGACAGGGGTCTGGGCGCCGGCTCTCCGCTCAAGAGCGGGCGGTAGCGAGCGGCCTGGGCGCGCGGCTCGAACCGCCGGGCACCGACGTTGAGCATCCACGCCGCTCGGCGCCGCCGCTCCGCGGACTCGAGCCGGAGGGACGCGTAACCCTCGAGGGATTGGCGGACGCTCGGCCAGCGGCCGGCCGCGGCGGAGTCGCCGTCGAGGAACGCCAGGACCGCGTCGAGCTCCGCCGCGAACAACCCGAGGCCAGGATCGCGGTACCGATCGGTGAGCCGGCGTAACACCCCGCGCGCCGAGTCGGGCCGGCCGAGGCCCAAGTACCCGAGCGCTTGAGCGGTCAACGCCGAGCGCTGAAAGCTCGGCCGCGCCTCGAGCAGCCGGCCGAATTCGATCGCGCCACGGGAATCGCCGAAATAGGGGAGAAAGCGCGCGCCGGCGTCGAGATCCTTGAAGCCGGCGGCCTCGACCTGCCCCGGCAGCACGTTCAGGAGCTCCCGCGCTTCCCGCTCCGATTGCAAGCGGAACGCAAACGCCAACTCCAGGAGCGCACGCACCCCGGCGGTGAAGACATCCGACGACTCGCTGCTCGCTCGGTACTGAGCCAGCGCGCGCGCCGCGTCCGCAGAGTCCCCGTCCGCAATGTGAATCCACGCAAGATGCTCCCAGGCCGGTCCGAAGCGCGGCCGCAAGCGCAGCACCTCCTGGTACGGGGCTATCGCCTCGGCACGGGCGTGCCCGATCAGCGGTCCGCGATGCATGAGCTCCTCAGCTCGGCGGAACTGTCCGAACAGGAAATCCGGCCACCGCTCGGTGACCCGCGTGAGCGCGTCCAGCCGGGCAGCGACCGGCAGCGTGTCGGCGCGAATCAGGCTCTGGTACGGCGGCGGGAAGGCACCGATGTGCCCCAGGTACGGGGCAATGACGGAGCGGTCGTGCGGCAGCCCGTGCCACCGACCGACTTCCGCCTGCCGCCAGTAGCAGAGCTTGCATCCGGTATCCGCCGCGGCAGCCCTCCCATACGCGACGTAGGCTTCACCCCAGCGAGCCTGCACGAAGAGTTGCTCCGCTTGCAAGAACGCCGCCCTGCCGCCGGGAGTCGTGGGGCGCACTGCGGCGAAAAAGCTGGAGTCGATCGGGCTCAGCCCCAAGAGCTCGGCGAACAGATCGTCCGCCAGGTTGTCGACGACCACCTGCATGCGGCCTAACGCGCCGCCCCTGGCGACGAGCAGCGGGCGCCGGCCCGGCCCACGGACCGTGACGTACACCGAGTCCGGAGTGGACGAAACCGTCCCGCCGAGCACAGTGGCGCGGCGCAGGCGCGCCCCCAAGCCGGCGCGCCTCACCACGACATCGGGGTACCGCCCGAGACTGGCAATCAGCGCACGCGTCACCGAGTCCGGGAGCCAAGGCGGCGCTGCACCGCTCGTCTCGAAGGGCTCGACCTGCACCTCGAGCGTCGGCCCGGCTCTGGACACGGGCCCAAACAGGATCACCAGCATGGCGCCCGCTGCGAGGCCGCCGCTCGCGAGCCAGAAGGTGCGCCACTGGTACGTGCGCACGCGCGTGTGCCATAGCGCGCGCCGGAACGAAGTCGCGTCAGACCAGCGGTCTGCGGGCGCCAATTCGAGCCCACGCCGGAGCACGCGCGCCACGCGGCGTGGCACGCCGGCCCAGGCGCGGACTGGCCCCGACCGCGCGGCGTCGTTCCAGTGACGGCCCGTGTAGGCTTCGTAGATCACCATGGCCGCCGAGTAGAGATCGCTGGCCGGCGTCGCCTCGCCGCCAGCGAGCTGCTCGGGCGCCATGTAGTCGAGTGTGCCGGGAACCGCCCCTGGATCGGTGAGCCGCGGTCCTTCGGGAGTATCCACGTCGCCCTGCTCGGTACGGCGCTTCGCGATCCCGAAGTCGACCAGGATCGCCGACCCGCCGATGAAGAAGAGGTTATTGGGCTTGACGTCACGGTGCACCACGGCGTGGTTGTGCGCTGCCTCCAGCGCGGCCAGCAAATCGCGGCCGAGCTTGAGCGCCAGCTTCCGGTCGAGTGGGCCGGCCGCCACGTGATCCGCGACCGTCTTTCCCTCGAGGTATTCCATCACATAGAAGGGGATTCCCGCCGCTTCACCAAAGTCGAACACCCGCACGATGTTCGGATGCGCGAGAAGCGCCAGCGCCTGTGCCTCGCGCAGAAAGCGCTCCGCTGCGTGCGCGGTGTGGTGCTCCGGACGGGTGACCTTGATCGCAACGAGCCGGTCGAGGGCGATCTGGCGCGTAAGGAAGACCGTGCCCATGCCGCCGCTCGCGAGCTCGCGCACGACTTCGTAACCTCGCGGTGCCAGAGCGGCGCGCACCCGCTCGAAGAACGAGGACATCGATGGGCCCCCGGCCTCAGAACATCCGGGCGGGGCATGGGAAAGTCAAACGGTCCCGGCTGATACTCCACCGAGGTGACTGGGCTTCCGGACTCCCTGAGTGCGCAGTCCGACCCCGAGAACCGCAAGGATCGTGACACGATGGACCGGGGAATCGGGATAGGGGGTAGCAGGACGCGCCTGCTACTCCCCTCCCACACCACCGGACATACGGGTCCGTATCCGGCGGTTCAGCAAGGTGCGGTTAACGTGCGGCAAGTCGCGGCACTCCCAAGCCGTCGAAATACGCCGTGGGCAGAGCGATGTGAAGCGCACGGTGGCCCGCCAGCCGCCACCAGGTGCGGGAGAACCGCGCGGCCATTGCGGCTACGGGTTCGGAAACACCCCGAGCCCGGAGTTCCCGGTAGACCGTCGTGCCCCGCTTCCAGTGTTTGAGATGGATGGCCCGCAGAAGGCGGTGCAGCCACTTCTCCACGTCGTGGAAGATGCCCGGCGTGTCCGCGAGGCGGAAATAGGCCCTCCACCCCACGAGGTAGCTGCGGAGTTCGGCCACCACATGCCCGATACTCCGTCCGCCGTTCCGACGGGTCAGCTGTCGGACGCGGTCCTTCATCGCTTGCAGGGCCTGAGGCGCGACACGGCGCTTGATCGCCTTCCCCGGAGCCAGCCAGAAACTGAAGCCCAGGAACGGGCGCGTCCACGCGCGTGCCACCGCACTCTTCGCCGGGCTGATCCGAAGTCGGAGCTTCGCATAGGACTGCCCTGATTCTGCCGCACGCGCCGGAGGGCACGCACGAGATTGCCACGCTCGACGACCTCATCTATGAGGGCGTCGGTGGCAGTGCTGCCCGAGTGTGCGCGTCCGTGCCCCGCCGGGCAGGCTTCGCCGCTCCGCTCTCGGCTCTGGGCTGCACCCGGAGCGTCCAACGGGAGCTCGAACTGAGCGTTCGCCATCTGGCGCCTGGCCGTTCCGAGAGGCACGGTCGCCTCACTCTCCTTGCTGTTCGGCCCTTCGCTCCGCGGGAGCGCCCGCGCCGCTACTATGGCCTCGGCTGACTTCTCGCTCCGCCGCGCTTCCTGCCGCGCCGCATCGTCCTTTCAGACGTGAAGCGAGATCTCCCCAGGTAAGCGCACTGACTGTCCCTGCACGAGCGCCGGATCTACGGGACTGCCCTTGGTCGCGAAGAGCTTCGCGGTCATTTGCCCGCTCGCCCCGGTCGGCCCCGCCTTATATCCGGTTTCTGTTCGTCGCCCCGCAGGTCTCGCTCCCCGCTGCTTTCAGCACCAGCCTCACGACCGGTCGCCTAGCGGCTCGCTCGGGTTCCCGCGACCAGGTTCCCGAAGGACTTGCACCTTCAAGTCAGTGCCCATGCTGGGCACACAAACTGAACGGCCCCGGTTGGGGCACCCGGGGCCGCTGGCATTCGAGGCGGGCGTTCCGCCTTACTTCAGGGTGATCGTCATGAACATCCCGAGCGCCACGTGCGGCATGCAGTACCCCCGGTACTTCCCCACCGGCGCGCCGGCGAACGACACGTCGTACTTCTCGTTCGGCTGCGTGAGGAACGGACCGATCAGGTCGGCCATCGCGTTCGGCATGCCTTTCTTCAGCACCTGCGCCGCGCCCTTGGGGATCGAATCGTCGTAGAACGCCACGTTGTGCGGGCCGCCCGAGACGTTGATGAACCGGACGACGGTGCCCGGCTTGATCGTCAGCACGTCGGGCTCGAACGCGGCTTTGGTGCTGCCGTTGCCCGTCATCTTCACCTCGACGATGGCGGCTGCGGTGGCAGGCGCCTCCGGCGCCGCAGCCGCCGGCGACGGCGTCGCGGCAGCCGCCTCGGCCGCCTCGGACTTCTTCTCCCCTCCACACGCGAGCGCGCCAAGCGCGAGGAGCGTGGTGAGCGCAGTCAACCGCATTACTCTAGTCCTCCGATAACGATGGCTGGAGAATCGCTTGTGAACGCGTTCACAATAACCCGGCGGCCTCGAAAACGGGAGCCCTGTGCGGACAAGCAGCGTACACCGTTGCGTTTTTGCCGTGCCTCGACGACACTGATGCCCATGCCGGACGCCACGATCCCACAAATCCCTGCCGACGAGCTGGCTCACCGGCTCGACCGCGGCGAGCGCCTGCAGCTGCTCGACATCCGCGCCCCCGAACGCGTCGCACAGGGCACGGTCAGCTTCGGCCCGACGCTCGACTTCCGTGCCCTTCCCGCATCGGAGATCTACCGGCTGCCGAGCCTCGAGCCTCTGGGCCTCGACCGCGCGAACCCCGTCGCCGTGATCTGCGGACACGGCAACTCGAGCAAGCAGGCGACCCTGTTCCTCCGCGAACAGGGCTTCGACGCCTACAGCATGACGGGCGGGATGGCGGCGTGGGAAACGGTCTACCTCGCGCGACCGCTGTCGCCCACGCCCTCGTTGCAGCACGTCGTGCAGCTCGACCGCGTCGGCAAGGGCGCACTCAGCTACGTGCTCGTGAGCGACGGCGACGCCGTGATCGTCGATCCGGGGCGCCACCTCGAGCGCTACCACACGCTGCTCCGGAACTTGGACGCCACGCCCGCGGCGGTCGTGGACACGCACGTGCACGCCGACTATCTGAGCGGCGCACGGGCGGCCGCGGAGCGGTGGCACGTGCCCTATTTCCTGCATCCGAAGGATGCACGCTCGCCTTACGATGGCGCGGACGGCCGCTTCGCCTATCAGCCGATCAGCGACGGCGAAACGGTCGCCTTCGGCCGCGCCACCCTGCGCGTCGCCCACGTGCCCGGACACACCCTCGGGAGCGTAGCGCTGGTCGCGGACGAGTCGCTCGCCCTGACAGGCGACTTCCTGTTCGTGCAGTCCGTTGGACGCCCCGACCTCGGCGGCCAACGCGATGCCTGGGCGTTGCTCTTGTGGCAAAGCCTCGAGCGCGTGCGGCGCGAATGGCCGGGAGACCTACTGGTCCTGCCCGCGCACTACGCCGGCGAGCGCGAGCGCCGCGCCGACCGCAGCGTCGCCGCGCGCTTCGACGTGGTCGCGGCGACCAACGAAGCGGCTGCGATCCAGGACGAGCGCACGTTTCTCATCTGGGTTGCCGCGAACACACCGGCGCCCCCCGACAGCTACCGGACGATCAAGCTGGCGAACTTGGGCCTGGTGGACGTCTCGGAGACCGATGCGGAGCTACTGGAATTCGGGCCGAATCAGTGTGCGGTGAGATGAAACGGGAGCAGGGAGCGGTACCTGACGGTGCAGCTGCGGGTACCGCTCCCCGCTCCCTGCTCCCGTTTCATTCCACCGGCGCCTGGACTGTCACGTACACCCACTCTGTCCCGCCGAGCGTCTGCATCCCGTGCGGCACGCCCGCCGGGATGTGCACGAGATCGTTCGCCGATACCTCGATGCGGTCGCCATCGAGCAGCATGACACCCCGGCCCGCGAGCGTGAAGACGAGCACTCCCCCCTGGTCCTCGACGGAGATCGGAACCACAGCGCCGGGCTTCATGACGGTGTGCTCGAAGGAGAGGCCCGTCAGCATCCCGGGCAGATTGAGCACGGTATGGTGGCGGAACTCTTCCGCCGTGGCAGGGAGCTTGGTGAGACGGCGGTAGGTGTAGCGCGGCACGATTCCCCATCCAGTAGGGCGCGGGCAACCTGACGCCGATCGCAGGAGGACGCTCCCGAAATGTTGGTACGGCCTGCTCCCCCCGCAACCCTGTGCAACAATCTCCAGGTCTGGCGTCTCTCATGACGTCCCTCTCAGGATCGTGTCGCCATGCTGTCCGCCAAGCGTGCCGTCGGCCTCTGCTGCGCCCTCGTCCTGTCACCGGCCCGGTGGGGCCTCGCGCAGGGCTGGATCGAGCCGATCCGACCGCTGCCTCCGATCACCCGCGGCGCCGTCGAGAAGGTGCGCAGCGCCGTCCAGGTCGCGGTGACAGGGCGGAGCG
>JBOHSI010000200.1:0-9541 GCA_050733055.1 Gemmatimonadales bacterium
GCGCAGGACAGCGGGGGGCGGGGGGGGCAGGGGGGCGGGGGGGCGACCCGGCAGGCGCGCGGCCGGCCCGCGACGGCTCGGTGTCGCCCAAACACTTCGCGCTGCTGCGCGACCCCGCCCTGCGGGACCCGCGCGGCTACATCGTGCCCGCGCTCCAGCCGGACTTCCCCACGGCAACGAAGTTCATCAACACGCTGATCAGGAACGGCATCACCGTGCTGCGGGCGACCCGGGACTTCGAAGTCGCGGTCAAGCGACACCCCGCTGGATCGTACGTCGTGAAGACGGCGCAGGCGTTCCGCCCGCACATCCTGGACATGTTCGAGCCACAGGACCATCCCAACGACTTTCCGTATCCCGGCGGGCCACCGATCCCACCGTACGACAACGCCGGCTGGACGCTGGCCTACCAGATGGGGGTGCAATTCGACCGCATCCTCGACGGGTTCGACGGGCCGTTTGCGAAGCTCGAGGGCCCGGCGACGCCGCCGCCCGGCACCGTCGCGCGCGCGGAGGGCGCCGCGGGCTTCCTCCTCAGTCACCAGCCGAACGACGCGGTGATCGCGACAAACCGGCTGCTTGCGAAGCAGCAAGCGGTGCACTGGCTGGCGCGCTCGCTCGAGGCAAACGGGAAGACGTACCCGGCGGGCACGATCTACATCCCGGCCAACGTCGTGACGGTGCCGCTGGTGCAGCAGCTGGCGGTCGAGTTGGGGCTCTCTTTCGACCCCGTGGCGAGGGCACCGGGCGGCGAGGTCCTGCGCGCGCGCCCGGTGCGGGTCGGCCTGTGGGACCGCTACGGCGGGTCGATGCCGTCGGGGTGGACCCGCTGGCTGCTGGAGCGGTTCGAGTTTCCCTTCGAGGTCGTGTTCGCGGCGGCCCTCGATAGCGGGAAGCTCGCCGAGCGCTTCGACGTGCTCGTCTTTCCGGACGGTGCCATCCCCGACAGTGACCGGGTACAGCCGAGCACCGGAGCGGGCGCGCCGCCCCCCCCTGACCCCGCCCGCATTCCCGCGGAGTATCGCAGCCGGCTCGGCCGCGTGACCGTCGCCGCCACGGTGCCCCGGCTCCGGCAGTTCCTGAGCGACGGCGGGACGATCATCGCGATCGGCAGCTCGACGAGTATGGGACGGCACGCCGGCCTGCCCGTCTCGAGCCACCTGGCGCAGGACGGCAAGCCGCTGCCCCGCTCCCGCTTCTACGTGCCGGGATCGGTGCTCGGGGCCCGAGTGGACACCACGCGGCCGGTGGCGTGGGGCGTTCCCGAACAGGTGGACCTGTTCTTCGACGAGAGTCCGGTGTTTGCCCTCGCCCCCGACGCGGGTCGCCTCGGGGTCCGACCCGTGGCGTGGTTCGACAACGACCGGCCGCTGCGCTCCGGCTGGGCATGGGGCCAGGAGCATCTGAAGGACGGAGTCGCCGTGGTGGAGGCGGCGGTCGGGGACAAGGGCGGGAAGCTGTACCTGTTCGGCCCCGAAATCCTGCACCGCGGCCAGCCGCACGCGACGTTCAAGTTCTTCTTCAACGCCATCCACCTCGCGGGCGCGGTGGCGGCGGAGCAGGCGGAGACCGGCTCCAACTGATTCCCGGACCCGAGCCCCCCCAGCCCCCCCCGGGTCGTCTCACGGCGCGGTGTCCTGACGCCAGTCGAGCAGGATCTTGCCGGTGTTCCTGTTCTCCCGCATGCGCTGAAACGCCTCCACCGCGCGCGCAGGCCGGATCACGGAATCCACCGCGACGCCGAGCACCCCCGTGTCGAAGGCGGGGAGCACCTCCTGACGGAACCGCGCCACAAGCGCCGCCTTCTCCTCGCGGTCCCGGGACCGGAGCGTCGAGCCGATGAGGCGCGCCCGCTTCTTGAGGAGCAACCCGAGGTCCACCTCCGGGCTGGCCCCGCCCATCGTGGCGATGACGACGATGCGGCCTCCCGTCGCGAGCACCGCGAGATCCCCGGGGAGCGTCGCGGCGCCGACGGGGTCGAGGACGACGCTGACGCTGTTCGCGCCCCAGCGACTCTCGATCTCGGCGACGAAGTCCTGGCTGGCGGCATCGACCGCGATGTCCGCGCCCGCCTGGGCGAGCGCCGCCAGCTTGGCGCGCGTGCGCGTCGTCGCCGCGACCCGAGCCCCCAGCAGCTTCGCAAGCTGGACCGCCGCGAGGCCGACCCCCGAAGCGCCGGCATGGACGAGCACCGCCGCCCCGGCAGATACTCGTCCTTCGACGACCAGGTTGACGAATGCAGTCAGGTACGCTTCCGGGATGGCGGCAGCGGACACCAGCTCGATCGTCGCCGGCGCCGGAAATACCTGTCCTGCGGGGACCGCCACGTACTCCGCGTGCCCGCCGCCCGCAAGCAGGGCGCACACCTTGTCTCCCGTCGGCTCGACGATCCCCGAGACTTCCAGCCCGAGGATCTCGGACTCTCCGGGCGGCGGCGGGTAGCGCCCGGCGATCTGCGAGAGATCGGCACGGTTGAGTCCCGACGCCGCGACTCGCACCAGCACCTCCCCCGCCCGCGGCACGGGCACCTCCACCTCGCGCAGCTCGGTGACGTAGCGGCCGTCCTGCTCGCTGACATGGAGGTACTTCATTGCGCCAGGTATCTTAACCACCTCTCCATCTCGCGACACGCCAGGAGGCGGACACCATGAAGCGCTGCTGGGCGGGCGATGACGACCCCCTGATGCTCGCCTACCACGACACCGAGTGGGGCGTGCCGCTCCACGGAGACCGCGAGTTGTTCGCGAAGCTCGTGCTCGACGGCTTCCAGGCGGGCCTCTCCTGGGCGGTGATTCTCCACAAACGGGCGGGCTTCCTCGAAGCGTTCGACGGGTTCGACCCGGAGCGCATGGCGCGCTACGATGCCAGGAAGGTCCGGCGGCTGCTGAAGGACGAGGGGATCGTGCGCAACCGCCAGAAGGTTGCCGCGGCGATCGGGAACGCGCGCGCGTTCCTCGAGTTTCAGAAGACGGAAGGCTCGTTGGCCAGATTTCTGTGGCGGTTCGTGGGGGGCGCCCCGAAGCAGAACGCCCGGCGACGCCTGAGCGACCTTCCCGCCCGCACCCGCGAGTCGGATCGCATGAGCGCGGCGCTCACCGAGCGTGGATTCCGGTTCGTGGGGCCCACCATCTGCTACGCGTTCATGCAGGCCGTGGGGATGGTCAACGACCATCTCACGACCTGCTTTCGGCACGCCGAGGTGCGGCGCCTCGGGAGCGCACGATGGGCCGAACGCGGCCGCTCGTGAGAAGCCAGACCAGACAGTAAGTTAGTAAGCGTTTCCCCACGCCCAAGGAGCAGCCTGATGGCACCCGTCACACTCGCGCGCTTCGTGCAAGAGTTGGAGAATCTGAGACAGGACATGGATGCGGGGAAGCTGAAGTCCAGCGAGTACGATCAGCGCCTCGCCCGGGCGATCAGGGAGCTCCGGGAGCAGAAGTTGGACGCGGACCGCGCGGCCGTGTCGCACGCGCTCGCCGATGCCTTGCAGCGCGGCGCCATCACGCCCGCCATCAAGACGCACATCGAGAAGCGGCTGGGGCTGGCCTAGGCGTCAGGCGGGAGGGCCCCACAACGTGTTCACGAGTTCGGCCACGCAGCGCTCGATCCGCCCGTAGCTCTCCTCGAACACCTCGCGCGGTTGTTCGACCGGGTCCCGGATCGTGCGGGTCCCGGCCGACAGGGGGTCGAGGTCGCCCAGCACCACGACGTCCCGCGGCAGCCGCCCGAAGCGATCACACACGGCGCGTCGTTGCATCGGGTCCATCACCAGAATGAGATCCACGGAAGAGGCGAGGTCGGCCACCAGCAGCTTCGAGCGGTGGGTAGAGAGGTCCACACCACGGCGCGCGGCCACGACCACCGCGTGCGCCGGACACGGCCGGGCGGGACCGATCAACCCGGCGGACTCGACCCGCACGCCCCCGTTTGTCCCCGCGAGCTTGCGCCTGAGCAGGGCGGCGCCGAAGGGGCTGCGGCAGATGTTCCCGTGGCACACGACCAACACCGACCGGGGCGCAACCCGGCCCGCGAGCGTGGCGCGCACCCGCCGCCGTCGCAGCGCGTGCAGCACGCGGGCAGGCAGGCGCCGGAGCCGCATCAGGAGCTGCGCCACCGCTCACCCTCCCCCCGCTCGAGTGCGTGTCCCATCTCGACCACGGGAGTGCAAGGTTCGAGCCTGACCGGCCCACCGCAATCCGCGCCTAGTGCCGTTCCAACTATTCGCGCCAAGTCATCGGACGCCCGGGGTGGCCACCGGCCCGCACACGATGCTCTCGGCAGGTTTGGCGAATCAAGTTGGAACGGCACTAGCCGCTGATCGCCCAGATGTGAGGTAGTTGTTGCTCCGGTGCCACAATTCCGGAGCCGCGCGCCGCCTCCCGAGCGTTTGGCTTGAGATGTGCAGCGGGCGGCCGGGCCAGGCTGGTGTTCCGCCTACCGAACGACTCATGGGAGGTTCACGCGGCACATGCGATACCTCGTGACCGGAGGCGCAGGGTTCATCGGCTCGCACTTGGTCGAGCATCTCGTGGCGGCCGGGCAGGAGGTGGTGGTGCTGGACGACCTGTCGAGCGGCCGGCTCGAGAATCTCGCCGGCGTGCGGGACGCGGTCCGCTTCATCGAGGGAAGCGTGACCGCCCTCGGGACCTGCCGACGCGTGGTGGAAGGGGTGGACTGCGTCCTGCACCAGGCCGCGCTGACCTCGGTGGAGCGCTCCGTCCGCGAGCCGCGCGTCGCCCACGAGGTCAACGCCACGGGCACGATCAACCTGTTACTCGCGGCACGCGACGCGGGTGTGCGCCGCGTAGTGTATGCGGGCTCGACGTCGGCCTACGGCAACGCCGCCGAGCTCCCGACCTCCGAGGATCAGCTGACGCGGCCGCTCTCATCACCCTACGCCGCGTCCAAGCTCGCTGCGGAGGGGTCCTGCCGGGCCTTTCACGCGACCTACGGCATCGAGACCGTCGTACTGCGGTACTTCAACGTGTTCGGGCCGCGCCAGGACCTGCAGTCCCAGTATGCCGCAGTCGTGCCGCGGTTCATCACCGCGGCGCTGCGCGACGAGCGCCCCGCCGTCTACGGCGACGGGCGTCAAACGCGGGACTTCGTGTACGTCGCGAACGTGGTGCACGCCAACCTGCTCGCCAGCCGGGCCCCGGCCGCGCGGGTCGTGGGGGAGGTCTTCAATGTAGGATCCGGGCGGAGCGTCAGCGTGATCGAGCTGTGGACGAAGATCCGGGAGCTGGTCGGCGTCGATCTCGATCCTGAGTACCACAGCCCACGGGCCGGCGAGGTGCGGGATTCGCTCGCGTCGGTCGACAAGGCGCACGACCTGATCGGTTACGAGCCGATGGTGTCCTTCGATGCCGGCCTGGCCCTCACCGTCGCCCACTACCGCCACGGCAACGGCAACGGCGACGGGGCGCGACGTGATTCCGTGACGCTCCGGACGTGCACTGGGGCGGGGCCCGCCTTATATTGAGGCTCGACCACGGCCCGTCGGAGGGCATATGCCGAGGACCTTGCTTGCAGGGCTCGCCCTGATCGGTCTCGCCGCCTGCGCTGGAGGCGCCGAGCAGCCGGCGGAGAAGCCGGCGACCCGCAGCCCGACCACCTCCCCGGCCGCGACCCGGTCGTCCACGACCCAGCCGAGGACCTCGTCCGCTCCGGCCAAGCGCAAGGCCGCAGCGCCGGCGGACACCGCGAAGCGGAACCCGCTGCAGAACAACTAGCCGGGCGACGAGCCTAACGCCAAGAGCCCCGCAGCGCATGCGGGGCTCTCGTGCTCGCGCTGCCCAGGATCAATGTTTGCCGGTTAGCCCCGCGCGTTTCGCAATCTCGGCCTCGGCGCCCCTCACGATCTCACGCCAATCCAGATGCTCACACGCATAGGCGTGAGCGGCCTGCTCGCGGCCATCGCTATGGCCCTGCAACAATCGTAACAGATTGGCGGCGAACAGCCGCGGTTCGGAACCGGACTGATAGGTCAGATGCGCGAAGTCCTTCAGCTCGCCAACGTCGTTGCACACCACGCGCAGCCCGGCCGCAAGGTACTCGCGGAGCTTCAGCGAACAGCGATACTCGTTCACCAGCCGGGGCGAGAAGTAGAGCACCGCAGTCTGTGCCACTGCCAGATACGCGGGCACGTCCTCGTGCGGGACTTCACCCGTAAAGCCGACCTGGGCCGCCACACCCATCTCCTGCGCCATCTGCCGGTAGTGGTCCAGCAGCGGGCCGCCGCCCACGATCAGCAGAAACGCGTCGGGAAGGCGCTCGACGACGTGCCGCCAGGCCGCGAGAACCGGTTCCAGGTCGCTAGCAACGTTCAAGTGCGCCGTGTAAATCCCGACCCGCTTGTCGGCGATGCCGAATCGCTGCTGGATGTCGGACGTCTTGGCCAACACCGCGGGATCGTTGAAAACCTTCGAGCTCACGCCCTGCTCGATCCGCAGCAGCTGCCCATGCCGGCAGCGCATCTCGGTGAGCAGATAATCCTTCAATCGGGCGTTGTGGTAGCTGACAATGCGGAAGATGCGTGGAAACGGCCGTTGGGAAAGCTCGATGACCCGCGCCAGCCAGCCGGTGCGGTAGGCATGATCGACGTCGTCCACGTCGATCCAGGTTGGCATGCCCCGAAGCTTGCAGATGAGCAACGGCAGGGTGACGTTGAGGTGTGGCTTGAAACCCGCCGCCAGGTCCCCCCGGCGCGTCAACGCAAGCCAGCAGTTGGGAATCAGCGTGCGTGCCAGCTCGCGGATGCTGCCCGGCTTCCCGCGCGGGCGGGGGGGGGGCATCACCACCTCATACTCCGATTCTCGCAGGTACCGCAGGAACGCCGCCGCGCGAAGATTGGTCGAATACGCAGAGAACCACAGAATCCGGCGCGAGCGCACAGAGCGGCGGAAGGTCAGCGCGGGGGTTTGTGCCTGAGTGTGTGCAGCGCCTTGGGAAGCGCCCGGGTGACGAGCGCCTTCGGTGAATGCTGCAGGCTGTTACCGACGAAGCACCCGTGGATGCAGTCGCACCGATCCTTGCGGATCTGGGAGATTTCCTTCTCCATCAGCCCGGTCGCCATCGCCCTGCCGTAATCGAAGTCGAACTGTCGCAGGTCGACCACTTCGCCGCGGTGTTCGCACGCCCGCAAGCTGCCTGAGCCGCTGACCACGAGGATCTTGCTGCCCGCGGTGCACGGGAAGGGCCAGAGGCGACCCATGATGCGTTCCACCTTGATCTCGGAAGTGGCCAGGCTGTAGGCGTAGGTCGCCAGATTGCTCATGGTTTCGGGCAGGTAATTGAACTGGGCGCGGTGACGACGGGGTCCGCTCATGTAGTAGAGGCCGTAGGAGTACTCGACCAGCTCGTGGTACCGTTGCGCGATGCCCGTCTTCTCCGGCGCATCGTGATGGGCGCCCAGCCACGACAGATCCCGCACGATTTCCAGGGCGTGCTCGTCCAGTTGGTAGTGCGAATAGAAATAGTCGATCGTGGCCCGCATTTCCCCGATGTTGTCCGGGGTCACGACGCTGTTCACGCGCAGGCGCAGGTTGGGATACGTTTCGCGCCACGGCGAGAGGTGCTCGATCGTCTTGCACAAAGCGGCGAACGAACCCTTCGTGCCTTTCGTGCGGATCTGGTCGTGCGTGTCCGCCAAGCCGTCCACCGAAAAGCTCAAGGTGAGCATGACCTCGCGCTCTTGTTCCAGGAACGACTTGCACATGCCGTCGGTCCGCTCCAGGTACCACCCGTTGGTCGGGATGTAGATCGAGCGAATGCCGTTGTTGCGGACGAATGCCAGCATGATCTCATCGAGCCGCGGGCGAATGAACGGCTCCCCACCGGACAAGAGCAGCGCCCGGAATTTCGGCATCGTGGCGCTGAGCTTCAGCAGCCCTTCGAAGGACATGTCCTTGGTCTGGTTGAGATTATCCGCGTAACAGCAGAACCAGCACCGCAGGTTGCAGGCGTTGGTCACGAACAGAATCAGGCTGTCCAACCCGGTCGGCTGAAAGACCCGACGGATCTCCGGAAGGACTCCGCTCACCTTAGACATCACCAAAGGCTCACCCGTGCGATCAGGTCACAATCGACGCCACGACGCGCGCGCCGCCTGTCAAACGTAATGGGCTTCGGGAGCGGCGCCAAGTTGTCGCTCGCCCACCGCCGGGAAGTAGGCCAGTTGCTCGACCTTGGCCTCTAAGCGCCGGTGGGACCTTGGCCCGAAAACCTGCCTCTTAACGCCTTCAGGGAGTCGCCCAGTTGTGATCCTGCTGTAGGTTTCCTGCTACGTCGCGTGGTTTCGCCCTTCCGACACACACTCATCGGTTCAGGGTATTTTACGTATCGGTACTCCGGAACCAGGGCCTCTTGCGGTGAACCGCCAGCTGGTGTCCATCGCCATTGTCGTGGACATCGCGGGGGCAGCGCCATGCCCCTTGTGCGACGAGGAGGAAAAATGGCTGATCCCGCGGTGTGGACTCGCGTGCTCGCTTTTCTTCTGCTCCTAGCCCCGCTTGCGACGACGGCAGGCCGGGCGCAGCAGGGGGAAGCCGGCAGAGAGACCCGCGCCCAACGCCTGGTAGAGGAGACGCTACGCCGGCATCCTCAACTCACCGGTGTCGAGTTGGCGGTCGTGTCGGACCAGGGATGCGCCGTCCTCGCCGCGACCGATCTTGCGTTGCTCGGAGAAAAGTGCGGCGACGATGAGGAACGACCCATGAAGACGGGGGAGCCCAACGTCGAGGAGCCGACGGTGAACGAGCCCGTCTACGACATCACACGGGCGCTTCATGATTCCTCCGGACGACTGCTCGGTAGCTTCGCGATGGACATCAAGCCCAAGCCCGGGCAGGACCGAGCCGCGATGGTGTCCCTCGCCCGGACCATCCTGAGGGAGATCGAGGCGCAAATCCCGTCCAAGGAGAAGCTCTTCGAGCGGGTAAAGTGACCTGCCGGCCGCCGCCGCGTGCTCGGACGTCGGCAAGAGCAACAGGGTCTCGTCACGGTCCGCTGGGGCGATCCCCTCGAGCACGAGGCCAGCGGCCCGCCGACTGGTAGGGTCCTCCTCGACGTCCACACCGTCATCACCCCCTTGGGCCGCGAGGCCGTGGCCCCTGCGCCCCATATCCAAAACGGATATTGGTCTATGGCACTGTGGCCCGTCCGCTGACTCGGGAACTCTCATGCCGCCGTTCGTGCGTTTCCCCCGAATGCCCGCCGGGACGCTGGCTACCAGCTCTATCGGGTGCAGGCCAGCCACGACCCGAGCGACTAGAAGCCGATGACGCAGGTCGGTCTCGGCTCCACGTGAGTTCTCCGACCCCTCGGGCTGCTGGCGGCGGGCACCATGGCTCGCGTGCTGGCCGTCCTCCAGGAGATGTTTGCTTCTTAGCGCCTGGCAGTCGTTGGTGGGGTTCCCCACGCGCTCACGCCGCGTGAAGACCGACAAGCGGGACGCGCGCACGCTGATGGAGGCCGCGCGCCAGGGGACCTATCGGCGGGCGCATCGCCTCTCGGCCCCGCGCCGGCATGTGCGGGCGGAGCT
>JBOHSI010000201.1:0-6683 GCA_050733055.1 Gemmatimonadales bacterium
TCGAGCACACGAGTCCCGGGGGCGCGCGCTCCCGGCGCCGGCGCGGGACGGGTCCCGCCGGGCCACTCGCCCGCGAGCGTCTGCCCCGGCGCCACCCGCCCGATCTGGCGGCCGACCCGGAAGGGGATGAGCTGCGCTGACGTGGCTTCCACGAACCGCGGCATAACCGAGTCGCCGACCGCGCGGGCGACATGATCGAGGAAGCGACTGCCGTAGGCATAGGGCGCGAAGCCGTCGGACCAGCGGGTGAACGGCAGCGCCTCCCACGGCGAGCGCGAGGCGCCCGCTGCGTGGTCCGCGGCGAGCAGCTGCGTGTGGAAACTGCCCCGCACGCGGCCGCCGGTCGTGAACCTCGATTCGTAGTAGGTGGCAAGCCCCTCGATCACCCAGGTCGGCTGGTACTCGTTGGGGAACAGCCCCGGGGCACGCCCGAACACGCGCTGCGCGACGCGCCAGAAGCTCTTCGAGCGGTCGAGATGGAAAACGTGCGCCAGCTCGTGCGTGGTGACGAGGCGCAGCCAGGTATCGTACAGCAGCAGCCCGGGGCCGTTGGCAGGCGGGGGGGCGAAGATCGTGATCCGGTTGGAGGGAATCGCCGTAGTGAACCCGTTCGATCCATCGACGTCGTCGCCGAGCGTGAGGTCGACCTTGCCGCGTGGCGGCGCCAGCTCGGAGGCGAGCAGCGCATAGGCGCGCTCGGCTTCGCGCGCTTCGCGATGCGCCACGTCGCGGTACGCGGGCCTGAAGTGGATGCGAAAGTGGGGGGTATGCAGGGTACGCCAGCTCCCCGAGGGATCGATCTGCGCCCCGGCGCTCCGGGCGAGCAGCAGCAACGCAAGAACCGTGGTAGGCCTCACGGCTCCCTCGCCCGATTCCGCAAGAAGCTCTCAATCCCGCGCGCCACCCCCCGCGCGTAGCGCCACTGGCCGTCCTCGGAGTGCAGCATCGCCTCCTGTTCCGGCATCATGATGAAGAGCCCCTCCGTGAGCGCCGCCGGCATCCACGTCGGGCGCACCAGGGCGTAGTCCCCCCGCCCCATGCCGAGGTCGCGCAGGCCGAGCTCCGCAACGAGGGCGCGATCGAGCTCCCGGGCGAGCGCGGCACTCCGCGGATGGAAGTAGTAGACGCTCACGCCGTTGTTCACGAACGGGTTCACGCCGTCGGGAAGCGCGTTGGCGTGGATCGAGACGAGCACGTCGGCGTTGTGCAGCTCGGCGAAGCGGGTTCGCGGGTACAAGTCGATCGGCATCGAATCGGTGCGCGTGAGGAGGACCGTTGCGCCTGCCTTCTCGAGCAGCGTCTTGGCCTTATAGGCGACGGCAAGGGTCGCGACGGGTTCCCAGAGCCCGGTTGGTCCCTTGGCACCCACCGGGGGATGGCCCGGGTCGAGCACGATGGTGCGCCCGCGCAGTGGATGGGCACGATCGATCACGGGTGGGCGGCGGATCTCGAGTAGGAGGTCGCGCCCCTCGAACCGGGCGCGGTAGCCCCACACGCGTCGCGCCAACCTCACGGTGATCGTCACCTCGTCCGCCGCCGGTTGGGCGTAGCTCATCTGGTCGACCAGGGAATCCGTGCCGCCGTACTGCATCCAGTTGATGTCCGACCCGGCGCCGTAGATGTGCAGCGCAAGGCCCCGCTCCTGCTCGGTCACCTGGAACGGAAGCCTCGCCGGGAGCGGCACGCGCAACGTCACCGACGCGGGTCCCGGCGCCAGCCGCACCGAGCGGACGACGCCCCCCGGCGGGGGGGTGCCCGCAGGAAGGGACACTACCTCGCCCGCGTTCACCCACGCCACGGCGTCGCGTGAGAGCTGCAGCCGGGCCTCGTCGTTCCAGCGCCCCGAGAGGACGGCCGTCGTGCCGGTCGGGAAGAACCAGTTGTAGGTGCCACCCGGCACCGCTTTACCGGCCGTCAAGCTGTCCGTGGTCCCGGTGAGCGCAGTGTCGTCGTTCAACACGACGACGGGGGGGAACGCCATATCCAGGATGCTTACGCTCAGCGGCCAGCGGGCGGTCGCGGTGTCCGCTCCCACGATAGCCTCGAGCGTTGCGCAGGCGGTCTGCCCATCGGCGCATAGCGCCGCGGCGGGAAGCCACCCGACGTAGCGGTCGTGGGCGGGCGGCAGGCGGTACGCCGCCGTGGTCGTGTGGAACGCGCGCACACCCCACGCCGGCTCGGCGGGGAGGGTGTCGGGAACCAGCGGAACGGCGGATCCCCACGGCAGCCGCAGCCACACCGTGGCGCCGGGCGCCGCCTGCACTGAGAGCCGGATGCCCTCTCCGGCGGGCAACGCGACGACACCCGCGGGTGCGAAGCTCGTGGTATCGATCCACGCGGCGCGTCCCTCGGGCGGCCGAAACCGCGACGCCATGGGCGCCACGAAGATCTGCACGATGGAATCGCCCGCGTCGCGGGCGACGAGACGGAAGAACGCCACCGTGTCGTCGGGAAGCGGGACCCAAGCGATCCAGGCGCCATTGGGGAGGACGGGCACCGGCGCGCCGTTGACGGTAAGGCTCTTTCGGCTCGAACCGCCCGCCACCGCGCCGAACAGGAACGACGAGTCGCGCGCCGCGATGGTGTCGGTCGGGGCAGGATAGACGACGTTGACGTGTAGCGACGCTCCTCCAGAAGCGGGGGCGGGGGCGGGGGCGAGGGCGACCCGGGAGCGCGCGCGCGCGCACGCGCTCGCGAACACCACCACCACCATGACGACGATTAGTCGCACAGGTGCGCAAGCTAGCATCGGGTCTTTCAGCGCGTCAATTTGCTGAATAGATTGGCACACAACCTCGCGCCCTGTGGAGCGCCTCCTCCAGTGACCGCCTGCGCCTACTGCGGCCGCGACAATGACCCCGGCGCGCATTACTGCATGGATTGTGGGAAACCCATGGGCCAGTCCACCGGGCTGCAAGGCGTGGCGGGCGGCTCGATTCCGGGGACCCGCGTTGCGGCTTCGCCCGCGCTCGCGGCCACGCGGCCCGAGGCGCTCACGTGCCCGTTTTGTGGCCGGCAGGCGAACGGCCTCCTGCCGTTCTGTCCTCATTGCGGCCGACGGTTGACGGCTCCCGGCTCCGGGCCGCGCTGCGCACGCTGTGGATCACCGGTCGGGGCCGGCACCAATTATTGCGCCACCTGCGGGGCCCCCGTCGTCGAGCCGACGCCGCTGCGCCCCCCGGATGCGACGTCTGCGGCCGTGCGCACCGGGGTTGCAATCGTATTGGTGTTGCTCGACGATACCGGCATGGCGAAGCAGCGCTTCGAGCGCCGCGCCGCGGACACGACGATCGGCCGACAGGACGGCGACATCCGCTTCCCCGACGACGTGTTCCTGTCGCCGCTCCACGCCAAGATCTGGTGGGAGCACGACGCGCTCGTCGTGCGCGACCTAGGCAGCCGCAACGGGACCTGGGTCTTCTTCGAGGCGCCACACCGACTGGTGGACGGTGATCTGCTGTTGATCGGCTCACAGATGATCCGGTTCCGACGCCTCGGCTACCCCGGGCCGCATCCCCCGGACGCCGACGCGACCAAGCGGATGGGGAGCGTGATCCCGAGCGCCGACATCGCGAGCCTCACGCAGCTGCGCGCTGACGGCAGCGCGCGCGATGTGATCCAGCTCTCACCGGGCCGCGACCTCGTCATCGGCCGGGAGCAGGGCGATTGGATCTTCCCCTACGACCCCTCGATGAGCGCGCGCCACGCGACCGTGCGGTCCGAGGACGCCGACTTCGTGGTCGTGGACGCGAACAGCCGCAACGGGATCGCGCTTGCGGCCCGCGGTGACATCTCGCTGCGGCACAATTCCCGGATCCTGGTGGGCGACAAGCTCTTACGGATCGAGATCCCGGCGTGAAGATCTGCCCCGTGTGCTCCACCGAATACCCCGACGATGTACGGTTCTGCCCCAACGACGGGCAGACGCTGCGCGCGGCCTCCCCGGCGCACGACCTGGTCGGCCAGGTGGTGGCCGACCGGTACCACGTGGTCAAGAAGCTCGGCGAGGGCGGGATGGGTCAGGTGTACCTCGCCGACCACGTGAAGATGGGACGCAAGAGCGCCATCAAGGTGATGAACCCCTCGCTGGTGCACGACCCGGACGCACTGGCGCGCTTCAACCGCGAGGCCACGAACGCAAGCCGCATCATACACTCCAACGTCTGCGCGATCTACGACTTCGGCGAGACGTCCGAGGGACTCGTATACCTCGCGATGGAGTTCATCGAGGGTGAGCCCCTCACGGACGTGCTGGAGCGCGAGGACGCACTGCCGATCCTCCGCGCCGTCGGCATCTTCGTCCAGGTGGCGGACGCGCTTCAGGCGGCGCACGATCTCGGCATCGTGCACCGCGACTTAAAGCCCGACAACATCATGCTGACGCGCGGGCGCGACGGATCCGACGTAGTGAAGGTCGTGGATTTCGGAATCGCCAAGGCCGTGGGCGGCGACGATACCCAGAAGGTGACGAAGACGGGCCTCGTGGTCGGGACGCCAGAATTCATGAGTCCGGAGCAGCTCTCCGGCGACGCGCTCGACGGCCGGAGCGACATTTACTCGCTCGCCCTCGTGCTGTTCAAGATGCTCACCGGACGGCTGCCGTTCGAGGCGACGACCGTGCAGGAGACGATGATCAAGCGCCTTACGGATGAGCCGCTGGCGCTCCGCGCGGCGCGGCCCGACCTGCGCTTCCCGCCAGGCCTCCAGGAGACGATCGACGCGGCGCTCACGCGCACCCCCGTCGAGCGGTATCAGTCGGCCGTCAAGTTTGCGAGCGACGTCGCGAGCATCGTCGGTTTGCAGCGCGGCGTCGGTCCCGTCGCCCCCCTGCCCCCGACCCGCGCGGATCAAGAGCAGACGCAGCTGCTCGACGCCGCGGCGCCGCGGAAGCGCTCGCTGGTGCCGATCGTTGTGGGAGCGGTGGTGGTGCTGGGCGCGGGCGGCGCCGCGGTTGCCGTATTCGGCGACGGGAGCGGGATCGGTGGCGCCGTACGTTCCGACACGGCGAAGCCAGGGACCGTCCACCAGCCTCTGGACACGGGGTCGCGGGGCTTCCTCCCGAATCCCGCGAGGGGGTCCGCGCCGGCCCGCTCGCGAGACTCCGGGATCGACCCCGCCAAGGCGGGAGCCATCCTGGACGCTCTGATTGAGCGGCCGACGGCCGAGATTCTCGACTCCGCCCTGCTCGTTTACAACACGCCGGGCGTCGCCGTGCGGGACCGCGCGTTCGCGGCCTGCCTCCTGGCGCAGGCATACAACCGCCAGAACGAGCCCACCAGCGCCCTCTGGTGGGCGCAACAGGGGCTACAGCTGGACGGCAGCCTGCGATCCTGCCAGGACATCGTGCGGGTCGTCGGTGAGCCGTAGGTCAATGTTTAGACGCTCCTCGAGGCCCGTCCGGATCCGGGTCTTCGCCAAGACCGACCGCGGCAAGACGCGGGATCACAACGAAGACCGCTTCCTGGTCGCGGACCTGACGCGTCGGGACGCCTCGCTCCTGCCGTCGGTGCGAGAGCACGAGGTGGGCGAGCGGGGGTCGCTGTTCATCGTGGCCGACGGGATGGGCGGCGCCGCCGCCGGCGAGCTCGCGAGCGAGATGGCCACCCAGAACATCTACGAGCAGCTGCTCCGTTTGTGGAGCGGCGAGACGGAAACGACGCCGCAGCGCTTTGCCTACCGCCTGAAAGAGGCAGTCGAGGTCGCGAACAGCCACATTCACGCGTACGCGAAGGCCCACCCTGAGGTGCGGGGGATGGGCACGACGACGACTGCCGTCGGCGTCCTAGGCGATCAGGTGTACCTCACGCAGGTGGGCGACAGCCGCGCCTACCTCATCCGGAACGGCCGGGCCCACCAGCTCACCAAGGACCAGTCGCTGATGCAGCGATTGGTGGAAGCGGGCGAGCTCACCGAGGAGGAAGCCGCGAGGAGCGAGCGGCGCAACATCATCCTCCAAGCCCTGGGCCCGGATCCGAAGGTGAGGGTCGACCTCACCTTCCAGGAGATCCGCCGGGGCGACCTGCTCGTGCTCTGCTCCGATGGCCTCTCCGGCCAAGTGACGAAGGAGGAGATCGCCGAGATCGTGAGCCGCGAGCACGATCTGGGGGCGGCCTGCGACCGGCTCATCGCGCTCGCCAACGAGCGTGGCGGGCCCGACAACATCACCGTCGTCATCGCGCGGTTCGACGGCGACGGCCTGCGCCCCCCTGCGGACGACGACGAAGTCGGCCACCAGGTCTATCCTCTCATCGACACCGAGACGAGCACCGAGCCGGTGCCGGTGTACCGGGGCAGCCGCCCGCCCGTGTCCACCAAAGAGGGGCGTTGGCGCATGGTCGCGGCGGCGCTGCTCGCGGCCGCGGCGGTCGCCGTCGCGCTCTACGTCGCCACCCGGAGCCCGTGACCGCCCAGTTCACGTTCCTCTCGGGGGCGCGTGTGGGGCAGGTCGAGACCTTCCGCAAGGCGTATATCGGGCTCGGCCGCCACCCCTTGTCCGACGTACGCTTCGACGCCGAGCGCGATCTCGATGTCTCGTCGCGCCACGCCGCGATCGTGCGGCAAGGCGACACGTTCGTCGTGCGCGACTTGGGCTCGAAGAACGGCACGTTCGTCAACGGCCGGCGCCTCACGGGTGAGGCGGCGCTGCAAGACGGCGACGTGATCGGCTTCGGCGCGCACGGGCC
>JBOHSI010000202.1:0-19953 GCA_050733055.1 Gemmatimonadales bacterium
GTGTCCACCAGCACGCACCCGATCCGCCGCAGCCGCTCGAAGTCCTGCACGGTGACGCCGAAGGCGGGGAGGATCACGACGTCGGCCGGCGTCAGGGCGCCGAAGTCGAAGTCGCCGGCATCGGAGCGGTGCAGGAACTCGACGCCCATCGCCCGGAGCTTCGTGTTGACGTGCGGGTTGTGGATGATCTCGCCGGAGAGGTAGATGCGCCTGTCGGGAAACTTGGTGCGAGCTTCGTAGGCGTACTCGACGGCGCGGTCCACGCCGTAGCAGAACCCAAACTCCCGGGCGAGCTTGAATGTGAGGTCGCCGACCGAGAGGACGTAGCCCTGCTGGCGGATCCGGTCCACCACATGGCTGTGGTAGTCCGTCGCCAGGGCGCCCTCGATCTTGCCCTTCAGTCCGAACCCTCTCCGGAAGTAGGTCTGCTCCACGCAGTTAATCTAACGGGACCCAGCGCCCGGCGTGCGCGCCGGCCCGCGCGTTCACAGCCGTCCCTGGCACGCCACGGTGTCCGTCTCCAGCGGCACCGACTCGAAGGAGGCATCGACGTCCGCGCGTCCGCCCGCGAGGTGGTCGAGCCCCGAGCCGCGCGCGTTGGCGGAAAGCGAGGCCTCCGTCAGCGTCACCGCAACGGCGCCGCTGTCGAGCGTCAGGCCGTGCGCCGCCTCGCCCACCATGAAGCGCACCGCGACGGTCGCGCCGCGCGGGGTGGTGCTGTCAGCCCGGGGGAGCAGGGAGAACTCGCCCGAGGCGAGCGAGTCACCAGGGCGGAGCCAGATGAGCACGCCATTGCCGCCGGCGCTCCCCTGGAGCAGCAGGCCCAGCCCAGGGCGGCCACAGCGGCCCGCGACGGCGGGGGCTTCGAAGCTCACGGTGTCCTTGGGGAGCCGCGTTATCAGGGCGCGTAGGCGGGCCGGCGGCGGGGCGGAACTCCCGCAGGCGGCATCCGCCGCGCCGAGCGCGAGCACCACAAGGAGCCGAGCGTTCAGGGGGACGGGACACCCAGGAGGGCGCGCGCCCCCTCGGGGGTGAGGGTGTGCGGCGCGAGCGCGTCGACCAGGCCGGCCGGGAGCGGTTGCGGCGTCAGATTCATGCGATCCACGCTCACCAGGACCATCCATCCCGCCGCGGCAAGCGATCGGTTCGGGCCTCGGAAGACGTCGAAGTTGAGCGTCAACGACGTCCTGCCCACACGCCCCACGTACGTGGCGACGCGCAGCCGGTCATCGAGCCGCGCGGGCTCGTAGAACTCGGAGTGGACCGCCTTGCGCGGGAGGAAGATATCGTAGCGGTCGAATACCTGCGCGTAGGCCAGTCCGCACGCCCGGAACAGCTCAGTCTCCGCAATCTCGAAGAAGCGCACGTAGGACCCATAGAAGATGATGCCCGCGAAGTCCACGTCGGACCCGCGGACATACTCCTCGATGACGTAGGGCTTGGCAGGCATGGGCGGCTTGGGGGGCATGGGGGGCATGGGGGGCATGGCTTCCCGACCGATGGCCAGAGCGGGAAGCTAGACGGCGCGAAACGACGACGCCAGCTCTACGCCTGCGTCGACTGGCCGTCGCCCGGGCGCAGGCCGTAGGCGCGCAGCCGCCGCCACAGCGTGGTGCGACTGATCCCGAGCCGCCGCGCGGTTTCGGCCAGCTTGCCCTGTGTCGCCTCCAGCGTCTCGATGATCGCCTGCCGCTCGCGCTCCGCCAGCGTCTTCGAGCGATCGCCGTCGGGCAGGAAGACCGCCTCGCCGAGCTCGGCCGCGCCGTGCTTCAGCGAGCGCGCCCGTCCGCCGAGCGCGAGCAGCCGCTCCCGCAGGGCGGCGCCGCGCCGGAACGCCGGATCGCCCAGCTCGTCGATCACCCGCCGGGCGCGCTCGTTGGCGTAGACCATCCGGCCGGAGCTGTCGAAGACGACGATCCCCTCGCCGAAGGATTCCAAGACCGCCCGGCCGAGGGAGCTGAAGGCAGGCGGGGCGGGGGGGTGCAAGGCCTCGTGTGCCATATCCGATTGCATACTCGAATTCCGGGTCAGAGTTTCAGGGCGCCCAGCTAGTGGCGCCGGTGCCGGCGCCCGCCGTGGACGAGCCGGGTGCGCTCCTCGCGGGAGAGCCCGCTCAGCTGCCGGCGCAGGTCGTCCACGGTATCGGAGCGCACCGTCTCTCGCTTACCCCGAAGCACCGTGAAGCGCACCGGCCGGTCGAAGGGGGGGAGGTCCCGGGGCTGGAGTCGCCGGGCCTGGCCCTCCTTGAGGCGCAGGCGCACCACCCCCACCCCCCGCTCCACGTCATAGTCCACGGGGACGCGGTCGCCGTACAGGTGCACCGAGGACGGGAGGGCGTCGAGCCGCTCCCGCACGGCTGCAGGGATGGTCTCCTCGACGTTGAGCACCAGCCGCGTGTTGATGAAGTCGTCCCACGAGCCGACCCGCTCAAGCTGCGTCGTAAGCCGCGCGGCGAGCTGCTCCGTAGCGGCCTCGGGGATCCGACCGCCCGATCGCCGCCAGTAGAAGCCGAACCGCTCCAACGCCCGGCGCACGCGCCCCTGGTCGGGATGCGGCGTCTCGCCCGCGAGCAGCGCCTCGACCAGTGCCGAGCGGGCCGCAGCGGCGAGGTCAGGTGGAAACGGGTTCGGGAGCGGCTCGACGTCCCGCTCGAGCACGAACCCGAAGTACTCCACGGTGCGCACGACCATCAGCCCCTCCCGGCGACGGTGTCGCTCGAACACGACCGTGGGGGCGCCCCGCCGCGCGCAGCGCCGCAGCGCGCGCTCGGGAAGCTGTGTGCCTTCGATGCTCGCTCGGGGCACGCCGAACCGGTCGGCGAAATACCGCAGCGACCCGGCGACCGCGCCCCAGCTGCCGCACACCGAGCCGCGACTCACGCGGGCCTCGCGACCGTCCGCCGTTTCCTCGTCGATCACGAGATCGAACGGCATGATCTTGGCCACGAGGTCGGCGAACGTCCTGAGGGTCTGGTCGCCTGCGTACGCGAGCTTGTCGGGCAATGGCAGCTCGAGCTGGCGGTAGACCGACGCCGTGCCCAGCGCCACGTCCTCGACTGCTTTCACCAGGACGCCGCGGGCCTCCGCCCAGCGATCGATGCTCTCATGAAACAGGTGGCGCGGCAACTCGTACACTTCCCCGAGGTAGCCGTGCTGGTTGACCGCTTCCGCGTAGACGTTGTACGCCGTGAGGTGATCGCTCCCGGGAACGATCAGCCCCTGCAAGGCACGCTCTTCGCGGGTCATACGGTGCAGCGATTCGATGTTCGCGCACACCGCGACGATCGGGATGAGGTCCGCGTCCGCGTGATACAGCAGCTCCCCCCAGGGGCGCTCGACCGGCATCGCCTCGACCTCGCGCCCGTACCGCGTAAGGCGCCCGTGCTCGATCAGGCCGCGGTCGGTCAAGAGCTGCACCGCCTCGCGGTACGCCTTCCGGTCGAGGGGCACGGGCAGGTCGAGGTCGCGGGCGTCGACGCCGATCGCCGCGCAGGTGATCGCGACCCGCTCCGCATCGCCCGCGAGTTGGAATTCCGGCGGCGTGGGCTCGAGCCGCTCGAACACCACGTCACGATCGCTCAGGATGTACACCTCGCCGCCCTCCACGCGGCCGTGCACCCGGCCCGCCATCTGCAGGATCTCGTTGGCCCCGAGGTAGAGCCGGGTGAGCACGTTGCGGCCACGCTCGACGACGTTCGCGTAGCGAGCGTCGTAGATCACAACGGTGTCGAGCCCGCGGATGTTGAGCGCCGACTGCCCGGCGGCCGTCATGGCGAGCAGGAACGGGCGGCGCACCTCACCGTCGAGAAAGGGTCGGATGACCCGGATCGGTTCGCCGCCGTGGTAGAAAGCGGTCGGCAGGGCCTGCCAGCGATCGCCCAGCTCTCGCGCGATCTGCTCGACCTCCGCGCGCGTAGGCACGAACACGGCCACCCCCCGACGTTCCCGCATGACCCGCTTGATGAGGCGGTCATCCAGAAACTCGAGCGGCTGCCGCTGCAGGACCCGCACGTCCGCGGCCTTGGCGGGGTCGAACGCTCGGGTTTCGAGCACTTCGACCGACTCCAGATAGCGGGCATAGAACGTCGGGTCCACCGTCGCCGACAGCCAGATGAAGCGGCAGCGGGCCCGCTTCCCGAGCGCGAGGCACAGCTCGAGCTCCGCGGAGGTCTGGTGGATCTCGTCGACCACGAGCGTGTCCCGCTCCGTGATGAGGTTGTCCTCGAACCAGCGCCGCGCGATCCCGGTCGTGACGATGACCAGGTTCCACGTGGGTGTCTCGGGCGTCGCCTCCCGCTCGCGGTTCACGACGCCCAGCTTGAGCGGGGCCTGCAGGATCGTCTCTGCAATGGACCGGATCGCGAGGGTCTTCCCCGTGCCGGTGCCCGCCACGATGCCGAACCCGCGCCCCGAGGCGGCCAGCCCGCGGATATCATCGCCGTGCTCGCGCTCGAGCAGCGTGTCGATGTTCAGTCCCATGGCCAGTTCGATCGTCTCGCAAGCCGCGCGTGTTGGCGCGATCACGACGACTCGCCCGGTGGCAGGCTCGGCGGCGAGGAAGGCCTGAGGATCGGGGGGGAGGAAATGGTCGCGGGAAACTCGCACGCCCGCAATATAGACCAGCCCATGGCTCGGTGGCCTGAACAGGAAAGCGGGAGGCCTGCGTGCGCGCCTCCCGCTTGACCGCCCGACCCTGCGACCCTGTTTAGGGGGTCAATGGCCGCACCGGTAGTGGCCGCACGCGCGAACCCGGTGGTACGGGCGGTCGTGATCGTGATGGACGGTACGAGCGTCTGACGACAGCGACCACGGGCCGACGAGAGAAGGACCACCGCTCGACCACACCGACCCGCGGCGCGGGGCAAACGCGTTGGAAGGGTCGTGCCACAGCCAGCAGTCGTGCGATAACACGCTCTGCAGAAGACACTGAGCGACGTGGTGCGGGGGTGCCGGTGACCCCGTGCGGTCACCGTGTCGCTAGTCGCCGAGGCTGATCCCGAGGTCCCGCGCCGTCGCGATCGTGTCCGAGTCGAGTGGGACGCGTTTCGGGGCGGCGAGCGCTTCGTCGATCGGGATCGGCGCGATCGTGGGCGGGCGCAGCGCGACCATGGTACCGAACTTCCCTTCGGCGATAACTCGCACCGCCGCGGCGCCGAAGCGCAGGCCGAGCAAACGGTCGAACGTGGTGGGGCTCCCGCCGCGTTGCAGGTGCCCGAGGACGAGGGTGCGGGTCTCCTTGCCGGTCATTTCCTGAATCGAATGCCCCACCTTGTCGCCGATGCCACCGAGCCGCTGGTGCTCGGGATCGATGAGCGAGACGCTCCCGCCGCGGGGAGCCGCGCCTTCAGCCACGACCACGATGCTGAAGTGGCGTCCTTCCGCCTCGCGACGGCGGATCTTCTCGCAGACTTTGTCCATGTCGAACGGGATCTCGGGGATCAGGATCACGTCGGCGGAGCCGGAGATGCCGGAGTGCAGCGCGATCCACCCGGCGTAGCGCCCCATCACCTCGACGACCATCACGCGCTCGTGGCTTTCGGCCGTGGAGTGGACCTTGTCGATCGCCTCGGTGGCCGTCTGGACGGCGGTGTCGAATCCGAACGTGAGCTGGGTCCCGCCCACGTCGTTGTCGATGGTCTTCGGCACGCCGACGACCGGGATGCCCTTTTCGTTGAACAAGCGGTGCGCGATGCGGAGCGAGCCGTCGCCGCCGATGGCGATCAGGGCGTCGATCCCCCTGCTCCGAAAGGCGGTGACGAGCTCGTCGGCGCGGTCCCGGGTGACCCAAGTGCCATCGGGGCGCTGCTCACGCCAGCGGAAGGGATCGCCGCGACTGGTGGTCCCGAGGATGGTACCGCCCAGATGCGTGATGCCGCGCACCGCATTGGCGTCGAGCGGGATCACGTGGTCCTCGTCCAGCAGCCCGTCGTAACCGCGCCGGATGCCGACGCACTCCCAGCCTCGGTGGATCGCCGCGAGGACGGCGCCGCGAATCACGGCGTTCAGACCGGGGGCGTCGCCGCCGCCCGTCGAGATCGCGATCTTCAACGTGAAGGGGGCGGGGGCGCCATTTGCTGGATCAGCCGCAGTACTTCCCCGGGCTCGGCGTGGCGCCCCAGCGCCTTCTTGGAGAAGACCCGCCGCGCGTCGACTTCGACCTCGAACACGCCTCCCGAGGACTGGATTAGCTTCACGTCCGCGTGGGGGTAGGCCTTCCGGATTTCGGCCGCCAGACCGGCGGCCCGCGGCTCGTAGTTTCAAACGACGCAGTATTCGATGGTCACGCGCATGCAAAAACGATAGTCGCGCTTGACACCCGGCGCCACGCCCCCAAGCTTGCGCGGCATCGATCCCACGAGGATTTCTAGGACCAAGCCGCATGAGCGTCCTTTCCCGCCTGAAGGCGTCACCGGGTTTGCTCGTGCGCGCGCTCGTTGCGCTCGGCGCGGTGCTGGCGATCGTCGCGGCGGTCGTTGCCTACGGCCGTGGGTACGCGACCTTCCGCCCGGGGCTGGGGTTCGAGCTCCTGATCCTGGTCGCCGTCGGCGCGCTCACCCGGCGCTATGGCATCGCGCTCCCCGGCAACGGCTTCTCCTCCTACATCCTTGGCGTGATGGCGTACGCCGTGCTGGACTGCGGGTGGACGTGCGCGGTGCTCATCGCGCCCGTGGCCATGGCGTCCGGGGACCTGGTGCTGCGTCGCCTCCCGGCGGAGGCGGCGTTGAGCAATACCGCCCACCTCACCGCCGGCACGGCCGCCGTGGGCCTCGTGTACGAGCGCCTCGGCGGCGCGACGGGCTTGGAGGCGCTCTCCGCGACGAATCTCGCTCCGCTCACGCTCCTGCTCGTGCTCCTTCCCATCGTCGTCAACGCCACGTACTACCTCGAGCTCGCGCTGGGCCGCGCGTTCGCTTGGGTGGATCCCGGACTCACGGCGCGGTGGGAAGCGATTATATACGCGAGCTCGGTCATCCTCGCGGCCGGCTGGCTCCGGCTCACGCACGAGGGGTTGGGCGCGAGCCACGCGCTCGCGCTGGGTGCCGTGCTCGCCGCCGCGACGGCGACGAGCCTGTACGTGATCCGGCTCGGCGTGCGCGCCGACGAGTTGGCGCTGATCCAAGGCCTGTCCCAGGCCATCGCGGGTGACATCTCGCTGGCCCGGAGCTTTTCTCGCATCCAGCAGCTGACGGGCCGGCTCGTCCCCTGGGAGCACATGGGGTTCGCCCGCTACGACCCCCGCACCAACGAGATGGAGCTCGTCGCCGACACGTCGGCGGGCGCCGCGGGCCGCCCGAACCTCCGCTTCGACGCCAACGCCGGGCTCACGGGCGAGGCCGTGCGGTTGCGGCGCTCGGTCGTCGCCCACGCGCTCCGCCGGGATCAGGTGGTCCTTCCCGAGCAGGAGAGTCCGGGCTCGGAGGTGCTCATCCCACTGTACCACGCCGACCAGCTGGTGGGCCTGTGGAGCGTGCGCCACTCCGACCCGTCGATGTACCGCGACAGGGACGGGGAAATGCTCGCGCTGCTCGCGCCGCAGCTCGCGCTCATGCTGGCGATCGAGATGTCGGTCCAGCCGGTCGTCGGCGCCTCCGACCGGACGACCGCCTACATCGAGACGCTCACGGCCACGACGCAGGAGATCCACGCCTCGAGCGAGGAGGTCGCCGCGGCCGCCCAGCGGGCGAGCGACGATGCCCGGCAGGCGGCGACCCTCGTCGGCACGGTGGCCGGCGAGTCAGCCCGGCTCGAGCAGCATGCCGGGGAAGTGGCGACCGCGGGCGAGCTGACGCGCGACTCGGGATCACAAATGGAGAAGACCACCGACAAGGTGCGCTTCGCGATGCAGACCGCGGTCCGCCGTCTCACCGACCTCGGGGGCACGACCGAGGAGAGCACGCGCGAGGTGCGCCGGCTCCGAGACGTGGCCGACCAAGTGGAGAAGTTCTCGGAGACCATCGGGTTCATAGCGAACCAGACCAACCTGCTCGCCCTCAACGCCACAATCGAGGCCGCGCGCGCCGGCGTCCACGGCCGCGGTTTCGCGGTGGTCGCCGATGAAGTGCACAAGCTCGCCGAGGCGAGCGGCCGTGAGGCCCGCGCCGTGGGCAAATCGGCCCAAGACACGCGCCGGGCCCTGGACCGCGCCGCCGAGCTCCTCGAGCGGATCCGCGGCGATCTGGGCGAAGTGGTGCAGAGCTCGAGCGAGTGGGTACACGACCTGAACCACATCGCCGAGGCCGCGTCCGGCACGGCCCGCGCGGGCAACCGGGTGGCGGAGCTGGCGCGCGGGATCGCCGAGCTCTCCGGCCGGATCACACACTCGCTCGAGCAGGCGCAGACCGGCGCCCAGTCCTCGACCGCGGAGGCCGAGGCCGTCGCGGCAGCCGCGGCCGAGCAGCTCAAGGCCATCGAGAACCTCGCGCATGGCGCCGTCGAGCTCGCGGCGCTCGCCGACAACCTCGCGAAGGCGGTCCGCTTCGTCCGGGGGCAGAACGGCCGGCCGTAGGCGCGCGCCGCTGCTCCTCGCCCTGCTCGTCGGGTGCGGGGAGACGGCGGGACCGCGCGCGCCCGCGGGCCCGCGCATCGAGTACGTCGACGGCGCGCTCGAGCCCGTGCTGGTGCGCGGCCAAGCCACCGTGACTGAAGGCTTCGGGTTCGGCGCCGGGGGCGGCGTCACCTTCGCGAAGAGCGGCGGGGGCACCGCGACCGCGCTCGTCGCCGCTTGGAGCGACCTCGCAATCCGCATCACCGTCCCGGACAGCGCCGTTTCGGGCGCGCTCGCCGTCACGACAGCGACTGGACTCCGGCTGACCGCCACCGTGCACGTCCTGCCGCGCCTGTCCTACAGCCCGGACACGCTCGCCTGGAAGCCGCGAGCCGCCTTCCCGCACGCGCCGATCGGCGTCGGCGTGACCGCGGCGGAGATCCCGGCCGGCGGGGTGATCGCGACGACGCTCTACGCCGTCGGCGGCGCTGAGCAGCTCGGGCTGCGTCTCGTCGCGGACAGCGGCGTATACGTCGCCCGCGCCCAGCCGGGCGGCGCGATCGTGCCCTGGACGCGGCAGCGCGATCACTCCGACCCCGCACGCTCCCGGGTCCTGCCCGCGCCGCGAGCGTTCGCCGCGGTCGTCGCCGCAACGCGCTACAACTCCCGCTTTGCGGGCAGCGCGCTGTACGTGATCGGCGGGACCGATTCCTCGGGCCGGGCGCAGGCCTCCGTGCTCGCGGCCGACGTCACCGCCGACAGCGTGTCCAGCCGGTTCGCGCCGATCGAGCCGCTCCCCGCTCCAGTCGCGGGAGCGATCGCGGTCGTGAAGCGCGGCCGCATCTACGTGATCGGCGGGACGGACTCGATCGGGCGCCCCCAGCGCACCGTGTTCGTAGGCCGCATCGGCCTCGACGGGCACATCGACGGCTGGTACGAGCAGCCGCTGCTCACGACCGCGCGGGCCTACGGGGGTGCGGTGGTCCTCGACCACCGCCTAGTCGCGTTCGGTGGCGTAGGGGACAGCGTCCCGCCCGGGGGCGGGCTCGACCCCGCCACCACGCGGCTCGCCTCGAGCGATACGGCCCCGCTGAGCCTCGTGTCGGGGTTCTTCGCCGGCCCGTGGGCGGCGGGCGCCGCGCTGCTGCCGACGGGGCGGTCGCAGTTCGCGGCGCTCGACGCGGGCGACGTCGTGCTGCTCGTGGGCGGCATGTACCCCGGCGCGTCCACGAACAGCGCGGAAACCCTCGCCGCGGCCGCGGTGGGCGACTCGCTCGGGGCCTTCGCGGGGCCGGTCGGCGCAAACACCATCGCGGGCCCGCCTAACGACGGGGGCACCCTGGTCGGGCCGACCGGGATCACGTGGCGCGAGACGGACGGATCGCGCCGCGCAATTGTGATCGGGGGCACAGATCTCGGCACGGGTTTGCGCAGGTCGGGCGTCTGGGGTTTCTAAAGCACGGCGGAGTTATTACCGTTGGGCCACGCCTTCGGGTAGGCCACGCCTTCGGGGAAGGAGTCGATCCGTGCGGACACTCGTCATCCTAGGAGCGGCGTTCATCTGCGGGATCCCCCGCCTCGCCGCGCAGCGCGCCCACCAGTTTGAAGTGGGCGCGTTCGGATCGTTCACGCGGTACGACCAGACGCTCGGCCTGGACAACCAGATCGGCGTCGGCGCCCGCCTCGGCTACTTCTTCACCAACGTCGTCGGCGCGGAACTGGACGCCGGCTACCAGAGCCCGGACGCGAAAACGGGGACCGCAACCCCCACGCTGGCGCTCGGCAGCGCCAGCCTAGTCCTGAATTTCGGGGGCGCGCGCAACCTGTTCTACATCCTCGGCGGCTACTCGCGGCTCGACTTCGAGAAGACGGCGCCCTATCGCTTCACCGACAACGCAGCCCACGGCGCGATCGGCGACCGCGTGTTCCTCGGCGACTGGGGTGCGCTGCGCATGGAGGTGCGCGCGCTCTACGCACCCAGCTCCAAATTCGCGGGCGCGGATTGGGCCGGACACGTCGTCGGCTCGCTGGGGCTATCCGTCTTCACGGGCGGCGGGCCAGCCCCGGACACCGACCGCGACGGTGTCCCCGACAAGCGCGACGCCTGCGGCGGCACGCCCATCGGCGCCATGATCGACCCCCGCGGCTGCCCCTCCGACGGTGACGGTGACGGCGTGTACGACGGACTCGACCGGTGCCTCAGCACGCCGACGGCGGCGCGCGTCGACGCGGCCGGCTGCCCGGCCGACGCAGACCGAGACGGCGTGTACGATGGCGTCGACCGGTGTCCCAACACGCCGGCCGGCGCCCGCGTGGACGCGAAGGGGTGCGCCATGGATGCGGACGGCGACGGCGTCCCCGACGGCGTCGATCAATGCACCAACACCCCGGCGGGCGCCACCGTGGACCCGACGGGCTGCACGCTCGATGCGGACAAGGACGGCGTGCCGGACGGCCTCGACAGGTGCCCCAACACGCCCGCGGGAACGGAAGTGGACAGCGTCGGGTGTCAGCGGTTCAAGGACTCCGACGGCGACGGCGTGGACGACACCAAGGACAAGTGCCCCGGCACCCCGCCCGGCACGCGTGTGGACGCCGCCGGTTGCTTGATCATCTTCACACCGGAGCGGACTCCGGTGATCCTGCGCGGCGTGACGTTCGAGACGGGTAAGTCCGCGCTCAAGCCCGAGTCCTTCACGGTGCTCGACATCGTCGCGCAGTCGCTCGTCGCGAATCCGGACATCCGGATCGAGATCGCGGGATACACGGACAACACCGGCTCCGCGTTGACGAACTTGAGGCTGTCACAGGCGCGGGCCGACGTCGTGCGCGCCTACCTCGTGAGCAAGGGCGTCGCGCCGGGCCGCATGGTCGCGAAAGGGTACGGCGCGGCCAGCCCGATCGCCCCGAACACCACGCGCGAAGGTCGTGCGCAGAACCGGCGCGTGGAGCTGCACCAGATGCAATAGGCTCGTGACACGCGCGGCAGCGTAGGAGCGGACATGAGACGGTTCGGGTTGCTCATTAGCCTGCTGACGCTCCCCGTGGAGCGCCTCTCGGCCCAGCACGCCGGCAAGTTCGAAGTCGGCGCGTTCGGCTCCTACACGAGCTACGACGACGCCTTCGGACTGGCGCGCAAGATCGGCGGCGGCGCCCGGCTCGGGTACTTCTTCGGCGACGTCGTGGGCCTCGAAGCCGACGTCCTTTTCCAGCCCGACTACACCTTCTCGGCCGGCGGCACGCCGGCCACCATGCAGCCGCTCATCGGCAGCGGCAGCGTGGTCGTCAACCTCGTGCACGGCGGCCGCGTGATGCTGTACGTGCTGGGCGGCTACTCGCTCCTGGACTTCGGGACGCGGGCGCCGTTCGACTTCAGCGACCACGGCGTGCACGGCGGCGCTGGCGCGCGTGCCTTCCTCAGCAGCCGCATCGCCGTGCGCGTAGAGGGCCGGGGCATCTACGCGCCCAGCACCAAGGCGGCAATCGGATCCAGCACGGCCACCCACCTGGCGGCGACGGCCGGCCTCTCGGTGTTCCACCTCGGCGGGCCCCCAAAGGACTCCGACAAGGACGGCATGACCGACAAGAAGGACGCGTGCCCGAACACCCCGCTCGGCGCCAACGTCGACCAGCGCGGCTGCCCGCTGGACTCCGATGGGGACCGCGTATTCGACGGTCTCGACAAGTGCCCCGAGACGCCGCGCGGCGCGCAGGTGGACGCGGGCGGCTGCCCGCCGGACGCCGACGCTGACGGTGTTCCCGACGGCATCGACCAGTGCCCCGACACGCCGGCCGGCGTACAGGTCGACGCCAGGGGATGCCCCATCGACTCCGACGCCGACGGCGTCCCGGACGGGCCCGACCAGTGCCCCGACACACCCGCCGGCGCGACGGTCGACAGCGCAGGCTGCCCGTCGGATACGGACAAAGACGGCGTGCCAGACGGCTTCGATCAGTGTCCCGGCACTCCCGCGGGCGCTCTGGTGGACGCCAAGGGTTGCTCCCTGGACGCGGACGTGGACGGCGTGCCAGACGGCCTCGACCAGTGCCCCAATACGCCTGCCGGCGCCCGGGTCGACGCAAGCGGCTGCCCCCTGCCGACAGAGGTCATCCGCGACTCGGACTCGGACGGCGTGTTGGACCCGCTCGACAAGTGCCCGAACACGCCGCCGGGCTCGAAGGTGGACGCCAACGGCTGCATCATCCTGTTCCAGCCGGAGATCACCCCGGGGGCACCGGCGCGTCCCACACTGATCTTACGTGGTGTGAACTTCGAGACCGGGAAGTCGGCATTGACGCGGGGGTCATACGCGATCCTCGACCAGGTCGCGGCGTCGCTCACCGCGAACCCCGATATCCGGATTGAGATCGCCGGGTACACCGACAGCACAGGCCGGCGGGCGTCCAACCTATGGCTGTCGCGTGCACGCGCCGGAGCCGTGCGGGCCTACCTCGCGCGTAAGGGCGTGGCGCCCGGTCGCATGGTCGCGAACGGATACGGCGCGTCGGGATATATCGCCCCGAATACGACCGCGGCCGGCCGCGCACTGAACCGCCGCGTCGAGCTGCACAAGCTGCCGTAGCGGCGGCGGCCGAACAGAACGGGCGGTCTGGCGGACAGGGAGCCCGCCGGCCCGCCTGTCGCGGCATCGGGCAGCACCGGATAGCTTTCTCCTTCCCGGAACACAATTGAGCATCACATGAACACCCGCTGGCTGCTCCCTGCTGTCGTGATCGGGCCTCTGACCGCCCGTCCGCCCGACCGCCTGAACGCCCAGTCGTCCCCTCGCCCCTTTCAGGCGACCGACTACCACAAGCTCACGGCTGTAGGGCAACCGCGGGTCGCTCCCGACGGCAAGCGCATCGCCGTCACGGTGACGACCGTGGTCGAGGACAAGGATCGCCGCCACGCCGAGATCTGGATGGTGCCGACCGACGGCTCGACGCCGCCGTTCCGCTACACGAGCCCCGCCACCGAGGCGTCGAGCCCGATCTGGTCGCCGGACGGGTCCCTGCTCGCGTTCACGAGCAAGCGGGAGGGCTTCGACGACGACGTGTGGTTCCTGCGCACCTTGGCCCCCGGGGGCGAGGCGTTCCAGATGGGCGGCGTGCACGCGGCACCGCGGTTCTCGAACGACGGCAAGTGGCTGCTCTACGTCTGGCGCGGCGCTGAGCCCGACAGCCTCAAGAAGGAGCCGTGGCGCACGCGGATTTCTCCCGCCGCGATCAGCCACGGGCCGGACCCGAAGCGCTTCGACGGGCGCGTGTACACCGCGCTGCCGTTCCTCGAGGACGAGCGCGGCCTCGTGCCGCCCCGGGAGACCCGCCGGCCGAGCCATCTCTACCTCGTCCCCGGCGGCGGCGGCGAGCCGAGGCAGCTCACGAGCGGGGCCGTGAGCCAGCGCGACCCCGACTGGTCCCCCGACGGCCGCGCGATCGTGTTCGTGCAGGACTCGACCGAGAACATCGAGGTGCGCGACCAGGTGCGGCCCCAGCTGTACGTGCTGACGCTGGCCGACGGCGCCGCGCGCCGGCTGGCGACGCCCTACGTCGAAAACTTTGACCCCGCCTGGTCGCCGGACGGCCGGCTGATCGCGTTCACCTGCTCGAAAGGTCGCGGGGACGAGAACGATGTGTGCGTCGTTCCGGCCGAGGGTGGGCCGGTCCGGAACCTCACGAGCGCCTGGGATCTGGACCCGGACGCCGCGTTCTGGGCGCCCGACGGCAAGACGGTCTACTTCAGTGCCGCGACGCGGGGCAACATCCACCTGTTCGGCGTGCCGGCGGCGGGAGGAGCCGTCCGCCAGATCACCGCCGGGGAGCGCCAGCTCGGCGGATTCACGGTGTCGGGAGACGGCAAGCAGCTCGCCTATACCGCGAGCGACGCCACCCACCCCGCGGAGCTGTTCGTCGCTCCGCTGTCCGGCCGCGGGGCGGCGACGACCGATAGGCGGCTCACCTCGTTCAACGACTCGTTGCTCGCGCAGCTCATCACGATTCCCGCGGACACCTTCTGGTTCACGAGCGTCGGGGGCCGGCGCATCCAGGCGTTCCTGATGCGCCCCTACGGCCACCAGGCGGGGAAGAAGTATCCCCTGATCCTCTACATTCACGGCGGCCCCCACTGGAACTATGGCAACGTCTTTTTCCCTGAGTTCCAGATGCTCGCCGGGCAGAGCTACTGGGTGCTGCTGGTGAACCCGCGCGGCTCGACCGGCTACGGCCACGCGTTCACCTTCGCGACGCGCGGGCGGTGGGGGATGGAGGACTACCAGGACCTGATGAAGGCCGTGGACGTGACCATAGCGCGTGGTAGCGTCGACACGACCCGCCTCGGCGTCGCGGGCGGCTCCTACGGCGGGTTCATGACCAACTGGATCGTGGGGCACACGCAGCGCTTCGCCGTGGCCCAAACCGACCGGTCGATCTACAATTGGCACTCATGGTACGGCTCGTCCGATGCACAGGGGCTCACCAACTACGAGTTCTTCGGGCCGCCGTGGGAGTCGGATTCGCTGTACCGGGCGCTGTCGCCGATGACGTACGCGAAGAGCATCCAGACGCCGATGCTCATCGTGCACAGCGAGGACGACCGCCGCACGCCGATCACCGACGGAGAGCAGCTGTTCGTGATGTTGCGCAAACGCGGCGTACCGGCGGAGTTCGTGCGGTATCCGCGCTCCTTCCACGGCCTCTCCCGCACTGGCCCGCCTTGGCTGCTCGTAGATCGGCTCGAGCGGGTGCGCACGTGGTTCGCGCATTGGCTCGGCACCGGGGACAACCCGCCAGCGGCCGCGTCAGTCCGCTGACGCCGTGACGTCCCGCGGCGTGCTCACCCTCCTCGTGGCGGGGCTCCTCGCGCCGCCGCCGTGGCTCTCCGCCCAGCAGCCCCGTCCGCGCTCGCCCCGTCGCGCGGCGCCCGCCGTGACCGAGCGCCTCCCCACACCGAAATCGGTGCTCGGCTTCGAGCCGGGTGAGGACAAGAAGCTCGCGGACTGGCCGACGCTCTTGCGCTACTACCAGGGGCTCGCCAAGGCCAGCGCCCGGGTGGACTACCGCGAGCTCGGGAAGAGCACCCTTGGGGCGCCGTTCGCCGCCCTGGTGATCTCGAGCCCGCAGAACCTCAGGCAGCTGGGCCGGTACCGCCAGCTCAACGCACGGCTCGCCGATCCCCGGACCATCCGGAGCACCCGCGAGGCGCGAGAGGCGCTGCGCGACGGCCGGGCGATCGTGCTCATCACTTCCGGAATCCACTCCAGCGAGGTGGGTGGGCATCTGGCCCCGGCGATCCTCGCGTACCGCCTCGCGAGCGACACGAGTGCGGCGACGCGCGCGATCCTCGACAACGTCATCCTGTGGCTCGTCCCGTCGCTCAATCCCGACGGCGTCACGCTCATCACGCGCTGGTACAACCGCACCGTGGGCACGCCGGCGGAGGGCACCGATCCTCCCGAGCTGTACCACCACTACACCGGTCACGACAACAACCGAGACTGGTACGCCTTCACCCAGGTCGAGACGCAGCTGACGGTGGATTCGCTCCACAACGTGTGGCATCCCCAGATCGTGCACGACATTCACCAGCAGGACTCTGACGGGTCGCGGCTCTTCCTCCCCCCCTACCTCGACCCGATCGAGCCGAACGTGGACCCCCTCCTGGTGGACGGGGTGAACGCGCTGGGCAGCGCGATCGCGTGGGAGCTGGGTGGCCAGGGCAAGACCGGGATCGCAATCAACGCGATCTACGACGCGTGGACGCCCGCGCGTGCCTATCAGCACTACCACGGCGGTGTGCGCATCCTCTCGGAGGTCGCGAGCGCCAACCTCGCATCGCCGATCGAGGTCCCGTTCGACCGTCTCGCGACGCGCGGGCGCGGGTTCAACCCGCGGGAGCGGTCGTGGAACTTCACGGGCCCGTGGCCCGGCGGGCGCTGGACGCTGCGGGACATCGTCACCTACCAGACGGACGCCGCGTACGCGCTGCTCGAAAACGCGGCGCGCTACCGCGACCGCTGGCTCGCGAATTTCCTGACGGTCGAGTGGCGCGCCGTGCGGGGCTGGAAAGGCTGGCCCTACGCCTACATCATCCCGCGCCAGCAGCGCGACACGGTGGGGCTGGCCACACTGCTCGGAATCCTACATCGCGGCCAGGTAGAGATCCGCACGTCGCTGCACCCCCTCACGCTGAGCGGTCAGCGGTTCCCGGCGGGGAGCTACGTCGTCGTGCTGCGACAGCCGTACGCGGGATTCGCGAAGGCTCTGCTTGAGCCGCAGCACTATCCCGACCTCCGCCTCTACCCGGGTGGGCCGCCACTGCCGCCCTACGACGTCACGGCACACACGCTACCCCTCTTGATGGGTGTGACCGCGACCCCGGCGCGCGACTCGCTCCGGATCGCCCTCTCGGCGCCGGTCGAGCCGCTCACGGCCACTCCCGGCTATATCGGGGTCGCCGGGCCGGACGCGCCCCGCGTCGGATTGTACCGCTCCTATGTCAACTCCACGGACCGGGGAGCGATGGACGAGGGCTGGACGCGCTGGGTATTCGACACCTGGAAGGTGCCGTACGTCTCGGTGGTCGATTCCACGGTGCGCGCGGGAAAGCTCAAGGACAGGCTCGACGTGATCGTGCTGCCCGACCAGGACCCGCACGACATCCTCGACGGACTGCCGCGTCAATACCCCGCGCCCTATGCGGGCGGACTCGGCTTGGAGGGGGTGAAAGCGCTGCGCCAGTTTGTGCAGGACGGCGGGACGCTGGTCGCGCTTAACGACGCGAGCCGGTTCGCGATCGAGCAGCTGTTGCTCCCCGTGCGCAACGTGCTCGAGGGCGTGGCCGACGACGAGTTCTACGCGCCGGGATCGATTTTCCGCCTCGAGCTCGACACGGGTCACCCCGTAACGCGCGGCCTGCCGGCGCAGAGCATTGCCTGGTACGAGAGCGGGCCGGCCTTCGAGGTGCTCGATTCGAGCACGGTGCTGGTTCTCGGCCGCTACCCGGCCGACGCGGACGAGGTGCTGCTCTCGGGGTGGGTGCTACACCCGGAGCGAGTGGCCGGGCGGGCGGCGCTGGTCGAAGCAAAACAGGGGGAGGGGAGAGTGTTCCTGTTCGGTTTTCGGCCGCAGTATCGGGGGCAGAGCATCGCGACTTATCCCTTGCTATTCAACAGCTTGCAACCGACCCGCCCATAGGGTGATCGATGGACTTGTCTGATGGCGAGTCGACTCCTATCGTGTACCCCCCATGGCTGTGGTCCGGCAGGCAGGCGTCCTCTTGCTGGCCGCGCTCTTCATGAGCCGCGGCCTTTTTGCGCAGGATGCGGAAACTCCCGACTCAGCCACGGCCTGGGTCCGCGCCGATTCCCTCACTGCCCCGGTTCCGCCCCTCATCGTGGCGGATCAGGCGCGGGCGGCCCTGCGTCCCGTGGAGATCCGCTACGTGCACCAGGAGTCGCTGCTGGGGCCGGTCCCCCGGGTTATCAAAGGGGTGTACGTGAACGCGTGGGCGTTCGGCTCGCCGAAGCTGTGGCAGCTCGTGCGCCTAGCCGACGAGACGGAGATCAACGCCTTCGTGATCGACGTGAAGGACGACACGGGATGCCTCTTGTATCCGTCGGCCGTCCCCACGGCGCGACACATCGGCGCGAACGACTGCGTGCGTGCCAAGGACGCGCGGGCGCGGCTCGACTCGCTCGCCCTGCACGGGATCTACGCGATCGCCCGCATCGTCGTGGCGAAGGATCCGCTGCTCGCCGAGCGTAAGCCCCAGTGGTCCGTGAGGGATCGACGCACCGGCGGTCTGTGGCGCGATCGCATCAACAGCGCCTGGGTCGATGCCTACAACGACTCGGTGTGGATCTACGCGGCGCAGCTCGCCGAGGAAGCCGTGCGGCTGGGGTTCAACGAGCTGCAGTTCGATTACGTGCGCTTCCCCGATGAGCCGCGGGAGCGCATGGCGACGGCGATCTTCCCCGCCCGCCAGGCGGGGTGGACCCAGCGCGAAGCGGTGCGCGACCACATCACGCTGCTCAGGAACCGCCTCCGGCCGCTGGGCGTGCCCGTGACGTTCGACATCTTCGGCCTGACCGCGTCGACTACGGTGGGTGACCTGGGGATCGGGCAGGTGTGGGAGGACTTCATCAACATCGCGGATGTCGTCCTGCCGATGGTCTATCCCAGCCACTATTACCGCGGCGCCTTCGGAGTCGCATGGCCGAACGGCGAACCGTACCGCGTGGTGCGGTACGCGCTGCGCGACGCGCTCGAGCGCTCGCGCCCGCATCCCGCCGCGGCCGAGATCCGTCCGTTCCTGCAAGCGTTCACGCTGGGCCGCCGGCGTCCCCGCTACACGCCGTTCGAGATCCGGGAGCAGATCCGCGCGGTCGAGGACGCCGGCCTCACGTCCTGGGTGCTGTGGAACCCGCGCAGCGTGTACCAGCGCGGCGCGCTACGGCCGCACGGCGGCGGCGCGTCACCGGCGTCAGAGGTACTCTCCAGCTCGGACGGCGGCCGCTATTAGGCCGCCCGCCTACGCGGTCGCGAGCGCCCTCCCCGGCTGCCACTCGGTGATGTAACCCGCGATGGCGGATGCGGCCACGGTGTAGGGGTTGGCGAGGTACAGCTGGCCCGGGCCCGAGCGACCGGGGAAGTTGCGGTTGATGGCGCTGATGGTCACTTCCTCGCGGGTCTTGGAGACGCCGGGGCCCGCGTTGATACATGCCCCGCACGACGGCTCCAGGAACGTGGCGCCCACCTTCCGGAACAGCTCGAGGTACCCCTTCTCCTCGCAGTAACGCTTCACGTCTTGCGACCCGGACTGGATGTAGAAGCGCACCCAGGGCGCCACGCGCTCGCCGCGCTCCGCCGCCTCCGCGAGCACCCGCGCATACATGTCCATGTCCTCCTTCTTCCCCGCCGTGCAGGAGCCCGCGTAGGCGATGTCCACGCGGATTCGATCCGCCTCTGCGAGAGACAGGCCGTTCCCGGGATCACCGGGCAGCGCCACCATCGGCCGGATCGCGCTCGCGTCGATCTCGATGATCTCGCAGTAGTCGGCGCCGGGATCGCTCTCGAGCCCCTGGCACAGCCGCTCGGCCTCGCCGCGGGACATGCCGCGATACTCCAGCAGGTACTGCATTGTTCGGTCATCGGGTGCCACATAGCCCGTGAACCCCCCCACCTCGGCCGTCATGTTGGTCATGGTGGCGCGCTCATCCACGGACAGCGCCTCGACGGCATCGCCACAGTACTCGACGAGCTTGCCGATCGCCCGACCGCTCTTCACGTACGGATGGCGCAGGATCTCGAGCATGAAATCCTTCGCCGTGACGTTGGCAGGCTTACTGCCACGCACCACGATCTTGACCGTCTCGGGCACGGTGATGCGAACGTCTTTGGTGATCCAGGAGTTGAAGATCGCCGTCGTGCCGACGCCGAACGCCAGGCACCCGACCGCGCCGGCGTGCGGCG
>JBOHSI010000203.1:0-17408 GCA_050733055.1 Gemmatimonadales bacterium
CTGGTCGTGATGGCGCTCAACGCGGTGGCCGACGCGCTGCGCGATGCGCTCGACCCCCGGAAGGAGGCGGCGTGACGGAGCCCCTGCTCCGGGTGCGCGACCTGAAGACATACTTCGTCACCGAGCATGGCAGCGGCACCGCCCGCGCCGTCGATGGCGTCTCGTTCGAGCTCTACCCCGGCGAAACGCTCGGCCTCGTAGGAGAGTCCGGGTGTGGCAAGACGGTGACGTCGCTCTCCATCCTGCGGCTCATCCCGGAACCGCCCGGACACATCCGGCCCGGCAGCTTCATCGAGTTCGAGGGTCGCAACCTGCTGACGGTCGCGCCCAACGAGCTGCGCGCGATCCGCGGCAACCAGATCGCGTTGATCTTCCAGGAGCCCATGACCTCGCTCAACCCCGTGTTCACGGTGGGCGACCAGATCGCCGAGGCGGCGATCGTACATCAGGGGTTGTCGCGCCGGGCGGCACGCAACCGCGCGATCGAAATGCTGAGGCTCGTCGGCATTCCCGACGCCGACGAGCGAGTGGACCACTACCCCCACCAGATGAGCGGCGGGATGCGTCAGCGGGTGATGATCGCGATGGCGCTGGTGTGCCATCCCAAGCTCCTGATCGCCGACGAGCCGACCACCGCGCTCGACGTCACGATCCAGGCGCAGATCCTCGAGCTGCTCGAGGCGCTCCAGGCCGAGCTCGGCATGGCGATTCTGCTGATCACGCACGACCTCGGCGTCGTCGCCGGCACCGCCGACCGCGTGGTGGTGATGTACGCGGGCCAGGTCGTGGAGCAGGCGCCGACGACGGAGCTGTTCGCACGCCCCCTGCACCCCTACACCGAAGGCCTGATGGCCTCGGTGCCGCGCATCGACACCCGCGTCAGCCAGGTCCGTGGCCGCCTCCACAGTATCCCGGGCCAGGTGCCGGCGGCGACCGCCTGGCCCACGGGCTGCCGCTTCCATCCCCGCTGCCCGCACGCCTGGGACCGGTGCGCGCAGGAAGAGCCGCCGCTCCTGGACGCGGGCGCCGGCGAACCGGGCGCGCACACCGTCCGCTGCTGGCTACTCACCGAACCCGCGCGCCGGAAGGGCGGCGCGTGACGCCGTCCACCCTCCTCCTGCAGGTCGAGGAGCTGGTCAAGCACTTCCCCGCCGAGCGCGGGCTCTTGGGGCTGGGGCGAGCCCGCCGGTCCATCCGTGCGGTGGACGGTGTCTCGTTCGCCATTGCCCCCGGGCAAACGCTCGGTCTCGTGGGCGAGTCCGGGTGCGGCAAGTCCACGGTGGGCCGGTCGATCTTGCGCCTGATCGAGCCGGATGCGGGTCGCATCACCCTCGACGGCACCGACCTGCTCACGCTCGACGCCGGCGAGCTGCGGGCCCTGCGGCGCCGCATGCAGATCGTGTTCCAGGATCCCTACGGCTCGCTCAACCCGCGGATGACGGTGCGCCAGACGCTCGCCGAACCCCTCATGATCCACCGGCTGGCCGCCAGGGCCGATGTCGGGCGGCGCATCGTGTCCCTCCTCGAGGAAGTGGGCCTCGATCCTGCCTTCGCCGCCGCCTACCCCCACGAGCTGTCCGGCGGCCAGCGCCAACGCGTCGGCATCGCGCGGGCACTCTCGGTGGAGCCTCACTTCCTGGTGCTGGATGAGCCCGTGAGCGCGCTCGACGTCTCGGTCCAGGCGCAGGTGCTGAACCTGCTCGCCGAGCTGCAGCAGAAGCGCCGGCTTACCTACCTGTTCATCGCGCACGACCTCGCCGTGGTGAAACACATCGCGGACGACGTGGCGGTGATGTACCTCGGCAAGATAGTCGAGCGGGGGCCGGCGTCCGCGCTGTACGCCGATCCGCGGCACCCGTACACGAAGTCGCTGCTCTCGGCGGTCCCGGTACCGGATCCGAAGGCGCAGCGGCGGCGGATCGTGCTCCAGGGGGACGTGCCGTCGCCCGCAGCGCCGCCGCCAGGCTGCCCGTTCCACCCGCGCTGCCCCCACCCCAAGCTGAACGACCGCTGCCGCACCGAGCGCCCGGCGCTGCGCGAGGTGACGCCGGCGCGGTTCGCCGCCTGTCACTTCGCCGAGGAGCCGATGTGATCGCGGGAGCCGTGCTCGCGCTCCAGACGCTCACGACCCTCAGCCTCGCCCCCGCGGGGCCCGGCCTCCCCCGGGGCTGGAAGCTGCAGCGGATCAGGGGCGCCGAGCCGCCGAGCTTCGCGGTGACGCGCGCGCACAGGCTGCGGATCGAAGCGGCGGACCGCGCGGGAATCGCGAGCTTCCCACTGCGCCGCTCCCTCCGTCCGCAGCCGGGCCGCCTCACGTGGCAATGGCGCACCAGCACGCCGCTCCGCACTGCGGCGTTGCGGCAGCGCACGCGCGACGACGCGCCGGTCCGGGTGTTCGTCACCTTCGAGGACGGCCGTGTTCTCTCGTACAGCTGGGGCAACAACGAGGCCCGAGGGGAGCGCTGGCGGAGCGGGAGCCGCGGCGTCATCGTGCTCCAGCGGGCGGATGACGCTGACGGGTCGTGGCACATGGAGCGCCGTGACCCGTTCGCCGATTACCGACTCGTGTTCAACCGCGCGCCGAAGGCAATCGTGGCGGTGGGTGTGGGTGCGGACACCGACCAGCTCTCGGGCCGCGCCGTCGCCGAGGTGAGCGAGCTCATATGGGAGGCCGGCGGAAGACCCTGATTCAGCCCCCGTGACCACACTTCAACGCACGACGACCGGGACGTCCACCCAGGTGTCGGGAGCGAGCAGGTGTCGCACCCGCAGCGTGTATCGGCCTGGTCCGGAAGCGATGGTCCGGAAGTCGTTCCCGGTCACGGAATCACCCGGGGCGAGCGCGGCATTCATGCTATGACCGGCGCACATGAACCTCGAGGCGGTCAACTCGAGATCCCCCTTCGTGTCCAGGCCGCAAATCCGGCTCACGACCGCGGCAACATCCGGGTTGCGGTTCACGACGACTGACACGATGTGGAGCTCGTCGCCCTGAGCCGGCTCCGCCGGGAAGAGCTGGACCGTCTGCTCGAGCCCCTGCACAGTGACCGAGCGAGCTCCCGCTGGCGCAACAGGCTCACGCGGGCTGCACCCGAGCAGGCCGACGAGCACCGCAACGACGGTGGCGCGGGGAAGCAAACTCACCGGTACCCCCCAAGACTGATCCGACTTCCGTAATACAGCCAGCGCTCCAAAACGTGCCCGACGACTAGTGCACCCCGCCCATCAGCCGGCGGATCGGCTTGATGAGAATCATCAGGACCAGGGCTGCGCCGATGGTCGCCATGGCGATAGCGCCGAACAGCATCGGGTACGGAACCGCAGCGGAGACACCGGCCACCCAACCGGCCAGCTTGTTCCCGGCGGCGATGGACAGGAACCAGACGCCCATCATCATCCCGACTACGCGCGGAGGGGCGAGCTTCGTGACGACGCTGTTCCCCACCGGACTGAGGCACAACTCGCCCACGACCTGCAGGAAGTAGGCGGCCACCAGCCACAGCGGGCTCACGAGCACGCCCGCACCGCTCTGCGCCATCGCGCCGGCGGGCAGGAGAAGGATGAACGACAGCCCGGCGAACAGCAGCCCGAAGGCGAACTTCGCCGGCGTCGAAGGCTCCCGGGGCCCGAGCCGCACCCACAGCCAGGCGAACACCCCCGAGAGCAGGATCACGAACAACGGCTGGATGGCTACGAACCAGCTGGACGGGACGGTCCACCCTAGCACAGTGCGGTCCGCGTGCCGGTCGACGAACAGGTTCAGGGTAGAGGCCGCCTGTTCGTAGGCCGTCCAGAAGAGTGCCGCGAACACGAAGAAGACGAACACTGACACCATCCGCCGCCACTCCATCGCCGTGAACCCGGAGACGGTGTTCTCGGCCGAAGCCGCCTCGCCCCCGGCCGCTGCCGGAGCCCTGGAGCGAGCCGCCACGCGCTCGAGCGCGGGACGCAGCCCTTCACGCCCGGCCACGTACTGAACGAGCCCAAGCGTCATTCCGACGCCGGCGCAGGCGAATCCGAGATGCCAGTCCACCGTCTGCGCGAGCGCGCCAGCGATGAGCGGGCCGATGAAGGCGCCCAGGTTGATTCCCATGTAGAAGATCGAGAAGCCCGCGTCGCGCCGCGCGTCCTGCTCGTCGTAGAGCGCGCCCACCATCGTGGTCGCGTTGGGCTTCAAGAGCCCAGTCCCGATCACGATGAAAGCAAGCCCGCTATAGAAGAATGGCAGTGCCTTGAAGGCGAGGGTGAAGTGACCCAGCGCGATGATGATGCCGCCGAGCAGCACGCTCCGATACGCCCCCAGCAAGCGGTCCGCCACGATCCCGCCAAGGATCGGCGTGAGCCACACGCTGCCCGTGTACGTCCCATAGACCGACCCCGCGTGCTTCACCTCGAAGCCGAGCCCGCCGGCCGCAACCGGGGCGGTCATGTACAGGATGAGGAAGGCCCGCATCCCGTAATAGCTGAACCGCTCCCACATCTCGGTGAAGAAGAGCGTGGAGAGACCGCGAGGATGCCCGGCCCACCCCGAGGTGTCGGTCATGCGTCAGTCAAAGAGTTCGTTCTGATCGGTCGATTCAGGGGCGCCCGGCGCTCGCAGGATCTCCCCCAAGCGCTGCTCCCACTTCTCGACGTCGAAGTGGTGCTCGTGCTGGAGGGCGCGGCGCAGCAGGGGGGAGAATTCGTGGAACGCGGCGAGCAGCTCGCTGATCGCCTCCCGCGACGCCTGCGCCTGGAAGCCCGCGTCCGTCGCCCCCATGTCCTCGAGGATGCTCTGCTCGGTGCGCGAGGCGATGATCGGCTCCGCGCGACCCTGGACGAATACATTGGTCCGGCGCCTGGGCCCGCGATCGTCCTCGATAGGCATCAGGCCGACGATGCCGTCCGAGCGCCAGTACTTGCCGTACCCCAGAAAGACCATGCGGTCGCGCTTGATTTCCATGCTGCCTCCGGAACGTCGTCCGTCTTGCGCCGGTCGCTCCCCGTACCACTGCACGAGCGTGGCACGGACGGCGGACCAGAGACGGCCGAAAACGCTCACGTCCTCCGCCGTCTCAGAATGTCGTCCAGCACCACCCTGTCGATATTCCCGTCCATCCGCACCCGCACGTGGTAATTCTCCCCGTCCATGAAGTTCACGAGGGCTGCGAGGACCGTACGGTTCGCGACGACGATACTGTACGTATGGGCGCGCTTGAGCAGGTCCGGCGGGCGGGGTTGCTGGAGCGCGATGGCGAGAAGGAAGGGTAGCACGCGCTAGTCTTTCTTCAGCTTCTTCTTCAGCTCCCGGAGCTGTTGATCCGCCGCGGCCTCGCGGGCGGCGCGATCCAGGTCTCCTTTGAGCAACTCGTCCTTGAGGTCCATCCCCGGACGGGCCCCGCCCGCCTCCTGCAGGTCGCGCCACGCCCGCTCCGCCGAGCGCTCGGCTTCGGTGAGCGGGCGCTCTCGCTCGGCACGCGCGAGCTGCGTCTCCATCTCGGAGAGATCGCGCTCGTAGAAGGCCAGCTCGTCCGCGAGCGCGGCTAGCTTCTTCTCGAGCACGTCCACGCGCTCGCGGTGCTTCGTCGCGAAGCGCCGCGCCACCTCGACGGTCTCCCCGTCCTGGATCTCCGCGGCGAGCCGGCCGCGCCGCTCGGCGTCGGCAAGCCGCCGGCGCTCGAGCGCGAGCTCCCCCTCCGTCCGGGTCACCGCCTCGCGGGTTTCCCGGACGGCGACCTTCGCGTCCACCACCGCCTCGCGCATCTGACGCGCCAGGTCACGCAGATCCCCCGGCGGGGTCGCCGCGTCGAGGGCGGCGCGCAGCGCGTCCCGCAGGCGCTCGAACAAGAGGCGCTAGCTCTTCCGGACCGTTTTTGCGAAGAACGGCGAGTACACCTGCTCCACCGCGCGCGATTTGCACTTGGGGCAGGCGGGCCGCCTCCGGCCGTGCTCCTCGATCCCCTCTTGCTGGCTGAAGCGCTTCCGGCACTTGGTGCAGCGGTATTCGTAGATCGGCATAGCGGCATCAACGTATTCCGCGCCGAAACGGGGGTCAAGTTGACGGCATGACCGGTCGTCCCCCATTGTTGGCCTCATGGGGACGCGCGTCTGGGGTGCGGCGGCGGTCGTCCTGGCCGCCGCCCTGGCCTGCGACGGGGGCCTCGAGCCCGACACGAGCTTCGTGGGGATCAGCGGCACGCTCACCTTCACCGGCGCGGTCCCCGAAAGTACGCAGGCGGTGTTCGTGGTCGCCTATCAGACGTTCCCCCGCTGCCGCTCCGACCTGTTCGGGTTCCAGCCACCGCTCAGCCGCCTCCAGTCGCTCCCCCTCAATCAACCCACCGGCACGTTCCAGCTACCGCTCGCCAACGCCCCTTACGAGTGGGTGCTCGCGGTTTGGGTCAAGCAGGGGTTCACGCCGTTCAACGCAGACGCCACGCTCCGTGAGGCCGGCTACTACCGTGACCCTGTGAACCCCGGCCAGCCGGGCGCCGTGGTGGTGAACGATACGGTCGTGCCCGGGATCGACTTCATCGTGGACTTCGACAACATGCACACGGTGGACTTCTGGTTCCCAACCTGCGCCGGGTGACGGGACTCGCAAGCCTCGCGCTCGCCGCCGCGCTCCCACTCCGGCTGCACGGTGCGCAGGGCACCGGTATCGTTCACGGAACCGTATCCGACTCGAGCGGCACACCAGTGCTGGACGCGGATGTCTGGATCCCGGGGACCGTCCTCGTGGCCCGTACCGACCGGTCGGGCCGCTACCGGCTGTCGCGCGTCGCTACCGGCCCCGCGACGATCCAGGCGCGGGCGATCGGCTACGCCCGGACCACGGTCGACGTGGAGGTCCTGGCCGGCGACTCTGCCCGCGCCGATTTCGTGCTCGCCCGTGCGCCGCTGTTGCTCGAGCCCGTGTTCATCACGGTCACCTCGCGGGGCCGGCGCCAGCTCGTCGACCACACGGTCACGAGCGTCGCCGTCGTGGAGCGCGCCGACCTGGAGAAGCGAGCGGTGTACACGATGGATGACGCCCTGGACCGCTCCGCCGGCGTACAATTCCTGAACGGCCAGATCAACATCCGCGGCTCGACTGGCTACGTGCAAGGCATCAACTCGCGCGTCCTCCTGGTAGTGGACGGCGTGCCCGCGAACCAGGGCGACCGGGGCGGGATCAACTGGGACCTGCTGCCGGTGGACGACATCGAGCGGCTCGAAATCATGAAGGGCGCCGGCTCGTCATTGTACGGGTCCGCCGCGCTCGGCGGCGTGGTGCACGTGACGACTCGCGAGATCCCCCGGGGACGGCACTTACGCGTGCGCGCCAGCGGCGGTGCCTACGCCGACCCGCCCCACGCGGTGTGGCGCTTCCGCGGCGAGACCGGACTGCATGGCGGTGCGTACGTGACCGGCTCGTACGGCACGGACACGTGGGGAGCGCTCGTCACCGGCGGGGCTCGTCATTCCGACGGCTATCGCGAGCAGGACGAGCGCAACCACTGGCAGGTCGCGGCGAAGGGCGCGTGGCGGCCGTACCCGCATGCCCCGACCCTCGTGCAGCTCTCCGGCAGCTGGGCGGTGGACCGGTATGACGTGCCGCTGCTCTGGTGTCTCCGCAGTGAGTGCGACGACCGAGGCCAAGCCTTCCAGCCGTTCAAGATCAACACGAGCGGGCTCGGGGACCGCACCGACTCGCGCAAGGGCTACCTCACTGCCACGGTGACACGCACGCCCTCGGCACGGGCGCAGTGGCAGGCGCGCGGCTCCTGGCTGCGCACCCACTTTACCGACTACCGCGACGTGGCAGAGTTCTCGGTGGCCAACCGGCTCGGTGCCGAGGTGAGCGCGGAGCTGCACCCCGACTCGAACCGCGCCGTGACCGTCGGTGTCGAGGGCGCCCGCTCGGACTTGTGGAGCAACATCTTCTCGGGCCAGACGACCGGGGGCACCGGGCGGCACTCCCAGGGTGAGTACGCCGCGTACGGCGAGAGCGAGCAACTGCTCGGCCGCGTCCGCCTCACGGCCGGCGCCCGCATGGACTTCCTCGTCGTGGACGACGGCGGGCTGACAGCCGTCATGAGCCCGCGGGTGGGCGCCGTGCTTCCATCGTGGGCGGGCACCTGGCGCGCCTCCATCGGCCGGGGGTTCCGTGCGGCGTCGATGGCTGAACGGTTCGTCCACACGTTCGCCTTCGGCCTTGAGGTGATTCCCAACCCGGCGCTCGACCCCGAAACCGCGTGGTCGGGCGAGCTGGGCAACGCCGCGCAGCTGTCGCGTCGGGCGCGCCTCGACGCCGCAGTGTTCTGGACGGAGGCGCGGGATCTCATCGAGCCACGGCAGGTGCCGGGGACCGCCAAGATCCAGCTGCAGAACGTCACCCGCGCGCGCCTGGCCGGCCTCGACGTGACGCTCGCCGCCAGCCCCCTGACGGATCGGCTGACGACGTCAGCGGCCTATACCTACCTCTACGCCAGGCAACTGGCGCAGGAGAACACTCCCGAGCGCCCCCTCGGGTTTCGCCCGCGCCATCTGCTCACGCTCAGCGCCGATTTCACGTGGGGCCCCGCGTCGCTCGGCGCCGACTTCCGCTACTCGAGTCGGGTCGAACGCATCGAGCTCGAGGGGCTGGTCGACGAACGCCGCGTCGCCCCCAGGGTCGTCGACCTGCGGGCAAGCTACGTGCGCCATCCCTTCACCGCCCGGCTGCTCGTGGCCAATGCGCTGAACTACATCTATAACGTCGTGCCGCAGACGCTCGCCCCGGTGCGGACCCTCTCGGTGGTCCTGACCTGGACGTATTAGATTGATGCGATGCTCAATCCGTACGCCGCGTTGCTCTCGGTCCTCTTGTCGGCGTTCCAAGCGGCGGCGATCGACGGCACCTGGGAGCTCGTCCGCATCTTCCGCTCAGGACCGGCAGCGGCCGCGCGGGCGGTCCCGATCGACTCGACCGTGTACGTGCGGCTGACGCTCGAGACGATGCCTGGGGGCTGGATCCATGGGCGGTTGTACCGCCGCTACTACGGCGAGGAGGAGCGGCCGAAGGTCGAAGCGGGACCGCTCCGCGGCACCCGGCGCTACATCATTGGCGCGGACTTCGAGCACCCCGCTGCGGCGAAGGCACGCAGCGCCGCCTGGCTCGTCGGCGACACGCTGCTGCATCTGGGCACACCCTTCGTACCCGACGCCGACAGCATCGAGCTCAAGCGGGTCGGGCCCGACACGCCGTATCCCGCCACGGTGTTCGAGGTCGTGACCCGGCCGTGATCACATTCCGCTGGCCCGGCGCAGCGGTCTGGGTCGCCGCGCTCGCCCTCGTCGGCTGCGGCGGCGACCGTTCCGGCTCGCCCACCTGCGGCCTCGCCGCGCTCGCCGGGCCCATGTTGATCCAGGAACAGCTCAAGAGGCTGCCCTTCGTTCTCACCGACGCGCCGCGCGGGCTGCCCGCGTCCCTCCCCGCTCGCGTCGCCGGCACGGCACAGCAAGGCGAGGTCGCGGTCAGCTATCGCGGGCCGCGGCTCACCATGGCGTACGAGGGCCCGGGGGTTCCCCCCTTTCCGACGGATACAACCGTCTACGCTCTCCTCGTCGTGGACGACTCGACCCAGCGGGCCCAAGGCGTCCTGATCTACGAGGGTGTGCGACCACCCGAGACGTACCCCCGGCTCGGCGTGGTGACGTGGGCCGACAAGGCGATTCCGCTCCACGGTGTGCGGGTGGAGTGGGCGAGCGTGAGCAACCCCCGCTGCCCGCTGCTCGGCGCACCCACCCCGCGATCCGAATGAGCAAGGTCGTCGCCGTCACCGGGACCCGCCGCACCGACGACGGGCGCGAGCGGGTCGCCCTGAACGCCGCCTACGTGCGAGCGCTCACGCGCGCCGGGCTGGTGCCGCTCGTGGTGCCGCCGCTGTTGAACCCCGAGGACGCGTGCGCCGCGCTGGACCGGGTCCAGGGACTCGTGCTCACGGGCGGAGCGGACGTGGAGCCCGCTCGCTACGGCGCCCAGCCACACGCCAAGCTCGAGGACACCGACACCGCCCGGGACGCCGTGGAGATCGCGCTGATTACCGGCGCCCGAGCGCGGCGACTCCCGATCCTCGCGATCTGCCGTGGGATTCAGATCCTCAACGTCGCCCTGGGAGGCACCCTGTACCAGGACCTGCCGAGCGAGCGACCGAGCGAGATCGACCACAGCGACCAGCGCTCCCGCCACGGGCTGCGCGTCGCGCCGGGCTCGTTGCTGCACCACACCCTCGGGACCGCCGAGACCACCGTGAACAGCCGGCACCACCAAGCCATCCGCGACCTCGCCCCGACCCTGCGCGCGACCGCGTGGGCGACGGATGGTGTGGTCGAGGGCGCCGAGCCCGCAACCGGCCCCGACCCGTGGATGCTCGCCGTACAGTGGCATCCCGAGGACGATGTCGAAGACGCGTTGTTCCGCGGCTTCGCCGAGGCGGTGGGATGAGCCTCGCCTTCCCGTCCGCCGAATGGGTGAGTGCGTACGGCGCCGCCATCAACGCCAGCGAGGGCTATCGCGCGGTCTCCATCCAGTGGACGCACGGCCCGGTGGCGCTGGTCGTGAATCCGCAGCTTGAGATCGGGATCGCCGAGCCGGTGGGGATCTGGCTCGACCTGCACCGCGGCGCGTGCCGCGAGGCGAGAGTCGTGGCGCAGAGCCAGGCCGACCAGGCGCCGTTCGTCATCAGCGGCGACTACGCGCACTGGAAGAAGGTCATCCGCAAGGAGCTCGGGCCCATCGCCGGGATCATGCAGCACAAGCTGACGCTCAAGGGCTCGCTGGCCATCGTGGTGCGGTTCGTGAAATCGGCGGAAGAGCTGGTTCAGGCGGCGACGCGAGTGCCGACGCGTTTCCTGGACGAATGAGAGGGAGCGGGGAGCGGCAAACGGTAGCTTCGGAGGCGCCGGAGCGTACGGCTCCCCTTTGCCGGCTCCCGTCAGAGATTCCGCAGCACCTTGTCGGGGGTGAAGACGTTGGGGAAGAACACCCGATCGCTGAGCCGGTTGAAGGCGGTCCGCAGCGCTGGGAACCGCTCGGCGGCGGCGCGGTAGATCCTGGCGACCCCGTAGTGCGCCGCGAGGTGATGCTCGGAGGCAAGCTGGTACCCCTGGCGGCCGAGCTCGTCGTAGTAGGGCAGGTCGGGCCCCCCTCGACGGCTCCGCCGGGCCTCCACGTAGTCCGGGAACAGGCCGGCGAGCCAGAGGCTGTAGTTTCCGAGATGCACGCGCAGCAGGAAGCCGCGCTCCCCGGTGTGGTCCAGCCCGGTCAGCTCCCCCACCATGTCGACCAGGTAGCGATAGCTCTGGTCGTCCTGGCGCCGGATGCGCGCGTGCCGGTCGTGGTCGCCGAACTCGAGCAAGAGCCCGGCGAGATAATCGGCGAGTCCGCGGTCGTCCACGCCGCCGGCGAGGAGCGCGTGCCGCACGGCCACGTAGGTGAAGAGCGCTGGCGAGGGCACGACGAGCGTGCGCAAAGCAAGCAGGGCTTCGAGCAGGCCCGGCTCGTCGAGCAGCCCGTCAGGACCTTCCTCGAGCAAGCGGCGCTCGTAGCGCTCACGCCGGCTGGCGTCGCCACGCGCCAGGGCGAGCGCGACGAGCCGGAAATCCGGTCCTCGCAGACGACCGCGGACGTTGGGCAGGATCATGCCGAAGCCTCCTCAGACTAACCTGCTCGGGCAACTGACGACGTTCGCCCAGGAGCTGGCGGGCGCGTTCCGTCCCGCGACCGTCGTGGAGCTCGTCGCCCGGACGCTGACCGAGCTCCTCAAGCCAGACCGGCTGTCCATCGTCTTACTTGATGCCGAGAGCAACCGGCTCGCCGTGACGTACGACACCAGCGCCGTCCCCGCGCGCACGGACGACCCCCTCCTGCAGCTCGCGCTGCGCCGTGGGCCGCTGGTCTTCCCCCGGGACGTCAAGGACGAAGCCCGGCGGCGTGGGGCGCAGCTCGGCGAAGAGGCGCCCGGTTGTTGGATCGGCGCGCCGCTCGTCGCGGCCGGCCGAACCATGGGCGCGGTCTCGCTCGCGGCAGGGCGCGCCGGCGCATTCGGCAAGGGCGAACTGACGCTGGTCACCGCCGTGCTCGCCCAGGCGGCCATCGCGCTCGAGAACGCCCGCCTGGTCGAACTGCTGTCCTCCGCGAAGCGCGAATGGGAGAAGACCGTCGACGCGATCACGCAGGCCATCTGCATCGTGGACGCCCACGGCCTGGTGCGTCGTGCCAACCGCGTCTTCGCCGACCTGATCCAGCAGCCCGTGACCGCGATCCCCGGCCGTCCCTGGCTCGGGCTCCTGCCGCCGACGTGGTCGGACCCCGTCGCCCGTGCCATCGCGGAGCCGACCGCGACCTCCGTCGAGATCAGGGCGGGCGAGCGCCTGCTGCTCCTCACCGCGATCCCGATGGCGGAGCCGGGCTCGGCGGTGCTCGTGGTCGAGGACCAGACGGAGCGGCGCCGGCTTCAGGAGCAGTTGATACAGTCTGAGAAAATGTCGGCGATCGGTCAACTGATCGCCGGGGTCGCGCATGACCTGAACAACCCCTTGGCCTCCGTAGTGGGGTTCTCCGACTTCCTCGCCGAAGCCGGCGAGGTCCCCCCCCAGCTCGCCGAGCCGATCCAGGTCATCCGCCAGGAAGCCGAGCGCGCGGCGACCATCGTCAAGAATCTGCTGTCGTTCGCCCGCAGCCAGGAAGGTGAGCGCAAGCTGCAGCCGATCCGGTCGATCCTCGAGTCGACGCTGGTGCTGCTCCGCAACCAGTTGATGGCGAACAAGGTCGAGGCGACGCTCGAGGTCGAGCCCGACCTTCCGGGCGTCGAGGTGAACGCGAACCAGATCAAGCAGGTGTTCGTGAATCTCATCAACAACGCCAACCAAGCGATCGCGAGCGATGCCGCCAGCGGGCGGATCTGGATCACCGCGAAGCGCCAGCGCGGCGACATCGCCGTGAGCATCACCGACTCCGGTCCCGGCATGACCGACGAGATCGCCACGCATGTGTTCGAGCCCTTCTTCACGACGAAGGGGGAAGGCGAGGGAACGGGGCTCGGGCTCTCGATCTGCCAAGGGATCGTCCGGGAGCACGGCGGGCGCATCCTGCTCGACACGAAGCCGGGCGGCGGCGCGACGTTCACGGTCGAGCTGCCCACCGGGGCGCGCGCCTCGCGGGTCGCGGTGGCGCCGGCCCCGGTGCCGGAGGGCAAGCCGCTGCGAATCCTCGTCGTAGACGACGAGCCGCACATCCTCCATTACATGCGCGCCACGCTCGAGAGCTGGGGGCACTCGGTGGAGGTGGCGAGCGACGGCGCGTACGCGCTGGAGCGGGCGCTGGCCGGTGACTTCGACGTCATCGTCTGCGACCTCCGCATGCCGCATCTGTCGGGGCGCGACATGTACCTGAAGCTCGCCCGGCAGGATCCGCGCGCGGCCGAGCGGATCATCTTCGCCACGGGCGACACGGTGCGGGGCGACACTCTCCACTTCTTGGAAGGCCTCGGCCGGCCCTATCTCCACAAGCCCTTTACGCTCGCCGAGCTGCGCGCCGCGCTCGGGCACGCCGCGAACCAGCCCGTCTGATGCCGCCCCCGCCCCCCCTGCGCGTCCTCCACGTGGATTCGGGACGCGAATACCGGGGCGGTCAGAATCAGGTCCGGCTGCTCGCGCGGGCACTCGCGCGCGAAAGCGACGTGGAGCAGCGTCTCGTCACGAAGCGCGGCAGCGAGCTGGCGCGGCGCGCCGCCGCCACGGGCGTCGCGGTGCGTGAGGCGCCGTGGGGCATCGGCCTGGATCCCCGGGCATGGTGGCGGCTCAGACGCGAAGCAGCCGCGTTTCGCCCTCAGATCATCCACGCGCACGACGCGCACGCGCTCCGCCTGACGACCTGGGCGGGAGGTTGGCTCGATGCGAACACGGGCACCGCCGCGCCGCCACGTCTCGTTGCGACCCGGCGGGTCGTCTTTCCCGTGCGGCGGCGTGGCCCCCTTTGCCGGGCCGACGCCGTCGTGGCCATCTCGGAGGCGGTGCAGACCACGTTGGTCGCCGCGGGCGTCCCACCAGCCGAAATCACCGTCGTCCCCTCCGGCATCGACCCGGACGAAGTGCGCGCCGCTGCCGCCGCCCCGTTCGGCCTGCGGGCCCGGCTTGGCCTCCCTGACCGCGCGACAGTCGCCGCCAATGTCGCCGCGCTGGAGCCCGCGAAGGATCAGGCGACGCTCATCCGGGCAGCGGGGAGGGCACGGGCCCTGCGGCCGGACCTTCGTTGGGTCATCGCGGGTGCGGGCCCCGAGCGAGGCCGGCTCGAGGCGCTGGTCCGCGCGCTCGGGCTCGCCGATCGGGTGCACCTGCTGGGCCACGTCGAGCAGGTCGACGCCCTGATCCGCGAGAGCGACGTGCTGGTCGTGTCGTCCCGGGAAGAAGGGTTGGGCAGCGTGGTGCTGCACGCACTGGCCCTCGGGACGCCGGTCGTCGCCACCCGCGGCGGCGGCCTGCCCGAGATCGTACCGGCGCCGTGGCTCGCACCGGTGGGAGACGCCGAAGCGCTTGCGGGGAAGGTCGTTCAGGCCCTCGACCACCCTGCCCCCGTCCTGCTGCCCCCGCAGTTCACCGCGTCGGCGATGGCCCGCGGCGTCTTGGCCGTCTATCGTTCGCTGGTCTAGATTGCAGGGCCATGATCTACGTCTGCGTCCCGGTCCATGATGAGGCCCGCACCGTGGGGCTCGTGCTGTGGAAGGTGCGGCAGGTCTTCACCACCTTCCCGCGCGAGTACCAGCTGCTGGTGCTGGACGACGGATCCACGGACGGCACCGGCGAGGTGCTCGCCTCGTACGCCAAGGTGCTGCCGATGACGGTCGTGACGCAGCGGGAGCGGCGGGGCTACGCGAGCAGCCTCGAGCACCTGCTGCGCCTCGCGCTGCAGCGGACGGACCGCCCCAAGCGCGACTGCGCCATTACGCTGCACGCGGACTTCGGCCACTCCCCCGAGAGCATGGACGAGATGGTGAAGCGGCTCGAGTCGGGAGCGGACCTCGTCGTGGCCGAGCAGACGGAGCAGCGGGGCCGACCCCCCCGAGCGCTGGGCTTCGCGCGCCGCTTGACGCCGCGGTTGCTCCGCATCCCCGGAGTCCGCGACACGGTGTCGGGGTTCTTCGCGCTCCGGCTGATCGTGCTGCGCCAGGCACTGCGGCGGGATTCGGCACCGCTGCTCAAGACGGACGGCTGGTGCGCCAACGCCGAGCTGCTCGCCCGGCTGGCGCCCCACGCGCGGCGGGTGGACGGCATTCCGGCGGCGGCGCGCTACGACCTCGTGCAGCGGCCGTCCCGGGTGAAGCCGTGGCGGCAGCTGCTCAACGCGTGGCGCGCGCGGGCGGTCATCCGGGCGGCCCGCGCGTCCACCGCCATGCTGCTGCTCGCCGCCCTCCCCGCCTTCGCGGCCCCTGCCGCCCTTACGGGCGGGGCTACCCTCCACGCCCAAGGCGACAGTTCCCAGGTGGCGGACTCGATCCGGCCCGACGCTCCGCTTCCGATCGGCGCCGTGTTCCCCATCGTGCCGTTCAACGTCGGTGAGCGGCTGGTCTATCAGGCCAAGTACGGGTTGTTCAACGTCGGCACCGCGACCATGCAGGTGGCAGGGATCGACAGCATCCGCGGCGTCGAAACCATGCACTTCGTGTTTCACATCGAAGGGGGCGCGCTGTGGTATCACCTCAACCAGAAGCTCGAGTCCTGGGTCGGGCGCCACGATTTCCACTCCCGCCGCTTCTGGAACCAGACCGAGGAGAAGGGCAAGGCCTGGCAGCGGCAGTTCGACATCTACCCCGACTCGGGCTTTTACCGCGAGGCGAGCCGCGACACGACCTTTCCGACGGTGCCGGACCCCCTGGACGACGCCGCCTTCCTCTACTGGATCCGCACGGTGCCGCTCGAGATGGGCAAGAAGTACGAGTACCGCCGCTATTTCCGCCCCGAGCGCAACCCGGTGATCGTGGAAGTCCTGAAGCGGGAACGGGTGAGCGTTGCGGGCAGGAAATGGCAGGCCATCGTCGTGCGTCCGAAGATCCCGCGTGGCGGCGGCATCTTCGCCGAGAAGGCGGACGCCCGGATGTGGCTCTCGGACGACAGCCTGCGCATCATGCTCGCACTGCAGTCGAACTTCTCGTTCGGCCAGGTGACGCTGAAGCTCAAGGAGTACTCCGATCCTTCCGCGGAGCACCCATGACCGACTATCGCGAGGCGGACTTCTCCCGCCTCAAGACCGTCCCCATCACGCAGCGCTCCAACAAAGTCGACCCGTCCCTGCTCGCGCACGCGCCTGACCGCGACAAGAGCTTCGCCGCCTTCTGGAGCTCGCTCCCGGACACCCTCGCCGCGAAAGATCTGCGCTACGTCGCCGAGCGCATCGCCGCCGCGGCCGGGCGCCGCGCCGTGGTAGTGATGATCGGCGGGCATGTCGTCAAAGTGGGCCTCGGGCCTCTGCTCCGAGCGCTCGTCGCGCGCGGTGTGATCACCCACCTCGCCCTCAATGGCAGCGCGGCCATTCACGACTTCGAGCTCGCCGCCTACGGGGGGACCAGCGAGGACGTGGCCGCAGGCCTCTCCGACGGTACGTTCGGGATGGCCGAGGAGACGGGCCGGGACATGAATGCCGCGATCACGGAGGGCGCGCGGACCGGGCGCGGGATGGGCGAGGCGCTGACCGCCGGCCTGCAGCGCCGCGGCACGCTCGCCGCACCCGCAGCCTCCGTGCTGCTCGCCGCCGCCGACCGGGGAATCCCGGTAACGGTGCACGTCACCCTCGGCGCGGACACCATCCACCAGCATCCCGCGGCAGATGGCGCCGCGCTCGGCGCGACGACGCTGCGCGACTTCAAGCGGCTTGCGGCCTCACTCCCGGCGCTCGACGACGGCGGCGTCGTTCTCAACGTCGGGAGCGCCGTAGTCATGCCTGAGGTGTTCCTGAAGGCGCTCACCGTCGCGCGCAACCTGAGCGCTGGGAAGCCGACGGGGTTCACGGCATGCGACTGCGACATGCAGCGGCACTACCGCCCGCGCATGAACGTGGTCGAGCGGCCCACGCTCGCCGGCGGACGCGGGATCCAGCTCACCGGCCACCATGAGATCCTGATCCCGCTTCTGTGCTGGGCGGTGCTGGAGCGGCTCGATGGGCGCGAGTGGCCGCGCTAGCGCCGTTCCAACTATTCGCGCCAAGTCATCGGACGCCCGGGGTGGCCACCGACCCGCACACGATGCTCTCGGCAGGTTTGGCGAATCAAGTTGGAACGGCACTAGCGTGACCGCCCGGCACAAGCGTGTCCTTTCGCCTAGAACATCATGCCGCCTCTCGCCCTGAAGTCGACGTTGTCCTGCACCCATTTCCATAGATCGTCCTGCCGCTCGAGTGGCACGCCGGGGCGGAA
>JBOHSI010000204.1:0-7026 GCA_050733055.1 Gemmatimonadales bacterium
TACGTCGTGAGCCCGCCGAGCACGAGCTCGCTGTCGGTCCAGCGCAGCGGCTTCAGGTCCGCGAGCCGCGATAGATCGACATAGGTCCGCTCGTGCGCCTCAAGGTGGACGGGCCAGTGGACCAGCAGGTCCGTGCCGCCGGCGATCGGCACCGCCCCGCCGTCGCTCGCGAGCAGGTCCAGGGCCTCGGCGACGCTCCCGGGCAACAGCGCCCTCACCCCTCCTCCTTCCCTCGGGTCCGGTCGCCGACGGAACTCGCCACCGCGTCCACGATGCCGTCGTAGCCCGTGCAGCGGCACAGGTTGCCGGCCATGAGCTCGCGGATCGTGTGCGTCCCGAGGAGCTCGGGGTGGGCGCGGATCCACAGCGCCGTCATCACGACGCCGGGGGTGCAGGCGCCGCATTGCGTCGCCCCCTGCGCGAGGAAGGGCTCGAGCCGGCCGGGGTCGAGCGCCTCGACGGTCTCCACCCGGCTGCCTCGCACCTGGTAGGTCGGCACGAGGCAGGCGTTCACCGGCACGCCGTCCAAGTACACGGTACAGGCGCCGCACTCTCCTTCCCCACAGCCTTCCTTGGTGCCGGTGAGCCCCAGGCGGTAGCGCAGCGTATCGAGCAGGCGCTCGCTGGGATCGACGTCGAGGGAGACGGTCGACTCGTTGAGGGTGAATGAAATCGAGATTGCGGGTTTGCCACTCATGACGCCCTCGAATCCGCAATCTCCATGAGACGCTCCGGCGTCAGCGGGATCGCGCGCGAGTCCGCGCCCGTGGCCGCCGCCACGGCGTTCACGATCGCGGGCGCGGGCCCGTCGATGGGGAGCTCGCCCAGCCCCTTCGCGCCCTGTGCGCCATGCGGGTAGGGGTTCTCGACGAAGGCCACACGGATCGGCGGAACATCGTCGCTCGTGGGGATGAGGTAGTTCGTGAGCTGATTATTGATCATCGCTCCAGCGGTGAACTTGCACTCCTCCATCAGTGCCCAGCCGATTCCCTGCACCACGCCGCCCTGGACCTGGCCCCGCGCCAGGGTCTCATTGATCACCTTCCCCACCTCCTGCACGGCGACGAAGTCGATTACCCGCGTCCCGCAGGTGCGCAGGTCCACTTCCACCTCGGCGACGTAGGCGGCCCAGGCGAACGCTGCGTACGCGTCCCCCTGGTAGCGCTCGTCGTCCCAAGTGATCCCGGGTGGGCGCTCGTAGACCGCTTCGCCCAGCAGCCGCTGCCCCGGGTGCTCCCGGTGCCAGCGCAGCACGGCGTCCCGCACCACGCCGCCCCGCGCGCGGTCGTCGAGTCCCAGGCGATGGCGCAGGTCGTCGCATGCGCGCTCGATCAGGCGCCCGACCACCATCGTGGTGCGCGAGGCCACGGTCGGTCCGCTGTTGGGCACGCGCGCCGTGTCCGCCTCGCCGATCACGACGTCCTCGGGTCCCAGGCCAAGCCGGTCGGCCGCGATCTGGGTGAACACCGTGAGCGTCCCCTGCCCCATCTCGATGTTCGCGCTCAGTACCTCGACCCGGCCATCCGGCAACCCCGCAACTTGGAGCCGGGAGTTCAGGTGCACCTCGCCGCCGCCCGTGAACCCGGCGCCGTGATAGAAGGTGGCGAGCCCGATGCCGCGCCGCGTCGCGCGGTGCGCCGTGTTGAACTCCCGATGGGCGCGCTGCTTCTCGCGGTAGCCCGAGAGGGTGAGGGCCCGCTCGAGCACGGCGACGCGGTCGGTGCCGTCCCGGATCACCTGGCCCGTCGCTGTGCTCTGCCCGTCCCGAATCAGATTGATGCGGCGCAACTCGACCGGATCGAGCCCGAGCGTCCGCGCGATCACATCCATGTGTCGCTCGCAGGCGAACAACGTCTGCGGGGCGCCGAACCCGCGAAACGCGCCGAACGGCACCGCATTCGTGAACATCACGCGCCCCTGGATGCGCACGTTGTCGCAGGAGTAGGGTCCCGCTGCGTGAATGATGCCGCGGCTGAGTACCACGGGCGACAGCGTCACGTAGGCGCCGCCGTCGAGCACCACCTCGATGTCCTGAGCGAGCAGCCGGCCGTCCTTGGTGAGCCCCGTGCGGTGGCGCACGCGCGACGGGTGGCGCTTGGTGGTCGCCGCCATGTCCTCCGGGCGGTCGTAGACCAGCTTCACCGGGCGGCCCGCCTTGAGGGCCAGCAGCGCCGCATGCAGCGCGATGGTCGAGGGGTATTCCTCCTTGCCGCCGAACCCGCCGCCCGTCGGCGCCTGAACCACCCGCACGCGGTGCTCGTCGCGCCCAAGCGCGTGCTTGAGCGCGTTCAGCACATAGTAGGGGCACTGCATCGAGCCCTTCACCACGAGCACGTCGCCTTCGAGCCAGGCGATCATGCCCTGCGTCTCGAGGTAGACGTGCTCCTGCGCGCCCGTCTCGTACACGCCCTCGACCACGACGGGGGCTGTCGCGAGCGCTCGCTCCGCGTCCCCCTTCTCGATCTTGAGCCGCTTGAGCACGTTGTCCCGCCCGTACTGGATCTGCTCCGGCCGTGGCGGGGCCCGGAAGTCGAGTGCCGGGGACTCGGCCGCGACCACGACCTCCACCGCCCGGGCGGCTCGGCGCGCCATCTCGCGCGAGGGGTGCGCGACGAGCAGCACGGCTTCGTGCACGTGCCGCACATAGCCCGCTGCGAGGACGGGCTGGTCGCGCTCGATGAGGATGATCTCGTTCGGCCCGGGGATATCGCGGGCGTCGACGACGACGATCTCCGACCAGTCGACCTCGGGACGGAACCGGACGGCGGTGATGCGACCGCGCGGCGCAGGGCTCCGCACCGTCATGCCCCAGAGCGCGCCCTCGAGCGGCAGGTCGTCGACGTAGCGCTCGCGGCCGGTGAGCTTGGCGAGTCCTTCGCGGCGGTGCATAGTGCAATTGTGGCTGGCGGCTTGGCAAACGGCAATGACGGCAGCTTGCTCCGCTCCAGGCGGGGGAGTACGTTAGCGCCTCGTTCTGCCGTCCAGCGCCCCGCCTGTCTGGCCGCGTCGGCTTGAAGCGGCCTCCTGGGCGTGGGCGTCGTCGTTTCGGACGCGCGTAAGGGAGGCCCGGCGGGTGGATCCCGAGCTGCCGATCGCGGTGAGCGTCAACGGAGCCCGGCACGAGCGCGCCGTGGAGCCGCGGCTGCTGCTTTCCGACTTCCTGCGCTACGAGCTGGGGCTCACCGGCACGCACGTCGGGTGCGAGCACGGCGTGTGCGGCGCGTGTACCGTCCTGCTGGACGGGGAGGCGGTGCGGTCGTGCCTCATGTTCGCCGTCCAGGCCGACGGGCACGAGGTCACGACCGTCGAGGGCCTGGCCCCGGACGGCGCGGGCGATGGGAGCGAGTCGCTGCACCCGCTCCAGGCCGCGTTCCGCGAAGCCCACGCGCTGCAGTGCGGCTTCTGTACGCCCGGCATCCTGATGACGCTCGTCCCGTTCCTGCGCGACCATCCTTCCCCGAACGAGCGCGAGATCCGCGAGGCGATCTCGGGGAATCTGTGTCGCTGCACCGGCTACCAGAACATCGTCGCGGCCGTGAGGCTCGCGTGTGACGCGCCCGCGTCCCCCCCGTCGCTACGTCGGTGAGCCGGTGCGCCGCAACGAGGACGCGCGGCTGCTCACCGGCCGCGCGCTCTTCGTGGACGACGTCCGGGTCGAAGGGATGCTGCACGTCGCCTTCCTGCGGAGCCAGCACGCGCACGCCCGCCTGCGTGCCGTAGACGTCTCCGCCGCCCGCCGCCGCCCCGGCGTGGTCGCGGTGTACACCGCGGCGGACCTGGGTGACTATTGGCGTCCCGGACCGCTGCTTGTCCCGCCTCCACCGATCCCCGGGCTCGTGTTCAACGCGTGCACGCAGCTCCCGCTGGCTCGGGACAAGGTCCGCCACGTCGGCGAGCCGATCGCGATGGTCGTCGCGGAGAACCGCTACCTCGCCGAAGACGCGCTCGACGACATCCTGGTGGACGCGGAGCCGCTTGCCGCGGTGGTGGACCTCGAGGCCGCGCTCGCCCCCGGCACCCCGCTCGTGCACGACCACCTGCCCTCTAACGTCGCGGCCCACGTGGTGCAGCGAAAGGGGGATTACGGGCGGGCCCGCGCGAGCGCGCACGCGACGATCACGCGCCGCTTCCGCTACGACCGCGGCGCAGCGGCCGCGATCGAGAACCGCGCGGTGGCGGCGCAGTGGGACCGGCGCGCCGAAGAGCTCACAGTCTGGGACACGACCCAGGCGCCGATCCCGATTCGGAACGGCCTCGCCAGCCTGCTCGGCCTGCTCGAATCGCAGGTGCGCGTCGTCGCCCCGTTCGTGGGCGGCGGGTTCGGGCCGAAGATCATGATGTTCTACCCGGAGGAGGTGCTGGTGCCGTGGGCAGCGCTCCGCCTCGGCCGCCCGGTCAAGTGGACCGAAGACCGCCAGGAGAACTTCTACGCCACGACCCAGGAGCGCGGCCAGGTCCACGACGCCGAGCTCGCGATCGCGCGGGACGGCAAGATCCTCGGAGTGCGCGACGTGTTCCTGCACGACACCGGCGCCTACGACCCCTACGGGCTCACCGTGCCGATCAACAGCCAGTGCACCCTGCTCGGGCCTTACGACGTCCCCAACTACGAGAGCGAGTTCACCGCAGTCTTTACCAACAAGACGATCGTCACGCCGGTTCGGGGCGCTGGCCGCCAGCACGGCGTCTTCGTGATGGAGCGGCTGCTCGACTGCGCCGCGAGGGAGCTGGGTCTCGACCGCGCCGAGATCCGCCGGCGCAACCTGCTCCGGCCGGAGCAGTTTCCCCACAACCACGAGATCATCTTCCAGGACTCGGCGCCGCTCGTGTACGACAGCGGCGACTACGCGCCGGCGCTCGACGAGGCGTTGCGGATCATCGACTACGAGCGGTTTGTGCGGGTCGAGCAGCCCCGGCTGCGCGCCGCTGGACGACACGTGGGGATCGGAGTCGTGTGCTACGTCGAAGGCACGGGAATCGGACCCTACGAAGGGGCGCGGGTCACCGTGGAGCCGAGCGGCTGGGTGCGGGTCGCGACCGGCGTCGGGACTCAAGGGCAGGGACACTTCACCGTGTTCGCCCAGATCGTCGCCGAGGTGCTGGGCGTGGACGTGGAACGGGTGCACGTGATCACGGGCGACACGCGCGAGTTCCACTGGGGCACGGGAACGTTCGCGAGTCGCGGCGCCGTCGTGGCTGGCAGCGCGTGCCACGCCGCCGCCCTCGCCGTGCGCGAGAAAATCCTCGACGTCGCGAGCCGTCACCTCGAAGCGGCGAAGCAGGACCTCGAGCTTGCGGACGGGCACGTGCGGGTGCGTGGGGCTCCCGATTCCGCCGTCCCGTTGGGCGAGCTCGCGCTCAAAGCCAATCCGCTGCGCGGCGCCGTGCAGCCCGGCACCGAGCCTGGGCTCGAGGCCACGGCGTACTTCGGGCCGGCCCGGGGCAGCACGGCGAACGGCGTGCACGCGGCGATCGTGGAAGTCGATCCCGAGACGGCGCTGGTCGAGGTGCAGCGCTACGTCGTGGTGCATGACTGCGGGCGGGTCATCAATCCCCTCGTAGTGGACGGCCAGATCCAGGGCGGCGTGGCGCACGGCATCGGCAACGCATTCTACGAGCAGCTCGTGTACGACGAAGACGGACAGCTCTTGAACGCCTCGTTCATGGACTATCTGCTCCCGACGGCGACCGACGTGCCACCCGTCGAGACGGCGCACCGCGAGACCCCGTCCCCCTTGAACCCCCTGGGCGTGAAGGGCGTGGGCGAGGCCGGCGCGATCCCCACGGGGGCCGCGTTCGCGCAGGCCGTCGAGGACGCCCTCGCCGATTACGGCGTGGAGATCACGGAGATCCCGCTCAGCCCGAACCGGCTGTTCGAGCTCATCGCCCAGGCGCGCGAGGCACGGGCGCGATGAAGCCCGCCTCGTTCCGGTACTTCAGGCCGACCGCTCTGGACGAAGCGCTCGCGCTGTTGGCCGAGCACGGCGGTGAGGCGAAGCCCCTCGCGGGGGGGCAGAGTCTCATTCCGGCGATGAACTTCCGGCTCGCGCGGCCCCAGGCGCTGGTGGACCTGAGCGGCATCGCAGAGCTGGCGTACGTCCGTTCCGAACCGGACCGGCTCACGATCGGCGCCATGACCCGGCAACGGGCGGTCGAGCGGAGCGACGTGGTCCGCCGCGAGGCCCCGCTCGTCGCGGAGGCGTTGCCGTTCGTGGCCCACCCCCAGATCCGAAACCGCGGCACCGTGGGCGGCAGCCTAGCGCATGCCGACCCGGCCGCCGAGCTGCCGGCAGTGATGCTCGCGCTCGACGCGCGGTTCCGCGCCCGCAGCCGCGAGCGCGAGCGCACGATCCCGGCGGGCGAGTTCTTCACCGGGATCCTCGAAACGGCCCTCGGCCCGGACGAGCTACTGGTCGAGGTCGCGGTGCCCCGCGCCCCGGCCCGGAGCGGCCACGCCTTCATGGAGGTGGCGCGCCGCCACGGCGACTACGCGCTGGTGGGCGTCGCGGCGCTGGTCGCTCTCGATGGGCGCGGGCGTTGCGAGGTCGCACGGATCGCCCTCGTCTCCGTGGGTGACGGCCCCGTGCTCGCGATCCAGGCCGCCGCCGCCCTCACGGGCGAGAAGCCGACGGCCGCGGCGATCGAGGCCGCCGCCGAGGCCGCGGCCCGGCGGGACATCGACCCGCCCTCGGACATCCACGCGTCGGCCGTCTACCGGCGGCACCTTGCCGCGGTGCTCACGCGCCGCGTGCTGGTACGGGCGTTCGAGCGCGCGGTGCAAGTCGCGTGACTCGCCGAGGCATGATCGAGCTCGCCGAGGCGTTGCCTGCCTCGGCGCTCGTCAACGCCGACCTGGCACACCGGGATCGGCCAGCGCACGTGGAACGTGTGGCACATCACCTCGCTGTGGGTCGGGATAAGCGTCTGTATCCCGACGTACATGCTCGCGGCGAGCATGAACAAGTGGCTCGAGACGCTGTCGGCGCCGTTCCTGATCGTAACGGGGCTCGCGCTGCTCGCCTGGGC
>JBOHSI010000205.1:0-39803 GCA_050733055.1 Gemmatimonadales bacterium
CGGGCGTGGCCGTGCCCCGCCGTGTGGACGAGCTGCAACAGATCGTCCGCTGGGCCGCGGACACGGGCACGCCGCTCGTGCCCCGGGGCTCCGGCAGCGGGATGCCGGGATCGAATGTGGGTCGAGGCGTGGTCGTGGACCTGAGCCAGGGGTTCCGCTGGATGGCGCCGGACTGGGCCCATCGCTCCGTGTGGGTGGGCGCATCGGTGACGTGGGGGGAGGTGAGCGATGCCGCCCGCCCGTTCGGGTTACGGCTTCCCCCGGACCCGTCGTCCGGCGCGTTCGCGACCTCCGGCGGGATGGTCGCGACCAACGCCGCGGGCCCGCGCTCGGTGCGCTGCGGCAGCGTGCGCCCGTGGATAGAGGCGGTGGAGATCGTGGGTGCGGACGGCGAGGCGCACCGGGTGTCACGAGGGGCGGGGGGGGGGGAGCGGTTCCGCCTGGAGCCGGGCGCGCGGCGGCTCGTCGCGGAGCGCTTTCCCCGCACCCGCAAGAACTCGAGCGGATACGCCCTGGACCGCTACGCCGAGTCGGGGGACGAGCTGGACCTGCTCATCGGGTCCGAGGGAACGCTCGCGGTGATCACGGCGGTGCGGTGGCGGCTCGAGCCGATCCCGCCCGACAGGGCCGGCGCCGCCCTTGGCTTCGGGAGCGTCGAGGCGCTCGCCGAGGCGGTCCCCCACATCGTGGCGCTCAATCCGTCGGCGGTGGAGCTCCTGGACCGAACGCTCCTCGAGCTCGTGCGGGAGGCCGGTGCCGACATTCCGGAGGGGGTCGACGGGCTGTTGCTCCTCGAGTTCGAGCGCGACACGGCCGCGGCCGCGCGCGGGGCGGTCGGGGACGTGGTGCGCGGGCTCAAGCCACTCACCGCGCACGTCGCGACGGCGGTGGACCGCGGGAGCCTCGAGAAGCTCTGGACCATCCGCAGGCTCGCGAGCCCCGCCCTCGCCCGGCTCCCCGAGACCCGGCGCTCCCTTCAGGTGGTGGAAGACGGGTGTGTCCCGCTCGAGCGGCTGGGCGACTACCTCGCGGGGCTGCGCTCGGCGGCGCAGCGTCACGGGGTGCCGGTGACCAGCTTCGGCCACGCGGGCGACGGGCACGTGCACGTGAACGCTCAGCCTGACACGACGCGGCCCGGCTGGAAGGACGCGCTCGCGGCGCTGTTCGCCGAGGTCACCGACCTGGTCGGGCGGTTGGGCGGCACGCCGTCCGGAGAGCACGGCGACGGACGGCTGCGCGCAGGACTGGTCGAGCGCTTCCACGGGCCCGAGGTGGCGGCGCTGTGCCGCGGCCTCAAGGCGGCGTACGACCCGCGGCTGATCCTCAATCCCGGTGTTATAATCCCCTCGGCCGATTGGGCGCCGCTCGCCGATCTGAAGATCGGCTTGGACGCCGCGCGGATCCCCGACGACATCGCCGCTCGGTTGCGCGACATCGAGCGCACCGCCGGGTGGGCCACCCCCAAGCCCGAGCTCGCCCGCTGATGGATCTCGAGATCTACCGCGCTCCCCGCATCACGCTCATCGCCCGCCCCCAGTTCCTCGAGCCGGAGCACCTGCGAGTGCAATGGCGCGGGGACGCGTCAGACGGAGAGCGGCTCGCCGAGTACGCCGGCCGGATCTGCTACATGAGCCACCACAACCCCGCGAACCGGGCGACGGCGGAGTATCTCGAGAACATCAAGAAGCAGGGTCACGGCTCCGTGCTCGAGCATCCCGTGTACGTGCTCCTGATCGAAGGGATTTCCCGCTCCTGCTCGCATGAGCTCGTGCGCCACCGCGCCGGCTTTGGCTATTCTCAGCTCTCGCAGCGCTACGTCGACGAGTCGCATGCGGCGTTCGTCATCCCTCCAGCCATCCTCGGCGACGAGCGGCTGGAGCACGAATGGGAGCGACACGTCGCGGAGAGCCAGGCGGCCTACGGGCGCGCGGTCGAGTCGCTGATGGAGCGGTACGCGTGGGTCACGGACAAGGTCCATCGGCGCAAGCTGGCGCGCGAAGCGGCGCGCAGCGTGTTGCCGAACGCCACCGAGGTGAAAATCGTGGTCTCGGCGAACGTGCGTGCGTGGCGCACGATGCTCGAGTTGCGCACGTCGGAGGGCGCGGAGCTCGAGATTCGCCGGATGGCGATCGCGTGCCTCCGCGGCTTGCAGCCCCAGGCACCCGCGCTGTTCTCCGATTTCGAGATCTACCTCGCCGACGACAAACAGGAAGCCGCCCGCGTCGCGTACCACAAAGTGTGAGCGTCGGACGTCGGGGAAAAAATCCATTCTCCCTATTGCGCATCGCTCCGGCTTTTCGTATTCTCTACTCGACAATCCGTGTCGCTCCACAGACCGCACGACATGAGCGGCCTTTTTTGTAGGAGATCACCCGAGAGACCACATGCGAATCGGTCTCGCGTACAACCAAAAACCCGATCCCGCGCCCGCCGAAGAGCCTCCGAGTACCAGCGACGCGTTCGCCGAGTGGGACGACCCATCCACCATCGCCGCGGTGGAGCAGGCTCTCGGTCTCTTCGGCAGCGTCATTCGACTCGAAGCCGATCAGTTCTTGCCGCAGAAGCTCGCCCTCGCCCGTCCCGACCTCGTGTTCAACATGGCCGAGGGGCTCCACGGCCAGAACCGCGAAGCGCTCGTCCCCGCGATCTGCGAGTACCTGAGCATTCCGTACACGGGCTCGGACCCGCTCACGCTCGGGCTGTCGCTCCACAAGGGACGCACCAAAGAGATCCTCGCGTTCCGTGGGGTGCCGACCGCGCCGTTCGCGTGCGTCGAGACGGCAACGGATCTGGAGCACGTGGCGCTGCCGTTTCCGGTGTTCGTCAAGCCGGTTGCGGAGGGGTCCGGTAAAGGGGTATTTGCCAATAACTTATGCCAGGCCCCCGCGCAGCTGCGCGAGCGCGGCCGGTACCTGCTCGATCGTTACACCGAGCCCGTCTTGGTCGAGACCTACCTCCCCGGTCCGGAGTTCACGGTCGCGATTCTGGGCAACGGTGCGGCGGCCTACTGCCTCCCCGTCATCGGCCTCGACTTCTCGACCCTCCCCGCGGGCGCGGCGCCCGTGTACGGCTACGAAGCCAAGTGGGTATGGGATCGGCCGGAGGCCCCGCTCGCCATCTTCCAGTGCCCCGCGCGGGTGCCGGCCGACCTGTACAGCGAGATCGAGCGCACGGCCCTCGACGCCTACCACGCTCTCGGTTGCCGCGACTGGTGCCGCGTCGACATCCGCGTGGACCGGTTCAGCGTCCCCAACATCCTCGAGCTCAACCCGCTGCCCGGGATCATCCCCGACCCCGCGATGAACTCCTGCTTCCCGAAGGCCGCCCGCGCCGCCGGCTTCAGCTACGACGAACTGATCCAGGAGGTCGTCCGCATCGCTTGGCGGCGGCTGACCGGGCAGGACGTCGCGATCGATCTCGGGGCCGGCCAGGCCGCGGCGGCATCCGCATGAGGATCGTCATCCTCTACGACCCCGGCGCCGACGACTGGACGACGGAGGACATCCGTGGCGTGATGAAGGCCGTGGACGAGATCGGGGCGATATTCGGCGCAAAGGGTCACGAGATCCGGAAGGTCCCGGTGCGCCACGACATGCGGTGGTTTCAGGTGGCTCGACGCGCAGACCTCGTCTTCAACCTGTGCGAGGGCGTGCACGGGCGCAGCGAGTGGGAAGAGCATGTCGTCGGGACCCTCGAGTTCGCGGGGCTTGCGGTCACGGGCGCGAGTCTGTGGACCTTGGCCGCCTGCCGCCGCAAGGCGGTGGCGAACGCACTGCTCGAGCGGGCCGGGCTCCCAGTCCCCCGCTGGACGCTGGCACAGGGCACGATCGACGACGACTTCCCCCTCCCCGCGATCGTCAAGCCGGCGGCGGAAGACGCGAGCGCAGGGCTCGACCGCGGGTCGGTCGTCAACGACCGCAACGAGCTGCGCGCGCGTGTCGCCGCGATGACGGAGCAGTTCGACGAGGTGCTCATCCAGGAGTACGTCGCGGGCCGCGAGTTCAATGTCGGCTGTGTCGGCAGCCGCGTCCTGCCCATCGCCGAGATCGACTTCAGCCGGATGCCCGAGCGCGCCTGGCCGATCCTCACGTACGCCGCGAAGTGGGAGACCGGCTCGCCAGACGACGTGGGCAGCGTCCCCGTGTGCCCCGCCAGCATCCCCCCCAAGGTCGCCGACCGGCTGGTGAGGATCGCGGACGCCGCCTGGCGCGCGATGCAGGGGAAGGGCTACGGCCGGGTCGACCTGCGGATGGACGAGCAGGGCCGTCCCTGGGTCCTCGAGGTCAACCCCAACCCCGACCTGAACGACGACGCCGGCCTGTCGCGGATGGCGAGGGTGGCCGGCTGGGACTACGCGGAACTCGTGCGCCGGATCGCCGAGGTCGCGCTCCGCGAGGCCCAGGGCGCGAAGGCCGCCCGTGAGCTGCTCGCTCCGCCCCGTCGGCCGCGCGCAGCGCGCCCGACTTGAGCGGTTGACCCGCGCGACGGGTCTCTTCCGGCCGGAGGAGGTTGCGACGGCCGTGGAACTGCTCGACGAGAGCCTCGGCGGGGACAACGACTACCGGTTTCTCGGCGCGTATGCGGGCGACGAGCTGATCGGTTATGCGTCCTGGGGTCCGACCCCGGGCACGCAAGGCACCTACGACCTGTACTGGATCGTCGTCGACCCCGCATCGCAGGGGAAAGGCGTCGGCACCCAACTGCTCGCGGCGGTCGAAACGCAACTGCTGGTTGACCGCTGTCGGCTGATCGTCGTCGAGACCTCGTCTCGCGCCGACTATGCCCCGACGCGCGCCTTTTACGAGCGGCGCGGCTACGCTCGGGCGGCGACCCTGCCCGGCTACTACGCGCCGGATGACGACTTGGTGATTTATCTCAAGGACCTGAGGCATGGTGTCCTGGCAAGAGCTTCTTCGTAAGAAGAGCATCGCCTCGCTCGAGGCGCTCGTCGCGAAGTTCGGGCCCGAACCCTTCCCCGACCTCGGGCGTCTGCGCTTGGCGGCCGAGAACTTTGAGTTCCGGATCTCGCCCGCGATGGTGGACCTCATCCAGTCGCCGGGCGATCCGATCTGGCGGCAGTATGTCCCCGACCTCCAGGAGCTCGACGTCCACGACGGGCTGGTGGATTCGCTCGCGGAAGACGCCCACTCGCCCGTCCCGAACATCACGCACCGTTACCCGGACCGGGCGCTGTTCCTCGTGTCCCCTGTGTGCGCGTCGTATTGCCGCTTTTGCACGCGGCGCCGCAAGGTGGGGGACCCGGACAAGATCCCGCTGTCCCAGCTCGAGTCGGCCTTCCGCTACCTCGAGGAGCACACCGAGATCCGCGACGTCATCATGTCGGGCGGCGACCCCCTGCTGCTCTCGGACCGGCGGATCGACGAGATCTGCGAGCGGTTGCGGTCCATCACACACATCGAGGTCCTCCGCATCGGGAGCAGGGTGCCGTGCCACCTCCCGGAGCGGATCACGCCCGAGCTGTGCGCCATCCTGCGGAAGTACCATCCGCTCTACATCAACACCCATTTCAACCACCCGTGCGAGCTGACGGCTGCGGCGGTCGCAGGCCTCGGCCTGCTCGCCGATGCCGGCATCCCGCTCGGCTGCCAGACGGTGCTCCTGAAGGGCGTGAACGACGACCCCGAAGTGATGAAGCTCCTGATGCAGAAGCTCCTCGCCGCGCGGGTGCGCCCGTACTACATCTACATGTGCGACCAGGTGGCGGGCGCGGAGCACTTCCGCACGACCGTCGAGACGGGGCTCGAGATCATCAGGGCGCTGCGGGGCTGGACGTCGGGGCTCGCCGTGCCGCATTTCGTGATCGACGCGCCCGGCGGCGGGGGGAAGATCCCGTTGCTGCCCGAGTACGTGGAGTCGATCACAGACGAGGAAGTTGTGCTCCGCAACTATGCGGGGAAGCGGTACGTGTACAAACAACCGATGGTGCAGGAGCCGATTCTCGTCGGCTAAGCGAAGCGGGCCGTAGCAGCACGAGGGGCCCGGGGCGCGAGCGAGCGCTCCGGCCCCGTTGCTCGTTAAGATTCACACGACCATGCGTGCCATGCTGTTGGACGTCCCGCGCCGCCCACTGCGCGCGGCCGACGTCGCCCGCCCCGAGCCCAAGCCCCACCAGATCCTGCTCACCGTGAAGGCGTGCGGCGTCTGCCGCACCGACCTCCACGTCATCGACGGAGACCTCCCCGACCCGAAACTGCCCCTCGTGCTCGGTCACGAGATCGTGGGGTCGGTGGTCGCGACCGGCGCGGAGGTCGCGCGCTTCACCCCCGGACAGCGGGTGGGCGTGCCGTGGCTCGGCTGGACCTGCGGCGCCTGCCGCTACTGCTGCGCGGGGTGCGAGAATCTGTGCGACCGCGCCCGGTTCACGGGCTACCAGCTCGACGGCGGCTACGCCGAGTACGCGGTTGCGGACGCGCGCTTCGCATTCCCGATCCCGGACAGCTACGGGGACCTCGAGGCGGCACCGCTGCTCTGCGCTGGGCTGATCGGCTACCGCTCGCTGGCTGCCGCGGGAGCCGCTGAGCGGATCGGGCTGTACGGCTTCGGCGCCGCCGCGCACATCGTCGCCCAGGTCGCGCGCCACCAGGGCCGGCGGGTCTTCGCGTTCACGCGCCCGGGAGACAGCGACGCCCAACAGTTCGCGCTCGCGCTCGGAGCAGAATGGGCGGGAGCGTCGGACGCGCCGCCGCCCCACTCGCTTGACGCGGCGATCATCTTCGCGCCCGTAGGCGCGCTCGTCCCCGCGGCGCTCCGCGCCGTGGTGAAAGGCGGGACAGTCGTGTGCGCCGGGATCCACATGAGCGAGATCCCCGCGTTTTCGTACGACATCCTCTGGGGAGAGCGCGTCATCCGTTCGGTGGCCAATCTCACACGGCAGGATGGCGAGCACTTCCTCGCGCTCGCCCCGAAGGTACCGGTGCGGACGGCAGTCGAACCGTACGCACTCGAGCGGGCGAACGAGGCGCTGGAGCGGCTGCGCGCGGGGAAGGTGCACGGGGCGGCGGTGCTGGAAATCCGATCGAGCTGAGGGGCACTGTCACACCCTGACGCAACGGGCGTCTCCCGCGCTCACGTGCCAAGCGAGGCCATCCATCAGATGCGCGCCCGGAGCGCCTGGAAGCGCGGATCACCGCGCAACGAGTCGAGGTCCGAGTCGTTCTCCAGCCACTCCCGGTGCCCGAACCCATTCTGGATCGCTTTCTCGAGGCAGCCGATCGCCTCGTCCGTCAGCCCCCGAAGTGCATACGCGCACGCCACGTTGTAGAGGATCCCCGGGTCCTCCTGATCCATGGCGTACGCCCGTCTGGCCCACTCGAGCCCCCGTTCGTTGTCGCCCAGCTGGATCCACGCGGTTGCACCCAAGACGAGAGCGCGAGCGTCGTCTGGGTTGAGCTCAAGGTGCTTCTCGGCCACCTGTAACCCCCGGCTGAGGGCCGCGTGAGCGTCTGCCGTGCGGCCCAGCGAGGTCAGGGGTGCCTGCATCAGAAACAGTGCCTGGTAGTCTTCAGGGCGCACGCGCGAGGCATCTTCGTAATGCCGCACGGCCTCCTCCAGCTTGCCCTCCTGGAAGCACGCCCGCGCATATAGGTAGTGCGCTTCGTACAACTTCGGGTTGAGCCGGATCGCGGTTTCGAACTCCCGCCGTGCCTCGTCGTACTGCCTGCTCAGGGACAAGGCGAACCCCCGGGACGCGTGCGCCTCGGCCAGCTCGGGATCGAGCTGAAGGGCCTTGCGGCTCGCGGAGTCCGCGCTCTCAAGATTGGCCTTGCTGCCGTCCCAGTACATGTAGAGGAACGAGCAGCAGTCGGCGACCCCGGCGTACGCAAGGGCGTAGTCGGGGTCGATCTCGATGGCGCGCTCGAACATCCGGCGCGCGAACTGGATGCCGGTGCGGCGGAACTGGTGGAAGAACTGCCGCCCGCGCAGGTAGTAGTCGTACGCCTGCACGTTCTCGGTCGGCGCCTTCTCGATCGCCCGTTTCTCTTCCTCGCTCAGCACCACCCGCAGCGCCTTGACGATGTTCTCGGCGATTTCGTCCTGGATCGCGAACACGTCCTGCAGCTCGCGGTCGTAGCGCTCTGACCAGAGATGGTAGCCGTCGGCGACATTCACGAGCTGCGCCGTGACCCGCAGCCTGGTCCCCGCTTTCCGTACGCTGCCCTCGAGCACCGTCGCGACTTTCAGCTTCCGGCCGATCTCGCCGATGGCCGCGTTCTTCCCCTTGAACGCGAACGCCGAGGTCCGCGACGCCACGCGCAGCGCCTGGATCTTGGTGAGCGCGTTGATGATCTCCTCGGCGATGCCTTCGCAAAAATACTCCTGGTCCCGCTGAGAGCTCATGTCCGCGAACGGCAGCACCGCGATCGACTTCGCCGCGCCGGCCGGCATGCTTCCCGGCGGCGTCGAGCCGCCAGCGGGCCACGCGAGCGCCTGGGCGAACTGTGCGGCCGTCGTGTACCGCCCGGCCGGGGCCTTCGCCAGCGCCTTCAGCACCGCCTGCTCCAGCCAGTCAGGTACCTCATCCCGTCGTTCGCGGAGCCGGGGCACCGGATCCGTGAACAACCTCGCGATGATCGCCTGCACCGTGGGCCCCGTGAACGGCGCCACCCCCCCCAGCATCTCGTACAGCACCGCGCCCAGGGAATAGATGTCGCTTCGCCCGTCCAGCTCGGCCTCCCCCGCCGCCTGCTCCGGGCTCATGTACGCCGGCGTGCCCACCGCGGTACCGGTCTGCGTCAGGTTCTCTGCCGCAGCCGTCACCGCCTTGGCGATCCCGAAATCGGTCACCACTGCCTCACCGTCGTGCAGCATCACGTTTTCGGGCTTGATGTCGCGGTGGACGATCTGGTGCCGGTGGGCGTAGTCCAGCGCCGACGCCACGGCCCGGGCCACCTGGAGCGCGTCCTCCAGCGGCAGCTGCCGCTCGCGCTCCAAGCGCTGGCGCAGCGATTCACCCTCGACGTAGGGCATCACGTAGTACAGGAGCTCCCCGGCCTGCCCGGAGTCGTACAGCGGGACGATGTGGGGATGCTGCAGGCGGGCCGCGATCTGGATCTCGCGCAGGAACCGGTCGGGCCCGAGGCTCACCGCCAGCTGGGGGTGCAGCACCTTCACGGCCACCGGGCGGTGGTGCCGCAGGTCCTGCGCGAGAAAAACCGTCGCCATGCCGCCGCGGCCGACTTCCCGCTCGATGGCGTAGCGGTCGGCCAGAGCGGTGCGAGCGCGGTCAACCAATTCAGCCATTTATGGCAAAGATATGGCTTGCTCCATCGTCCCGCGAGCGAGCGCCCGCCAGTCCCATTCACGAGCGCGCCGCATCACCTCGATCATCGCGGACGCCGACTCGACCGCCCTCCGCATTCTCCGCCCACGCCGGCACGGTCACATCTTGCCCAAGAGCGCCTGGAACCGCGGGTCGCCGCGCAGCGAGTCGAGGTCGGAATCGTTCTCGATCCACCCCCGCAACCCGAAGCCGTATTGCACCGCCTTTTCCAGGCACTTGACGGCGTCGTCGGTCTCGCCCTGAATGGCGACCGGTGGACCCGCCCCGCGTCCGCCTTGCGCCCCAGCCCATCATAGGTCTGTGACAGGAAGGAGGCGGCTTGATAGTCGTCCGGCCGAAGCCGGCACGCCTCCTCGAAGGACTGCGCCGCCTCGGCGAGCTTCCCTTGCTGGTATCGCGCCCGGGCGTAGAAGTAATGGGCTTCGAACAGCTTCGGATTCAGCTGGATCGCGATGTTGAACGCCTGTTCCGCTTCGGCATGTCGCCGGGCGAAGGCGAGGGCCAGTCCACGCGACGTGTGGGCTTCGGCGAGCTCGGGATCGAGTTCGAGGGCCTTCCGGCTCGCGGCGTCCGCTTGCTCCAGGTGCGCCGCGCTCGCGTCCCAGTAGGTGTAAATGAACGAGCAGCAGTCGGCAATCCCGGCGTAGGCGAGCGCGTAATTGGGGTCGACCTCGATCGCCCGCTCGAACATCCGCCGGGCGTACTCGACTCCCTTCCGCCGCCATTGGTGGAAGAACTGCCGCCCGCGCAGGTAGTAATCGTAGGCCTGCACGTTCGCCGTCGGCACCTTCTCGATCGCGCGCTTCTCGTCCTCACTCAGGACTACCCGCAGCGCCCGCACGATGTTCTCCGCGATCTCGTCCTGGATCGCGAACACGTCGGACATCTCCCGGTCGTAGCGCTCCGACCAGAGATGGTAGCCGTCGGCGACGTTCACCAGCTGCGCCGTGACCCGCAGCCTTGTCCCCGCTTTCCGCACGCTCCCCTCGAGCACCGTGCTGACGCTCAACTGCTCGCCGATCCTGCGGATGTCCTGGTTCTTCCCCTTGAACGCGAACGCCGACGTGCGCGAAGCCACGCGCAACGCCTGGATTTTCGTGAGGGAGTTGATGATCTCTTCCGCAATGCCGTCGGTGAAGTATTCATTCTCCGGATCGGCGCTCATGTTGACGAACGGCAACACGGCGATGGACTTCGCGGCGGTGGCTGCCTGGGCCGCCCAGGTCGCCGGCGTGCTGCCCGGCGGAGTCGTCACCCGCCCGGCGACGCCAGGGCCAGCGCAAACTGGGCGGCGGTGGCGAACCGGTCGGCCGGCACCTTGGCGAGGGCCCGGGTCACCGCGCGGTCGATCCAATCGGGCACGGTCTCCCGCGCCGAGCGGAGCGACGGCACGGGATCGGTGAAGCGCTTCGCCAGGATGGCCTGCGCCGTCGGCCCGGTGAATGGTGTCTCGCCGGCCAGCATCTCGTACAGCATGCAGCCAAGGGAGTAGATGTCGCTGCGCCCATCGAGCTCCGCTTCGCCCGCCGCCTGTTCGGGGCTCATGTAGGCCGGCGTGCCGACGGCAGCTCCGGTTTGCGTCAGGGTTTCCTTGCCGGCCACGCTGATGGCCTTGGCAATCCCAAAATCGGTCACCATCGCCTCGCCCTCATGGAGCATGACGTTTTCCTGGTGACGGTGGGCGTAATCGAGCGCGGCCGCGACGGCCCGGACCACCTGGAGGGCGTCTTCCAGCGGCGCGGAGCGATTCCCCCTCCACGTACGGCATCACGTAATAGAAAAGGCCGTTCGCCTGCCCCGAGTCGTAGAGTGGGAGGATATGGGGGTGCTGGAAGCGTGCCGCGATCTGGATCTCGCGCAGGAATCGCTCGGGCCCGAGATTGGCCGTGAGGTGGGGGTGAAGCACCTTCACGGCCACCGGACGGTGGTGCTTCAGATCCTGGGCCGCGTAGACCGTCGCCATGCCACCACGACCGACCTCCCGCTCGATGGCGTAACGGTCGGCCAGGGCACTCCCGAGGCGATCCAGGAGATTCTGCATACTACGCCTTCGCCTCCTCCAGCTCTTTCTTCCGGGCCTCGACCACTTTCTGTGCCACCTCCAGCGGGACTTCTTGGTACACGTGGAACTTCTGCCGGTACGTCCCGCGGCCGTGCGTCAGCGAGTGCAGCTGAGTGGCATAGCGGTCCAACTCCGCCTCCGGCACGTACGCCCGGACCTTCGCCAGCCGTCCGTCGGGCTCGGAGCCCAGGATCTGCCCTCGACGCGCGGAGAGGTCGCCCATCACCGCGCCGAGGTACTCGTCGGGTGTCCACACCTCGAGCTCCAGGATCGGCTCGAGCAACACCGGCTTGCAGTTCGGACTCACGTTCCGGAACGCGAGGATCCCGGCCATCTTGAACGACATCTCGTTCGAGTCCACGTCGTGGTACGAGCCGTCGTACAGCTCCACTTTGAAGTCCACCACCGGATATCCCGCCACCGGACCGCGCGCCGCCGCTTCATGCATTCCCCGCTCCACGGCCGGGATGTATTGTCGCGGGATCACGCCGCCCACGATCTTGTCCTCGAACACGAACCCCGAGCCCCGCGGCAGCGGTGCCAGGCGGATCCAGCAGTCGCCGTACTGACCGCGGCCCCCGGTCTGCTTCTTGTGCTTCCCTTGCCCCTCGCCCCGCCCGCGGAACGTTTCACGGTACGCGATCTTCGGCTTCGTAATCAGGGCGTGCACACCGAACTTCCGCGCGAGCCGACCCACGATGATCTCGAGATGCCGCTCGCCCAGGCCGTGGATCAGCGTCTGACCGAGCTCGCCGTTGTACTCGTGCTGGAACGTAGGATCCTCCTCGTGCAGCTTGTGCAGGCCGTTCGAGAGCTTCTCTTCTTCACCCCGCTGCCTGACCTCGATCGCCACCGTGATCACCGGCTCCGGGAACGGGATCTTGTGGAGGACGATCGGCCGCTCCCGAACCGAGAGCGTGTCATTCGTATGCGTGTCGTGCAGCTTGGCGACCACTCCGATGTCCCCTGCGTGCAGCTCGGCGATCTCCGAGCGGTCCTTGCCGACGCTTACGCAGAGATGGTTCAGCTTCTCCACCGCCTCGCGCGGCGCGTTGTAGACATCCTGACCATTCCGCACGAGCCCCGAGTACACGCGGAAGTACGTGACGTCGCCGACGTGCGGCTCGGACATGGTCTTGAAGACTTGGGCGACGAACGGTCCCGTGTCGTCGGGTTTGAGCGGCACGCGTTCCGCGCTCCTCCACTTTTGCGCGTCCACCGGCGGCCGCTCGTGCGGCGCCGGGAACAGCTCCACCATCTTGGACAGCAGCGCGCGCATGCCGTACGTCAGCTCGGCGGCGCCGCAGAACAGCGGGAACAGCTCGCCCTTGAGCATCCCGGCCTTCATCGCCCGGATGGCCTCATCCCGACCGATCTCCTCCCCGCCTAGATAGTGCTCGAGCAACGTATCGTCGGTCTCGGCGATGCGCTCGATCAGCTCCTTCGAGTACTCCTCGAAGCGTTCCCGGTACTCCGCCGGGACGTCCACCTCCTCGGATTCGCCCGCCTTGGTGCCCTTCTTGTACATGTGGCAGCGCTTCGAGAAGAGGTTGATGATCCCATGGAACTCGGGGCCCTCGCCCACCGGGATTTCCACGGGGATCACCTTCGGCGTGAGCAGGTCCTTGATCCGCCGGTACACCTTGTGGAAGTCGGCGTGCTCCTTGTCCATCAGGGAGACGAAGAACAAGCGCGGGATCCCGCGCGCTTCACAGTAATCCCACACTTTCTCGGTCCCAACCTCCACTCCACCCGTCGCTGACACGACCACGACCGCGGCGTCCGCGGCGTGCACGCCGGCGAGGGCCTCACCGGTGAAGTCGAGATAGCCGGGCGTATCGATCAGGTTGACCTTCGTGTCCATCCACTCGGCCACGGCGAGGGCCAGGTTGATGGAGTACTTGCGCTCGATTTCGTCGGGGGTGTAATCGGTGAGGGCCGTACCGTCCTTCACAAACCCGTGGCGTTTGCTCGTACCGGCCACGAACGAGAGGGCGTCGACCAGGGAAGTCTTGCCACTCGCGCCGTGGCCCACGACGGCCACGTTGCGGATCTCCGGTGTCTTGTACACGCGCATGGGCGCCGCCAACTCCTGCTGGGGGTGAGGAAAATATGAGGCGGAAAACGGGGAGTGGGCTAGACATAGGCTTGACGCACAGACGCACAGCGCACCGCTGTGCGCCCAGGCGCCTAGCCATTGAAGACTTGTGCACTGACCACTCGATCCCGTTCGATCTTCGGCACCCGGAGGCACACGACCCCCCCGAGCGCCATCACCACCCCCGCGGCCACGAACGCCGCCGACGGGGACCCGTCGTACACCCTGCCTATCACGACCGGCCCGAGCAGCCGGCCGAGCGCCGAGAGGGCCTGGGCCGCGCCCAGCACCGTGCCCTGCTCAGCGGGATCGGCGAACACGGACACGAGCCCGGTGGCCGCGGGAGAGAACACGCTGTTCGAGAACGCGAGCACGACCGTCCACCCGTACAGGGCGGCGCTCGAGTGGAGCGCCGGGATCACCCCGATGGCGAGCGCCATGCCGAAGGCGCCCACGATGAGGAGCCAGCGCTCGCCGAAGCGTCCGGCGAGCTTGCCGAAGAGATACCCCTGCACGACCGCTGCCGTCGCGCCGATCACCGTGAAGAACCAACCCAGTTCCTGCTCGCGCCAGCCGAAGCTGACTCCGGCCCAGAGCGGCAGGGCGACCGTGTAACCCGAGAAGGCGAACGGCGCCACCGCCCATGCCGCCATGAGAGGCGCAAGCCGCGGGTGCCGGACCGCGTCGCCGATGTGCGAGAGGTCCCACATCCCACCCACGGTGCGGTGTTCCTCCCGGAGTGACTCGGGCAGGATGAAGTACGCCGATACGAAGTTCACGAGCGACAGCCCTGCGGCCACGAGTCCCGGCGCCGCGGGCCCGAGATAGTGAGCCGAGAGGCCACCCACAGCGGGGCCGATGATGAAGCCAAGCCCAAATGCCGCGCCGATGATCCCCATGCCGCGCGACCGCTCGGCGGGCGTCGTGATGTCCGCGATGTAGGCTTGGGCGGCGGAGATGTTGCCGCCCGCAAATCCGGAAACGACGCGCGCGACGAACAATACGGGATACGACTGGGCGGCTGCGAATAGCAGGTACCCGAGCGCGTTGACCACCATGGTCACCAGCAGGATCGGACGGCGGCCTACCCGGTCGGACGTGCGCCCCAGGAACGCGGTCGCGGCGAACTGCATCAGCGAGAACACACCCAGCAGCGCGCCGAGGCCGAACCCGCCCGCCCCCAGGCGCTGCGCGTAGTACGGCAGGATCGGGATGATGATGCCGAACCCGATCAGGTCGATCAGGACCGTGAAGAAGATGACGGCGAAGCGGGAGCGGGCCGCGGGCATGAAGGCTACAATTTACCCTGCCTCTCACAGGAGTGCTGTCATGGCCACGTGGCGACTTGGCGATCGAGCCGAGCTCTCGAACCGGGTGCCGTGCGCGTTCAAGCTCGACCGCTGGTTCGTCGCGGTGTTCTTCTACGACGGCGCCTTCCGAGCGATCGGCAACAGCTGCAATCACAAGGGCGGCCCGCTGTCGGAAGGACGGCTCCACGGCGAGTTCGTGATGTGCCCCTGGCACGCGTGGGAGTACAGCGTGATCACCGGCAAGGGGCCCGAGGGGTTCGACGAGGAGCAGGTGCCGGTGTTCGCTGTCGAAGAGCGGGAGGACGGCGTGTACGTGCAGACCCCGCCCGTGATGCCGCGCAAGCTCCTCAAGCACAAGCCCTCCCACCTGCTCGAGCCGCACGCGAAGCCCCCCGGCGCGCCGCCGCGGGTACTCCTCATCTCGACGACCGCGATGGACGACGTCAACCCGCGCTTCTCCACCTCCGACACACTGCTCGATCATGCGCTGGAGCAGGCCACGCGCCGCCACGCGGACACCCAGTACATCAAGCTCCGCGACCTCAAGTTCCGCCACTGCGAGGGGAACTACTCCAAGGCCGCCCACGCCTGCACCTGGCCGTGCGCCATCACCGAGCGCGATCCCGAGGACCAGCTCACGGCGGTTTACGAGGGACTCGTGCACTGGGCGGACGTGGTGCTGATCGCGACGCCTATCCGGTGGGGCAACGCGTCCTCGCTCTACTACAAGATGATCGAGCGGCTCAACTGCGTGCAAAACCAGGTCACGATCCGCAACACGGTGCTGATCAGGAACAAGGTCGCCGCGTTCATCATCACCGGCGGCCAGGACAACATTCAGGCGGTGGCCGGCGGCATGTTCACCTTCTGGGCGGAGCTCGGTTTCGTGTTCCCGCCCTTTCCGTTCATCGCCCACTCGCGCGGCTGGGACGCCGAGGACATGCAGAACAACGTGCGCCAGGTGAAGTCCAGCGAGCAGCTGCGTGAGGCGGCGTACGAGCTGCTCGACCGGGCGCTCGACTTCTGGACGATCATCGACCGCCACAAGGCCGAGATGGACAAGCCCATGGAACGCGCGGGCCGCAAGGCGAACACGCTCCCCGAGCCCGAGGAGATCGAGGAGATCACGGTATGAGCGAGCGCATGAAGATCGCCAAGGCATACGAGAAAGCGCTGTTCGCGGGCAAGATGGATGAGGTGGCGGGCTACCTCACCGAAGACATCGTGTACTGGGTCGCGGGTGCTCCGCCGATCGGCGGCGAGTGGAACGGCCGCGCGGCGGTGATCCGCTGCTTCGACAAGCGCGAAGCCGGCCTGGGGGCGGCCGACTGGGGCTACGAAGACGTGTGGCGCAAGTGGTACGACGCCGACGAGCGGGTGATCGTGGAGATCCGCGAGCGCTCCTGGCTCAAGAGCGCTCCCCAGGACGTGATGGATCAACGCACCTGCGCGGTCCTCAGGTTCAGGGGGGACAAGATCTGCGAAATGCAGGATTATGCGGACAGCCACATTTACGAAGAGTTCGCCAAGCGCCACCGGAACGAGCTAGCGAAGTTCAGAAGGTAGTTGGAAGCGGCGTTGCCGCCTGTTCCATATGCCACGAGAGGCGGCCCCTCGCGTGTGACGGTGCTCACCTTCTTAACGCGCGCAGTTTGGAAAGGTCTCACCTGCGAACCTTACCTGAGGATTCGTATGCGAGGCCGACTTGCGTTGCTCACCGCCCTGACCCTTGCCCTAAGCCTCCCAGCCGCGCTCTCCGCCCAGGCGCCGGCGAAGGACCGTCACGAGACTCGCCGAGATCGCCGAGAGATCCGCAGCGACGTCCGGGAGATTCGCCAGGACCGCCGCGAGATCCGTCGGGACCTGAAGCGCGGCGACCGCATGGAGGCCCGCCGGGACCGCCGCGAGCTGCGCCGCGACCGGCGCGACCTGCGCCGGGACGTGCGGGATGCGCGGCGTGACCGGCGGTAGGAGGCGGTAAGAGGCGGTAGGGGGCGGTAAGGGGCGGTACGTCTCTGTGCGCTTACCGCCTCCTACCGCCCCCTACCGCCTCCTACCGAATCACGTCCAGCTGCCGGTCGCGTCGTCGCGCCAGCCAGTACAGGGTCAGCCCGAGCAGCTGCGTGGCCCCGCTCCAAACCCACGCCTCGGCGATCGAGCGCGTGCGCGCGAGCCAGCCCCACACCGATTGGCCCGCGACGCCGCCGACACTTGCGAACATGGAGTCGAGCGAGATGATCGTCGCCCGCTGCGCGGATGGGATGTGCGCGTTGAGATACGCCTGCTTCACGGGCATCGCGACCCCGAGGGCGATGCCGTACACTAGGTAGAGGGAGACCACCAGGTAGAAATTTGTCAGGAGGCCGCAGGCCACGGCCATCACGGCCTGCACGGCGACCGAGAGTATCAACAGCCCCGTGCGCGTGCGCACCAGGCGCGACAGTGGACCGACCAGTGCGTTGCCCGCGATCAGGCTGAGCCCCACGAGCGAGCTGATGACGCCGTTCACCCACACCAGTTCGCGGCCCAGCAGGTCGAGGAAGTAGCGCTGCCAGCTGTAGAACCCGAAGATCATGAAGCTCATCGAGACGAGCGAGGCGAGCATCACCGGTCGCACGACCGGGTGGCTCAACCCGTAGTTCATTCCCTCCACGAACACCCGTCGCATCTCTGCTGGCACGCGCTTGAGCTTGAGCGCCCGCGGTGTGTACCCGAGCTCCGGCATCGCGCGCCACGCCAGGACGAACAGGGGTACGACGATCGCAGCCCGCACCAGGTACGGGACATACAGGTGGATCTGCCCCAGCAGCCCGCCGCTGATCGTGCCGACCAGCATCCCCGCGCCGAAGAACATCTGCCCCTTCGCGAAGACGTGCTCGAGCGGCCCGGTGTACCCGGTGGCTTTGAGGGCGTCCACGAGCCACGCGTCCACTGCGCCCGTATAGAACGTGTAGCCGAGCCCGAGAAAGACGGACACCCACACGAACGCCCAGAATCCCCACCCACGCCACGCGCTCGCGACGTACAGCAGCGTCGTGGTAAAGAGCGTCGCGAGACAGAGCAACAGCGAGACCCGTCGCCCAACCGTGTCCGCCACGACACCGGTCGGGATCTCGAACACCATCGACCCCAGCGTGAACGCGGCGTTGGTGAGCATCACCTGCAGGATGTCGAGCCCGGCACCCATCTTGAACAGCGTGTCGATGCCCCAGATCAGCGACATCGCGAAGTTGAAGAGCGCGGTGATTGCGAAGTAGGTGCGGATGATCCGCGTGCTCACGCGGCGACCACCTGCGTTAGTTGTACGCGGTCGCGGTGAGAATCACCGCGGCGAGCGCGAGCTGCAGACGGGGCTTCATGGCAGGTTCGCCCGGAGCCACTCACGCGCGATCGTCCTGATGTCGCGATGCCGCACGTCCGCGTCGGCATTGAGCCGGCGCATCTCCGCATCCGAGAGCCGATCTGCCAGCTCGTCGAGAGCCGCCGTGACACCGGGATGGCGCTTCAACACCTCGGCCCGGATCACGGGCGCCGCCTCGTAGGGCGGGAAGTAGTGTCGGTCGTCCTCGAGCGCCACGAGATCGAGCGCCTCGATCTGGCCGTCGGTCGAGTTTCCCGCGATCAGATCCACCCGTCCGTCGGCGAGAGCGCGATAGGTGAGGCCCAGGTCCATCGCGGTCGGCGGCGCGGCAAGGGTGAGGCCATACGTCCTCGCGAGCCCCGCGAAGCCATCCGCCCGCTCGAGGAACTCGTAGCCGAACCCGGCGCGCCACCCCGGCGCCACCCGCGCGACATCCGACACCGTCTTAAGCCCGTGCCGCTCGGCGTCGCGGCGACGCACCACGATCGCGAACGTGTTGTTGAACCCGAACGGCTTGCCCCACACGATCCCGAAGCGCTCCCGGTACTCGGCCGCGACCGCCCGGTACACGCTGTCCCGGTCCTGCACGGGCGGGTGCTTGAGCACCGCGGTGAACGCCGTGCCCGTGTACTCGACGTACAAGTCGATCCGCCCCGACGTGATCGCCTGGTGACACACGAACGTGCCTCCGAGGTGCAGTCGGCGCCCTACCGGCATGCCGGTCCGGCGCTCGATTTGCTGCGCCACGATCTCGGCGAGCAGATCGGACTCCGTGAAGTTCTTCGCGCCCACGACGACGCGGTCCCGACGGCTGCAGCCGGCGGCGAGCACCAGGGCGGCACACCCAAACCGGAACCACCGACCGCCCGGCCGGCCGGCCGCCTGACCGCCTCTCATTTCGGCCGCCACCCGAGCCTCCGCTCCGCCAAGCCGAGGAGCCCGTCCGCCGCGAGCGCCAGCAGCGCCGCCGGCAGTGCCCCGGCGAGGATCAGCGTGTCGTTCACCATGGCCACGCCGCGGAAGATGTACTCGCCGAGGCCGCCCGCACCTATCGCCGCCGCGATGGTCGCGGTGCCGACACTCACCACCGTGGCGACCCGGACACCCGCGAGGATCACCCCGAGGGCGAGCGGCAGCTCGACCATGAGCAGCAGCTGGCGGTCCGTCATGCCCATCCCGCGCCCGGCGTCCCGCACCGCAGGGTCCACACCGGCGATCCCGGTGTACGTGTTCCGGACGATGGGCAGCAGCGCGTACAGCACCAGCGCCACGATCGCGGTGCGCGCGCCGATCCCACCGATGAAGGGAAGCGGGATGAGGAACCCGAACAGCGCGAGACTCGGAATCGTCTGGAATACGTTCGCGAGCCCGAGCACCGGGCCACGCCACGCCGGTCGGCGCGTGAGCAGGACGCCGAGCGGCAAGCCGATGGCGGTCGCCGCCCCCGTGGAGATGGCGACGAGGTAGATGTGCTGCCAGAACAGGGCGAGCGCCTCACCGGAGTTCTGCGCATAGAGCTGAAAGAGCCTCATACGTTCACGCGGCTGCCATGAACGCCTGGCACTCCGGGTGGTCCGCCGCGCGGAACTCCTCTGGCGTCCCCAGAAAGACCAACCTGCCCCCGTACATCAGCCCGATCCGGGTGGCGAGCATGAGACCCTCGCGCACGTCGTGGGTCACGAACACCATCGCCTTGCCGAGGCGCCCCTCGAGCGAGCGGAACTCGCGCTGCAGCTCCACCCGCGTGATCGGGTCGAGCGCGCCGAACGGCTCGTCCAGGAGCAGGAGCGTCGGGTCGGCGGCGAGCGCCCGCGCCACACCGACACGCTGGCGCTGCCCGCCCGAGAGCTGATGCGGGTAGCGCCCGGCGAACACCTCGGGATCGAGCCCCACCAGCGCGAGCAGCTCGCGCACCCGCGTCGCGATCCGCGGCGCGGGCCACCCCTCGAGCCGGGGCACGAGGCCCACGTTGTCTCCAACAGTGAAGTGCGGGAACAGCCCGATCTCCTGGATCACGTACCCGATCCGGCGCCGGAGCCGCGTCACGGGGACGGCCACGGTGCGCTCGCCCGCGACGCGCACGTCCCCCGCCGTAGGCTCGAGCAGCCGGTTGATGAGTTTGAGTGTGGTCGTCTTCCCGGAACCGCTGCGGCCGAGCAGGACGAGCGTCTCCCCGGCGCCTACCGTGAACGACACCCCATCCACGAGGGCTCGCCCGGTCGGCAGTTCATAACCGAGGCCCCGCACCTCGAGCGCTGCGGTCACCGGAGCCCGGCCAGGGCCATCAGGAAGCGGTCGTCGTCGCTCCGGCCCTGCCACTGCGCACCCAGGCCGGCGTCGGAGAGAATCCGGAGGAAGGTGTCCGGGGCGTACTTATACGAGTGGTTCATGTCGAGCCGGTCGCCGCGCTCGAGCCGCAGCGTTTCGCCGCCCATCTGCACGTCGATCGGTTGCGCCGCGCGGAAGTGCTTGGAGATGAAGTGCAGACCCGGCAGCCGGGGATCGCCCGCGGCCTCGAACACGAGCTCGCCGTCCTCGTCCCGGATACCCACCGCGTGCAGCGGCGCCCAGGCGAAGCGGCGGTTCAGCGGGTTGTCGTAACCGGCGAGCGTGGTGTCGCCCGCGTAGAGCTCGCCGTCCACGAGCAGCCGGTCGCCGGGCCGGAGCAGGGCAGCCAGTTGGCGTGCCTGGGCGATCGGATCGAACGCGCCCAGCGTATTACCGATGAGTAGGACGAGGCGCGGCGCACTCTCGGCCTCGGCCGCGAGCGCCGCGAGGTGCTCCAGCTTCGTGAAGTCGGCCTTGATGCCGTGGGCCGGGAGGCCGGCCCGAAGCGCGCCGCCGCACGCCATCTCGAGCAGGGCCTGGCTCGTATCGACGGGGACGTACGCCAAGCGCACACCGTGTTCGCGCAATGCCTCGAGCAAGATCAGGTCCTTGTCTCCCTGTCCCGAGCCGAGGCTGAGCACTTCGAGGGGGCCGGGCGAGAAGCGGCGGGCCAACTCGCCCGCCGAACGCGCGATGAGGGAGCGCGACCGCACGAAGTTCCGGTACGCGCCGTCCGAGCAGAGCGCGAGCCAGGCACGCACGGACAGCGGGAACCAATAGAAGAACTTCTCCGCGAGGCGCCGCGCCTCGAAGGAAGCAACAAACTCGTCCGCGAGCTCGTTCTCGGTGACGAGCGTTTCGATCGGGATCATCCGCGCCTCTTCATTAGGCGGTCAGACTTAGTGGTTGACGGGCCCGACGGCAACCCGTAGGATTGTACGAACAGCCGTCTTTGAATCACTCTCACGCAGGAGGATCAGATGCAGATCGTCGAGACGCAGGAACTCGTGCCCAGCTGTCATCGTCCCGAAATCATCGAGACGAGCGAGCTGCAGCCGACCTGCCACTCCTGAGGGTGCGGCTGAATGCGCCCGGGGGCCCGGACTGATTTCGGGCCCCCTCCGCGTTTCATAACGTCCGAACCCCGTCTCGGGTTCGGCGCGTGGGCGGTGGGGGGCGAGGGGTGGGGAACGCCAGCAGACGAGCGCGACCGCACCGCCGCCGTCGAGCGAGCTGTCGAGCGCGGCATCGACTTCTTCGATACGGCGCCCACGTACGGCGACGGTGCCTCGGAAACCCTGCTCGGCCGGGCCCTCCGGCCCTACCGCGAGCAGGTCACGATCGCCACGAAGGTCGGGCCCTACCACGAGCCGCGCCGATCCCTCGAGGCGTCGCTGCGCCGCCTGGCGTGCGACCAGGTGGATCTCGTCCAGCTGCACGAAACACTCGACGGCTGGGAGTGGCGGCTGGAGAAGCTCCATGCGTTGCAAGAGGAAGGAAAGACCGTCGCCATCGGGCTCTGCAACGCCACCCGCCGACAGCTCGCCCACGCGCTCGAGATCGCGCCGGTGGTCACCTGCCAGGCGCCATACAACCTGTTCGACCGCGACGTCGAGCAGCGGGAGCTGCCGCTGTGCCGCCAACGCGGGCTCGGCTTCCTCGCCTATCGCCCACTCGCCTCGGGGCTTTTGACCGGCAAGTACGCCATGGTTGCGATCGTGCTTGCGGGCGCGCGAGACGCCCGGCAGGTGGACGAGAACGCGGCGGCGCACGCACGACGGCTCACCCCGCAGGAAGTCGCCGCCATCGACGAGATCGTGGCGGAAGTGTTCCGGCCCGCGCGCGCCACCGAGCGGGCGCACGCGCTCGCCGCGAGCTGGGGTATCCGCGAGCGGTTCATCGTCGAGCGGCTCGACGGGGCGACGACCTACGAGGCGATCGCGGCCGTGTGGACGGACACGGGTGAACGACCGATGATCGCAGCCCAAGTCAAGGTGTTCGTCGACCAGTTACGGGAGCAGGAACTCGTTGAAGCTGAGAGCTGACGGCTGATGGCTGCTTTGATGGTTGGCGCGTTCTACAACCCCCACCTCGGCGGCGAGCTCGCCGAGGCGACCGGCATCGACCATCTGGCCATGGCCGACCCCCCGGCGCCCACCGATCCGCACTGGCCCGTCATCCAGCAGCGCTATACCCTGCTGCTTCACGACTACCTCGGCCAGCTCTCCGAGCCGCTCGACGAGCGCTCCATCCAGCGGGCGCGCGCGCTCGCTGATCTGTATCGCTCGCCGTGGGTCGCCGAGCACTTCCAGTGCCTGCACACCGAGGATGGCGCCTACAACCTGAACTACGTGTTCCCCCCGCTGTACACGGAGGAGTTCCTCGACCGCTTCGTGCGAAACGCGACTGCGCTCAAGGCCCGGCTCGACCAGCCGCTCGTGATGGAGAACATCCCCGGTTTCTTCGACGTGCAGGCAAGCCAGATGCCGGAGCCGGTCTGGCTGCGTCGCTTCTTCGAGACGACGGAGGTCGGGTTCCTGCTCGATTTGCCGCACGTCTGGCTCGAGGCACACTATCACGACATGGCTCCCGAGCGCTGGCTCGCCGAGTTCCCGCTCGAGCACGTCGTGGAGCTGCACGTCGCAGGCGTCGAACAAGACGACGACCTCGAGGGCCCGTGGATCGCTCCCGCCGAGCCGTCGAACGAGATGCTTGACTTCCTGGCCACCACGGTCGAGCGCTGCCCCAAGGCGAAAGCGGTGACGTTCGACGCGTTCTCACCCTCCCTCACCGGCGACGTCTTGTTTCGGAGTGTCGAGCGGATTCGAGCGGCGCTGTGAGCGATCGCCGGCTGCAGGATCAGGTCATCCGTGCGCTCGCCGATGCTCCGTACCGAGCCTCGCCCGAGTGGCGGCGCGGCGCGCTGGCCGATCCGGAGCGTGTCGAGCGCTACGCGCGATTCCTCGCACGGCATTTCTACTACGAGCGGATCGTCCACTTCTTCAAGTACTCGGGCGCCCTGGCGCGCATCACCGGCCGGCGGCCCGAGGCCGTCCTCAGGCGGCCGGGATTCGAGGCGCTGCTTTCCGCCATCGTGCTCGGGAGCCGCGAGAGCGCGCGCGCGGTGGCGCGGCTCGTGGCCGAGTATGTGTCCGAAAACGATGCGGGCATTGCCTATGTGCAGGATCTCCTGCGCTACGAGCGGACGATGATGGCGGTCGAGGCTGGGCCGCGGGTGTGGCGAGAAACAGGGAAGGGGGAGGGGGGAAAGGGGGAGCGTGGGCTGCCTGAGACCGTGGAAGGAACGGTGCTGCTCGAGCTTAGCTACGACCTCCCGGCGGTGTTGCCCAAGTTGTTGCAGCCCTGGACCGAAGTGCCGCAGGCGCCGCAGCGGCCCGTGCGGCTGCTCATCGCGCGCTCGCCGCACGGGCGGGTCGCTGTCGCGCGTAGCGATGAGGGGGTGGCTGCCGTGCTCGAGCTGGCCGACGGGCGGCGTACCCTGGCGGATCTGGCGCGGGCGGCCCGCCTGGAGCCAGCGGTAGTGAAGGAGATGCTCCGGGGGCTCTTCGATCTCGGCGCCGTGCGGTTCTCGACGGGGAGTTGAGCGGAGCGGTAGCAACCTGGCGCCGCGCCGGGTAACTTCGATGTGCAATCGTACCACAGGAGCATCCTTTGAACGCCCGCTCGACAGCCCTGTCGCTCGCCACGGTGGCCGTCCTCTCGGCGTGCGGCGGCGCGAGCAGCCAGGCGAGGAGTCGCGAGCCCGCACCAGCGCGCAGCGGCGACGTCGTCACGAGAGAGGAACTCGAAAAGAGCTCGTCCAACTCCAGTCTGTACGAGGCCCTCCGCAGTCTCCGGCCCAACTGGTTCCGCAAGATCCCGACGACGCTTCGCCCCCAGGCGGAAGGAGACATCGTCGTCTACCTCGACCAAAGCCGCCTCGGCGGCCTCGAGTCGCTGCGGACGATCTTCGTCTCGTCCGTCACGACGGTGAGGTATTACAGCCCGTCTGAGGCCCAGGGTCGTTTCGGTCTGGGACACCTCCATGGCGCCATCCAGGTCAGCACGTTGCGATGAGGGCCCTGCTCGGCCTCGCGGCGATGGGGCTCGCGCCCCGATGACCGCCACGATTGCCCGTCCCGAGGCCACCGAGTACGCTCCGTTCTACGGCACGTACGTGTCCAAGGTGCCGGAAGGCGATCTCCTCGAAGCGTTGGAGGCACAAAGACGCGAAACCCAGGCACTCCTGAAGGCCATCCCCGAGGCGAAGGCGCTGCACCGCTATGCCCCGGGGAAGTGGAGCGTTAAAGAAGTCGTCGGCCACCTGGCGGACACCGAGCGTGTGTTCTGTTACCGTGCGCTCCGGTTCGCGCGCGGCGACCAGACGCCGCTGGCGGGGTTCGACGAGAAAGCGTACGTACCCGCGGGCGGGTTCGATGCCCGCCCCGTGGCGGACCTCGCAGCGGAACTGGACGCGGTGCGGCGCGCGACGATCGCGCTGCTCGGAAGCCTCGACGCCGCAGCGCTCGCACGCCGGGGCACGGCCGACGGCAAGGAGGTGTCGGTGCGGGCCCTAGCCTACATCATCGCCGGCCACGAGCGCCACCACTTCGCGATCCTGCGGGAGCGCTACTTGACATGAAGCCGGCGGTGGGACAGCGGGCCCACCGCACCCTGACGCTCGAGCCCGAGCACGTCGCGACTTACGCCCGGCTCACCGGCGACTACAACCCGCTGCACTTCGACGCGGCGTTCGCCGCTCGGACGACGTTCGGGAAGCTCGTCGTCCAGGGCGGCCTCACCACGGGATTGCTGCACGCGCTCGTCGCCACGGACTTGCCCGGTCCAGGGACCGTCTTCCTGAGCCAGAACTGGACGTTTACGGCACCCGTTTTCATAGGCGACACGATCACGGCGGAGGTCGAGGTCGTGAGCGTGCATGAGAGCAAGCCGGTGTGCCAGCTGCGGATCCAGGTGACGCGCCAGACGGGGGAGACGGTGCTCGAAGGCGAGGCGTGGTGCTATACGTTCGACGGCGGGGCGTGACTCAGAAGCGGACGCTCACCCCGCCGTACACCTGGTCGTATCCGTCCATCCCGCCCCGCTGCCGTGTCGCGGACAGCATCGCGTACCACGCGCGCGCGAGTGTCACGTCGATGTCGGCCCCCACCCACGTCACGGCACTGCAACCGGGTCACGCTCTCCTACCGTAACGACGCGTTCAGTCGCATCAAGGAACGCAACGCCCAGCGCCTGCGGGACGACACCAAGCGCGGGAAGCTGCAGGTGATTTTCAACTCACAGCCCGTCGAGATCCGCGAGCGGTCGGTGCTCCTCGACGTGGCGGGGGAGGTCCGCGAACTCCCGAACGACTACGTGTGGGTGTTCGCGGGCGGGACGCCGCCGAACGAGTTGCTGCGGAAGATCGGCGTGCAGGTGGGGCCGCGCGATCTGACCCGCGAGGTGGGGGCGGGGGCGAAGCTGGCGCTGCGGACTGCGTGAACGTCGCTACCGCTTCAGCGTCACCACGATCGCTGGGCCGTCGGTGGGCCCATAACGACTCGCCGCCTGGTTCCCGCTGAGCCAGCGTAGCTCGAAGACGCGCTCGGCCGGAATCGTCTTTAGGTAGTCCACGTCGCCCGCGTCGACGTCGTTCAAGTACACGTGCACCTGCGCCGCTTGGAGAGGGTCGTCGGGTCTTCCCGACAGGACCAGCTCGCGCGACTTCAGCCAGCGGGGCCGCAGCCTCTGCACGGCGTCGTACGCGGTACCGACGTGCGGCTGCGCCCGCTCGATTTCCTCGGCCGTGATGACGTTGCTGCGCCGCTGCGCTTGGAGCGGCGCGGCGGCGAGCACGACGGCGCCCAGCACCAGTACCGTTCGCGTAAGCGCGAGCATAGCCCCTCCCTTCAATGTCGCCGCGACCGGCTAGTGCCGTTCCAACTATTCGCGCCAAGTCATCGGACGCCCGGGGTGGCCACCGGCCCGCACACGATGCTCTCGGCAGGTTTGGCGAATCAAGTTGGAACGGCACTAGCGGTACCCGGCCGCCTGGAGAGAAAACAACTCGGCGTACAGCCCGCCTCGCCCGACCAGCTCCTCGTGCGTGCCCTGATCGACGAGCTCGCCGCCCTGCAACACCAGAATACGATCCGCCATGCGCACCGTCGAGAAGCGATGCGAGATGAGGACCGCCATGCGCCCTTTGGTGAGCTCGGCGAACCGCAGGAACACCTCGTACTCGGCGCGGGCGTCGAGCGACGCCGTGGGCTCGTCGAGGATCAGCACCTGGGCGTCCCGCATGTAGGCGCGCCCCAGCGCCACCTTCTGCCACTCGCCCCCTGACAGCTCCACGCCCCCCTCGAAGCGGCGGCCGAGCATCTGGTCGTAGCCCTTCTCGAACCGCCCCGCCACCGAGTCGGCGAGGCTGCGGCGCGCCGCCTCCCGCACCCGCGTGTCGTCGTCCAGCGCCTCGACTTGGCTCACCCCGATGTTCTCCTTGAGGATGAAGTCGTAGCGCACGAAATCCTGGAAGATGACGCCGATGTTCTTGCGCAGGCTCTCGAGGTCGTACTCGCGCAGGTCCACGCCGTCGAGCAGGATCCGCCCCTCGTCCGGATCGTACAGCCGGGCGAGCAGCTTCACGAGCGTCGTCTTTCCCGCCCCGTTCTCCCCCACCAGCGCGATGCGCTCGCCGGGCTCAAACTTGAACGTGAGGTGCCGCACCGCCCAGCGCTCCGAGCCGGGGTAGCGGAACCCGACGTCCTGGAACTCGAAACCGCGGCGGATCGACACCGGCACGGGCCACGCCCCTGAGCGCGAGACCACCCGCGGCTGGACGTCGAAGAACGTGAACAGGTCGGAGAGGTACAGGCTCTGCTCGAACACCTGCGACAGCGACAGGAGGATCCGCTGGATCAGGTCGCGGCTCTGCCGGAACGAGCCGGCGAGGAACGTCAGCGCGCCAATCGTGAAGCGGCCCAGCACGGTGAGGTAGATCGTGATCGCGTACGCGCCGTAGTAACCCAGGGTGCCGATCGTGACGAACAGCGTCGAGACCAGGTTCCGCTTTACCGCGAGGCGTTTGTTCGCCTCGTAGAACTCATCGGACAGCCTGGCGTAGCGTCCGACCAGAAAATCCGACAAGCCGAAAAGCTTGACCTCCTTCGCCATCTCGTCCGACGCCCCGACGTAGCGCAGGTAGTCGAGCAGCCGCCGCTCGGGGGTCCATTGAAAGAGGAGCGAGTATCCGAGCGCGGCGAAGTGCGTCTCGCCGAGGAACGACGGCAGCACCGCGACGACCAGCAGCAGCAGGAGCCATGGCAGCTGCACCAGCAGGACGCCGGCGAGCGAGGCCAGCGTGACCATGTCCTGGCCCGTCGAGAGCAGCAGCGCGATGAGCCCGATCCGGCCCACCGTCTGGCGCCGCGCACGCTCGAGGTGGTCGTAGGTTTCGGCGTCCTCGTACTGCGCGAGGTCGAGCGTGGCCGCGTGCTGCATCAGCCGCACGCTGATGCGGTTCGAGAACAGATCGCCGAGCAGGCTCTCGAGCAATGACGAGAGACGGGCCAGGCCTTCCCCCGCCACGGCGATGCCGAGCTCCAGCGCCACCAGCCCGCCGAGGTACCACCAGTCCACAGGGTCGCCCGCCTCGCGCGCCTGCACGGCCGCGATCGCCCCATCGATGATCAGTTTTCCGATCCACAGCACTGCGAGCGGGACGAAGGAGCGGATCGCCCGCAGGGCGAGGATCGCGATGGTGTACCCGCGGTGCGTCCGGTAGACCAGCTTGAGCAGGGGTGGGACGTACTTCAGCGCCTGGAGTCGCTCGCCCCAGGTGGGCGGCTTGCCGTCGCCTCCCGAGAGCGGGCTCCTGGGGCGCGGGAGAATGCCGTGCGAGATGAACCGCGGTGCCGCCGTCACGCCTTAACTTCCCAGAGGGATAGGGGTAGGGGTCAATATAAGGGCGGTAGGAGGCGGTAAGAGGCGGTAGGGGGCGGTAACGGGCGGTAAGGGGCGGTAGGGGGCGGTAAGAGGCGGTAGGGATCCGAAGGAGGCGCTCATGTCGATCTGCAGGCGAGTTTTCGTAAAGTCCGGCGGTCTCGCGCTCGTGAGCTTGGGGCTCGACCCGCTCTTCCTGGCTCGAGCCGCCTTCGCCGCTTCCCGCTCCTTACCACCGCTTACCGCCTCTGCCCGCCCGGTTCTGGTTTGTGTTTTCCAGCGCGGCGCCGTGGACGGGCTCAACATGATCGTCCCGCACGGCGACCCGCTTTATTACCGCGAGCGGCCGCGGATCGCGATTCCGGAAAAGGACGTGGTCAAGCTGGACGGCTACTTCGGGCTGCATCCCCGACTCGCCGCCCTGAAACGGCTCTGGGACAACGGGAGTCTCGCGGCGATTCATGCGATCGGCTCCCCCGACTCCACGCGCAGCCACCTCGACGCGCAGGACTACATGGAAACGGCAACGCCCGGCCGGAAGGCCACGCCGGACGGCTGGCTCAACCGGTACTGCCAGCACGATCGGGAGCACCAGCACACGCCGTTCCGCGCGGTCGCGTTCGGGCCGCAGCTGCCGCGCATCCTGGCGGGCTCCGCGCCAGCACTCGCGATCGAGAACCTCCAGACGTTCGGCCTGCGGGCGCCGCGGGAGGCGGCGCGGGACCGGCTCACTCGAGCGTTCGAGGAGCTGTACGCGAGCTCGGCGACCGGACTGCTTTCGTCCTCGTCGCAGGAAGCGTTCGAGGCCGTGCAGGTACTCAGGCGGGTGAACCCCACCCAGTACCAACCCGCGCGGGGAGCCGACTACCCGCGCGGCCGGTTGGGCCGCGGGCTGCTCCAGATCGCGCAGCTCATCAAGGCGAACGTCGGTCTGCGGGTGGCGTTCGCCGACGCGACCGGATGGGACACCCACGTGAATCAGGGTGCCAGCGAGGGTCAGCTGGCCACGCGGCTCGCGGAGTTCTGCCAGGCACTCGCGGCATTCGCGCGCGACCTCGGCGAGAGCATGCGGGACGTCGTGGTGCTCACGATGTCCGAGTTCGGCCGCACCGTCCGGGAGAACGGCAACTCGGGCACCGACCACGGCCACGCCACGGCGATGCTGGTCATGGGCGGCCCCGTGAACGGCGGGAAGGTACTCGGGCGTTGGCCCGGGCTCGACCCCGCGAGCCGCTTCGAGGGCCGCGACGTCGCCGTTACCACCGATTTCCGAGATCTGTTCGCAGAGATCCTGGCGCGGCACCTCGGTGCGACCGATCTGGCGGCGATCTTCCCGGGGTTCACGCCGGATGCGGCCCGGTTCCCCGGGGCGATCAAAGGCTAAGAGGTTTTGATTCTTCCGGGACGATCGGCAGGTCGAGCCGGTCGGCCTGCCGTAGCACGCTGACCTTCGCCGGAACCCCGATCCCGTCAGCGGCCAGGGCCCGGTGCAGATCGTCGATGCCGGTCACCGGCTTTCCGTCGAACCCCACGATGATGTCTCCCGCCCGGACGCCCGCGCGGGCGGCCGGGCTGTTCTCCTCCACGCCCGTAACGAGCACGCCGGTCTTCGACTCGAGCCCGTGCGCCCGCACCGCAAGGCGCAGCAGCGACACGTTCTGCCCCGCGACCCCGATCCGGCCGCGGCGGATCTTGCCGTGGCGGATGAGCTGGCCCGTCACGAACTTTGCCGTGTTGACCCCCACCGCGAAGCAGATCCCCTGCGCCGGCAGGATGACGGCCGTGTTGACGCCGACCACCCGGCCCCTCGAGTCCACGAGCGGCCCCCCGGAGTTGCCGGGGTTGAGCGCGGCGTCGGTCTGGATGACGTCGTCGATCAGGCGCCCCGTCACCGAGCGGAACGAGCGCCCGAGCGCGCTCACCACCCCGGCCGTGACGGTGCTCTGAAAGCCGAGCGGGTTGCCGATCGCGATGACGAGCTGGCCGACCCGAAGGCTGGCGGAATCACCGAGCTCCGCCACGGTGATCGAGACCGGATCGACGCGCAGCACGGCGAGGTCGGTATCGGGATCGTCTCCGACGAGCTCGGCCCGCAGGCGGCGCCCGTCCGCGACCGCCGCGTCGATGCGCGTCGCGCCGTGCACCACGTGGCTGTTCGTGAGGACGAAGCCGTCCGGCGTGAACACGAAACCGGACCCGTTGCCGGGCAGCTCCCGCGCCGGCCGGCCCCGCCGCTCGACCCGGCGGCGCACCTCCACGCTGACCACGGCGGGTCCGACCTGTTCGGCGGCGCCGGTCACCGCGCGAGAGTACGCGTCGAGTAGCTCCGCCTCCGCAGCAGAGGCGGGCGGCGAACCCGCGGCAGCGGGCCCGTCAGGATGGGAGTTGGCGAGGAACGCGAGTGTGGCGCTCATACTTGGGGAACGCCGGACGGTTCCTGACCTCGGCTGCACGGCTTTTGTCCAGGATGTCCCCTACGCCCGTCTTCGATGTCTTTCGTATATTGTCGCCCATGGAACTGGCAGGGTCGTTGGCCGTGATCACCGGCGCGACCGAGGGCATCGGCCGCGCTATCGCCTTCACGCTCGGCCGGGCCGGCGCCCGGGTCGCGATCTGCGCCCGCACGGGACCGAACGTGCGCGCCACGGTCGGGGAGCTGTGCGCCGCCGGGGTGGACGCCATCGGCGCACCGTGCGACGTCTCCGATCCAGCGGCGGTGGATCGCTTCGCCTCGTTCGTTACGACCCAGCGCGGCGCTGCGAAGGTTCTCGTCAACAACGCCGGCATCGGCCGGTTCCGGCCGCTCGACGAGCTGTCACTCGAGGACTGGGACCAGACGTTCGGGGTCAACGTCCGCTCGCTGTATCTCGTCAGCCGCGCCTTCCTCTCGGGGATGAAGGCGTCCGGCGGCGCCACCATCGTGAACATCGCCTCCCTCGCCGGCCGCAACGGCTTCGAGGGCGGCACGGCCTATTGCGCGTCCAAGCACGCCGTGCTCGGCTTTTCGAAAGCGCTGATGGCCGAGGTGCGCAAGCACAACGTTCGGGTCGTGGCGGTGTGTCCCGGGACCGTCGCCACGCCGTTCATGGACAAAGGCCCGCGCGCGGGACGTACCGACCGCGAGCGGGCGCTCATGGCGGAGGACGTGGCCCACGCGGTGCTCGCGACGCTCACGGTGGATGATCGAGCCATGATCAGCGAGCTAGACATTCGACCCACAAACCCGTGAACGAACCTAGTCTGCCGCCATGATCGACCCCATCCGTCGCTTGCTGACCGAAGCCGGCCGCGCGAAACAAACGAAGGTCTTTTGGCAGACGGCCAGCGGCATCCTGAGCGAGTGGGCGGGGGGGGCCCACGTCCAGCTCGTCTACAAAGGCCTAAACGAGTCGGGCACGGTGCGGGCCGGTTCGCCCGGCCAGGACGGCGCGACCTTCATCGCGGACTACCACGACGCGGACGGCCGCCATGTGGCGGCGACGTTCCGCGGGCTGCCGCAAGGCTTCCCCGGCGAGGTCCTGCGCTTCGGCGTGGAGATCGCCACCCACCTCGCGGTAATGGTAGCGCGCCGGGCGGCGCTGGAACGGGAACGGCGGCTCGGGACCTTCCTGGTGGAGTTGTCGCGCTGGCTACTGGCGGCGCCCGAGCGGGAGCTGTTGCTGCGCTATACGCTGCAGAGCGTCGTCAGCCTGACGGATGCGCAAGGCGCGTTCGTGGCGCTGCGGCAGCAGGGCGGCGACACACTGCGGGTGGCGGCGACGGTGGGCCAGTGCACCGAGTTCGAGGGGTTCGAGGTCGGCGTGACGGGGAGCGTGATGGGCCGCGTGGTGCGCACCGGGGAGGCGCTGCTCACGGACAACATCCTCGTCGAGCCCGACGCGCAGCTGGCGCTGAACCCCGCGGGCACCGCGCGGGGGGCGATGATCGCGCCGCTCAAGACGTCGAGTGGCGTGGCGGGCGCCGTGGGCGTCGTCCGGTACCTCCAGCCCGGCGTGGAAGATCCGCCCCACCCCTTCGGGCTCATCGACCTGCAGTACCTCGCGGCGGTCGCGGCGTACATCGGCGGCGGGCTGGAGCTGTCCGAGGCCGTCACCGGTGCCCGGGCTGCGGCGGAGCGGGCGCACGCCATGGTGAACTCGAGCCCGCTACCGCTCGCGCTCGTGGACCGCGAGGGCCGCGTCCAGCAGCTGAACCAGGCCGGGTGCCGCCTGTTCGGGATCGCCTCCGAGGCGCAGGCGCTCGGCGCCCACCTCGAGGCACTGGGGCTCTCACCGAGCGAGATCTCGCTGCGCCTCGTGCTTGCGCGGCCGCAGGTCGGCGAGCCGTGGCATGGCCGCGTGCTGGTCAGCCAGCCGTCGGGAGACCGGCGAATCTGCGACTGCACCGTCACTGGGCTCTCGGGGGTGGGGCCGGACAACCTGCTCGTCGCGCTGTATGACCGCACCGACGAGCTCCGCGCCCAGCGCGAGCTGATCGCGCGGGAGAAGCTCGCCACCGTCGGCGAGATTGCGAGCGGCGTGGCGCACGAGGTCAATAACCCGCTCGCGGCCATCCGCATGGAGGCGGAGCTGCTCGGCCGGGCGAGCAAGGATGCCGAGACGAGCACGACCGCCGCGACCATCCAGCGCGAAGTCGATCGCGCCGCCCGGATCGTGCGCAGCCTGCTCCGGCTGGCCCGCCGCGCCGACACCACGCCGACGCGGGTGCAGATCAACGACCTGGTCCATGACGTCGCCGAAATCCGCCAGCGCGTGCTGCGCGTGGAGAGCGTCGAGTTCCGCACGCGGCTCGACGACGCGGCGCCGGTCGTCCTCGGCCTCGGGCAGGAGCTGCAGCAGGTGGTGATCAACCTCGTGACCAACGCCGAGCACGTAGTGCGCGGGCGCAACCCCGCGGTCATTCAGCTGAGTACGCAGGCGCGCGAAGGTTGGGTCCGATTGGTGGTGGAGGACTCCGGGCCAGGGGTCCCGACCGAGATCCGGGCACGGATCTTCGATCCGTTCTTCACCACCAAGGGGCCCGACGAGGGCACGGGTCTGGGGCTCGCAATCTGCCAGCGCGTCGTGACTGAAGTCGGCGGCAAGATCTGGCTGGAGGACTCCGAGCTGGGCGGGGCGAAGTTCGTGGTGGAGCTGCCGGCCGCCCCCGAGAGCGTCGAGACGTCGACGATCGGCTGAAACCGGCCGGTCAGTGCTCCAGGATGCGCTGGCGGTACAGCGCGAGCGTTACGAGGCCGGAGGCACCCAGCGCGACGAGCAAGGCCGAGAGGCGCCAGTCGAGCCCGAACCACGCCGCCCCGACCGGCCCGGCGACGAGCCAGGCGATGCTCGCGATGACACCCAAGACCACCACTTCCTTGCGCGCCATCAGGATGCCGAAGACGTAGCCCCAACTGAACCCGCACACCAGCAGGAACAAAATGCCCTGGGGGATCTTCACCGGGTCGATCAGGTTGAGCACACCCGCGAAGAGGCAGAACAGGCCGAGCGCGGTGTAGCTCGCGAGGTGCAGGGACAGCGGCAGGGGGACGGTGCCCATGCGGTTGAAAGTCATGGCGCTAAAATAGACGCTAAGATGCTGAGACGCCAAGGCGCCGAGGGGTGACGTGCGAGCAACGCGGACGTATCTCGAGCTCAGGAAACCAGGCCAGTTTCGGCCTGCTTTCGGAAACGTCCCCGACCTGGTCGTGGAACGGGTCGAGCGTCCTGCGCCCGACCTCTACCGCCACTGCTACCGCACCGTGGGCGAGGCGTACCACTGGCGGGATCGCTGGGACTGGACCGATGAGGAGATCCGCGCCCATCTCGCCCAGCCCGGAATCTCGCTGCACGTGGCGACCCGGAACGGCACGCTAATGGGGTGGTACGAGCTGCGCCGGGTCCCGGACGACGATTCCGTCGAGATCGCGTACTTCGGCCTGGCGCCGGGCGCGATCGGCCATGGCCTCGGCAAGCACCTGCTGTCGTGCGCGGTGCGGGACGCCTGGACGCTCGGGCCCGCGCGGGTGTGGCTCCACACGTGCACGCTCGATCATCCGCACGCGCTGTCGAACTATGAAAAGCGGGGGTTCGTGCCGTACAAGACGGACGCGTATGAGGTGGCGTGAAACGCATTAAGTTTCCAGCGTGAACTCTCACTTCACCCTGACCCGCAGGCACAAGCTCATCATCGCAGGCGTACTCGTGGCGCCGCTCCTGCTCTTCGTTCTCTATACCTGGGGCGCCCTCACCTGGAGCTATTCCAGCGGCGAGCGCGCCGGGTACGTGCAGAAGTTCTCGAAGAAGGGCTGGATCTGTAAGACGTGGGAGGGCGAGCTCGCGATGGTGTCCATTCCGGGAACCATGTCGGAGAAGTTCCTCTTCAGTGTCCGGGACGACTCCATCGCGGCGCGGATCAACGAGGCCATGGGCAAGCGGGTCAGCCTCACCTATCAACAGCATTTGGGCGTTCCGACGACCTGCTTCGGCGAGACGCAGTACTTCGTCGTGAACGTGAAGGCCGTCGAATGACGACGTCGAACAGCTTCGGCAGCCGCGCCCGCCTCGTCATCGCCGGAGGCAGCTTCGAGATCTTCCGCGTCGAGGCGCTGGAGCAGCGCGGCTTCCCGGTCGGCCGCCTCCCGTACTCGCTCCGGATCCTCCTCGAGAACCTGTTGCGCCGCGAGGACGGCCGGACCGTCCGCGCGGACGAGATCGAGAAGCTCGCGCGCTGGGACCCGAACAAGATCCCGGACGACGAAATCGCGTTCATGCCGGCGCGCGTGCTGATGCAGGACTTCACGGGCGTGCCGGCCGTCGTCGACCTCGCCGCCATGCGTGACGCGATGCAGGCGATGGGCGGCGATCCGAAGAAGGTGAATCCTCTCCTCCCCGGCGAGCTCGTGATCGACCACTCGGTGATCGTGGACGAGTTCGGCACGCCCAGCGCGTTCCAGGTGAACGCCGATCTCGAATTCCAGCGCAACCGCGAGCGCTACGCCCTGCTCCGCTGGGCACAGCAGGCGTTCGCGGGGTTCCGGGTGGTGCCGCCGGACACCGGCATCGTGCACCAGGTCAACCTCGAGTATCTGGCGCGCGTGGTCTGCACGACCACGGGGGGCGGGGCGACGCCACAGGCGTACCCCGACACGCTCGTGGGCACGGACTCGCACACCACGATGATCAACGGCCTCGGCGTCCTGGGCTGGGGCGTGGGCGGGATCGAGGCCGAAGCGGCGATGCTCGGCCAGCCGGTGTCGATGCTGATCCCGCAGGTCGTGGGATTCCGGCTCACCGGCAAGCTCGCCGAGGGGGCGACGGCCACCGACCTCGTGCTGACGGTGACCGAGATGCTCCGCAAGAAGGGCGTGGTCGGGAAGTTCGTCGAGTTCTGCGGCCCGGGGATCGCGACCCTGCCGCTCGCCGACCGCGCCACGATCGGCAACATGGCGCCCGAGTACGGCGCCACCGTGGGAATGTTCCCCGTGGACCAGGAAACGCTGCGCTACCTCGAGTTCACCGGCCGCCCCAAGGAGCAAGTGAACCTCGTCGAGGCGTACATGAAGGAGCAGGGCCTGTTCCATTCGGCGGGCGCGCCCGAGCCGGTGTACTCCGATACCCTGGCACTCGACCTCGGTACGGTCGAGCCGAGCCTGGCGGGCCCGCGGCGGCCGCAGGACCGGGTGCCGTTGCGCGACGTGGCCCGCAGCTTTCATTTGGTCCTTCCGGCCCTCATGAAGCCGTCGTCGCCCGTCGCGCCGTCCCAGAACATGGGGCGCTGGGAAGGTGAGGGAGGGGGGGGAGGCGTGGCGACCGCCGTGGAGGCGCCGCCCCAGCGCCGCACGCACGTGGACCTGCAGCTCGAAGGGGCCACGCACCAGTTGCGCCACGGCTCCGTCGTGATCGCCGCGATCACGAGCTGCACCAACACGTCCAACCCGTCGGTGATGATCGCTGCGGGCCTCGTCGCGAGGAAGGCGGTCGAGAAGGGTCTTAAATCCCAGCCCTGGGTGAAGACCAGCCTCGCGCCGGGGTCGAAGGTCGTAACCGACTACCTCGCGCAGGCGGGGCTGACGCCGTACCTGGAGCAGCTGCGGTTCCACCTCGTGGGTTACGGCTGCACCACGTGCATCGGCAACTCAGGGCCGCTCCCCGAGCCCGTGTCGGCCGCGGTTGCCGAGGGGGAGCTCGTCGTCTGCGCGGTGTTGTCCGGGAACCGCAACTTCGAGGGCCGGATCCAGCAGGAGGTGCGCGCGAACTACCTGGCGTCGCCGCCGCTCGTCGTGGCCTACGCGCTCGCGGGGCGGATCGACCTCGATCTGCACACCGAGCCGCTGGGCACCGGGAGAGACGGCAAGCCGGTCTATCTCCGTGACATCTGGCCGACGGCGCAGGAGGTGGACGCGGTGATCCGGTCGTCGATCAAATCGTCCATGTTCCGCAAGCAGTACCGCGAGGTCTTCAAGGGGGATGAGCGCTGGACCGGGCTCCCTGTCCCCGCGGGCGACCGGTTCGCGTGGGGACCCGACTCGACCTACATCCGCCGGGCGCCGTATTTCGATGCCATGCCGGAGGCGCCCGGGCCGATCCAGGACATCCGGGGCGCGCGCGTACTCTGCCTGCTGGGCGACAGCATCACCACCGACCACATCTCCCCCGCCGGCTCGATCCGCAAGACCAGCCCCGCCGGCCAGTACCTGCTCGAGCACGGCGTCGAGCCGAAGGACTTCAACTCGTACGGGTCGCGACGGGGTAACCACGAAGTGATGGTGCGCGGCACGTTCGCAAACATCCGGCTCAAGAACCTGCTCGCCCCCGGCACGGAAGGGCCGGTGACCGTGCACCTCCCCGACGGCGAGCAGATGACCATCTATGACGCGTCGGTGAAGTACCAGGCCGAAGGCGTGCCGCTCCTGGTGCTCGCGGGCAAGGAATACGGCTCGGGCTCGTCGCGGGACTGGGCCGCCAAGGGCCCGCGGCTCCTGGGCGTGCGCGCGGTGATCGCCCAGAGCTACGAGCGGATCCACCGCTCCAACCTCGTCGGGATGGGCATCCTACCCCTGCAGTTCCTGCCCGATCAGACGCCGGAGACGTTGGGGCTCACCGGCACGGAGACCTACGAGATCAGCGGGCTCGCGGACATCCTCAGCGAGGGCTTCCCGCGCGGCAAGGAGCTGACTGTGCAGGCGACGCGCCCCGACGGGAAGACGATCACCTTCCGCACGACGGTACGGATCGACACGCCGCAGGAGCTGCAGTACTACCGCCACGGGGGCATCCTCGAGTACGTGCTGCGGCAGCTCGCGGGGAGCACGAAGTAGGATTCGAAGCCGCCGAGTGGTCGGAGATGCGTGCGGAAGGGAGCCCGACCCTCTCCTTGAGCACTCACGCCCAGGTGCCGGATGAGCCAGAGGTGCAGCGCGAGGAGCGCCACGAGGAGCAGGGGAAGCACCGAGACGTGCAGGGCGTACATCCGCGTCACGAGCGGGTTCGACGGCGTGAAGTCAGGCCGGAAGGGAGCCCCGAGGGCACCGGCTACTTCAGCACCCGCGACCGCGTGGGCCATGGCCTCCACCGCTTCCTGGTCGGTGCGGAGCACGGTGCCGGTGAACGCCAACCCGAACAGGAGCCCCAGCAGCAAGACACCGCTCCACCAAAGCCCTTCGCGCGGTCTGCGGAAGCCTCGGCGCCAAAACACGGTCGCGAGGTGCGCGAAGACGAGTACCACCGCAGCCGAAGCGCTCCACACGTGCACGTCGCGGAGCAGGGTGACGAGCGGTACGCGCGTGATGATGTAGCGGACCGACTCGTGCGCGGCGAGCGGCGCGGGGTTGTAGAACTGGGTCAGCACGATCCCGGTCACAGCGAGGAGCGTGAGGGCGACGAGCGTCAACGCCCCGAGCATGAAGTCCAAGCGGTTGGCGCGGGCAGGGATCGGGTAGTCGAGCGCACGGAGCGCGAACCGGTCGGTGAGCGCGCTTGTGGTAGTGGTCATGGAGTCACTCCCGGATCTTCACGGCCGATGTGGGTGCGCCTTCGTCGTGTCCGGCCGGGGTGCCGGCTTCGTAGCACCGCGAAGCGCCCGGTGCAGCAACCCGAGGAGCGCGGTCCGGTCGGGCTCGGGGAGCACGCGAATCAGCTCGAGGACGCTCCGGTGCGCGGACGAGTCCGCGAGGAGCGCGGCGCGCCTCGCCGGCTTCGCGAGGAAGACTCTGAGGAACCCCGCCGCGGCCCTGGAGGTCATCGTGTCGGGGGCTGGCGGCGTGGCCGCCTGCATGCCGGGCATCCCCTCGTGCTCGCCCAGCGCCGGCTCGACGGGAGCCCTTGTCTCAAGGCGGCCCAGCACCGGCCCGCCCATGGCGTCGATCCCGCCCATGTGGTCCCCCATCATCAGCCACTCATCCCGGGTCATCACGTTCCGGGTCGAGTCCCGAAACTCCGCGAGCACCGCATAGATCACGCCCCGCTTCCTGTCTCGCGGCACAGTGTCCGCGGCCAGGATGTCCGAGATGATGTCGTGCATCATGTGCAGGTTGTCGAAGATCGCAGCCGCCCGTGGATGCCGCGCGGTGAACGCCGGCGCCACCGACGCCGTCATCGGCATGATCCGCGGCATGCTCCGGGGCGGATCCTTGAGCATCCCCCAGAACCGCGCGACCGCAGCCTGCACTCCAGCCTCCCGCTCCGACGGCGTCTGCCCCGCGAGGAACGGCTCGTAGAGGCCCACCTGGAGCCAGTGGTACGCCCAGATCAACCCGTTGAACTTGGGGTAGCGGTGCCGAAACACCTGGCTGTAATACTGCTCGTCCATCAGCGCCATGGACTTCGGCACCGGCACAAACGCCATGTCCGGGCGGCTCAGGTAGTAGTCCGTAAGCCGCTCGACCAACGAGTCCTTCTGCACCTCCACGATCCGCTCATCCGCATACACGTCGTAGAGCTGGCGATGCAGGACGTGCGCCCAGTCGAACATCAGCTTCGCTCGCCAGGCGAGCTTGGCGTAGCTGGGCTCGATCACCTCTTCGGCCACGGCGAACCGCGGCGGTCGCACGAGCAGATCCGTGGTCAGATAGCGGTACTGCTTCTCGAGCTCCCGGGCCGCTGTAGCCGAGTCCCGCCGCGTGTGCAGGGTCTCGTACAGCACGGCGTGTCCGTAGTCGAAGGCGTTGAACAGCCGGGCCGCCTCGTTGTAGTTCTGGAGGAACGTCCAGTTGAACGCGCCCGGGTAATAGAACTGTTCGTCGCGGCGGTCCTGGCCCACGGCGGCGCCACCGACCAGCGCCGTCAACGCCACGGCAAGCGTGAGGGTGCGCAAGAGGGTCTTCATACGTCTCTCTCCTTCCCGCTCAGCGGATACCGGGCATGAGCCCGGCGAGCGCGAACGCATTCGAGATCCCCACGGTGAAGGCGAAGTCGGGTCCCACG
>JBOHSI010000206.1:0-30543 GCA_050733055.1 Gemmatimonadales bacterium
CTCGCGGGGCGGCCTCCCGTCTCTGCATCTTGCGGTCAGCTACTACCGGAGCGGATGCGTGGACCTCGGAGCGTTTGTCACGGCCGACCCCCTCGGCCGCCTCATTGCGGGCGGGCTCGGGTGGCTCATTCGGCAGCTCGCCGATCCCTGGTTCAGGAGACGGTCGCTGAGAGTCGAACACGAGCACGCGACCCGTGCGCAGCGCATCGAACTGCTGGTGCAGTTGCTCGGCACGCTGCGCGCCCACTTCACCTGGCTGTCGGGGCCAGCGCCCACGGTAAACGAAGGCCTGGCGGGGCAACGCGCTCGGGAGATCGCGGAGTGGATTTACGCGAATCACCCGCGGTTCCCGCAGGAGGTAGCCAGACCAATGTTGCAGCTCATGAACCTGGCTTACTACTACGCTGACGTCGGCGGCCCTGGGCGCGCTCTGGCGACCAGCGCCGAGGGACGCGCAGTAGCTGACGCCGCCTGGAAGGCAGTTGAGGACTACAAGCAGAGGCTTGAGCGAGGGTGAGCGTAGTCGCGCGCCCACGAGGGAATCACAGTGGGACAGACAGTGGGACCCGCGCTCGGAACCGCTCGGGACGGCGGCGACAACACAGGACCGCTCGTCCTGCTTCACGGCGAAGTGGTACGGAGTTAGCTTGAGGAGGCCCGAGCGGTGGCGAGCCGGCAACTGCCTTTTAATCCGTAGGCCGCGGGTTCGATCCCCGCCCGGGTCATATGAAAGCATGGCCGCTAGCCATTGCCGCGCTCCTGACCGCCGGTTCTTATCGTGGCGGCGGCTGGTGCGGGCGCCGCCGGCGGGGTTTACTTCACCGAGCGGGGGGCCGAGTCGGTCGTGCCCGTGTCGGTTGAGCAAGCCGTGTCCGCGACCCGGCAGGCGTTCGACCGGCTCAAGATCAGCCAGACGAAGGTGAAAACGGAGAACCAGGCCGTGGGGCAGAAGCGGGAGATCTCCGGGGCGGCCGCGGGCCGCGACGTGACCGTGACGCTGACGTCGGAGAAGCCCAACTCCACCAAGGTCCAGGTCGTGGCCAGGACGAGCGCGGTCACCTGGGACAAACCCTACGCCCGGGCCATCCTGGAGCAGATCGTCGCGTTCTCGCAGTGACGGGGGACTATGCCAGCCACCATCTGGATCGACGGCCAGTACCATGACCGGGCGAGCGCTCGGGTCTCGGTGTTCGACCACGGCCTGCTGTACGGCGACGGCGTGTTCGAAGGCATCCGCGCCTACAACCGCCGTCTGTTCCGGCTCGACAGACACGTGGACCGACTGTACGCGTCGGCGAAGGCGGTGTGGATCGAAGTCCCCATGGCGAAGGACGCCATGCGCCGGCTCGTGGAAGAGGTGGTGGCGAAGAGCGGGCTCGACGAGGCGTATGTTCGGCTCCTCGTGACCCGTGGCGTGGGTGACCTGGGGCTCGATCCCCGCAAGTGCCCTAGACCCTCCGTCATCATCATCGTCGACTCGATCCGACTGTGGCCCTCCGACCGCTACGAGAAGGGCCTCACCGCTCTGACCGCCGCCACCCCGATCAATCATCGCGAAAGCCTCTCGCCTCGCGTCAAGTCGCTCAACTACCTGTCGCACATCCTCGCCAAGGTCGAAGGGATCGCGGCGGGAGTGGACGAGGTGATCATGCTCGACGCCGGAGGGTACGTCGCCGAGGCGAGCGGCATGAATCTGTTCGCGGTGAGCAACGGCACGCTCAAGACCCCGCCGGCGTACGCCGGGATCCTGCGCGGTGTGACCCGCGACGCGGTGATCGAGCTGGCGCGCGAAGCGACCTACGGGGTCGAGGAGGTGCCGATCAACCGGTACGATCTCTACACAGCCGACGAGATGTTCTTCACGGGCACGGCGGCCGAGGTGGTCGGCGTGACGAAGCTGGACGGCCGGGTGATCGGCGCGGGCGTGCCGGGCCCGGTGACGAAGGAGCTGGCGAAGCGGTTCAAGGCCCTCGCCACGCGAGGCGACTGATTCCCACCCCCCAGGCCGATCCGGCCTGAAACGCGCGCTACTGACTCAATTATTGACCGGACTTGGGGTTAGGCCCATATTGTCGGGCCCCAGGTCCGAGCGAGGTGATCCATGCCATGGAGAGTGATCGCCCTGGGCGATCAAGTTTGGCACGTGGACGCCTTAGCTGAGCGCCCGGCCAACGCGGAAGCATGGCAGCTGGTGCTGTCATTCCGGTCGGCTTCGGGGGGGCCTGGGGGGTCGTTCTGGACCCTGTACCCGCTCGAAGCGGCCTCGAAGTCATCGCTGTTCATTCAGGCGGAGCGCATCCCCGACACCGCTCTCTCGCAGCTGTTGTCCGAGCGGCTGGCGTAAGCTCGCTCGAGCTGCAAGAGCTGCGCCGGACGGTCGGCGCGGGGGCGAGGCTGCGTGGATCGAAGTGCGGTTCGACTGAGGGGGGGCTGTGGCGGCGCCAATCGGAGGACCGCTGAGCGGCGAGCGGTTGCGCTTCAAGGATTTCGAGTTTCAGCGCTTGCCGAGCGGCCGGTGTCGCGCCAAGGTGGTGCTCACGTGGGCGGACGGGCGGCAGTTCACGGGCGAGTCCGAGGGCGTCATCTCGCAGGCCGGCGAGCTGCGCTGCTGCGCGGCCGCAACGGTGCGCGCCCTCGAGCGCGTCGTGCAGCCGAGATTGGGCTTCGAGCTGCTGGGGGTGAAGGCCGTGCGGGCGTTCGACGCCGTCGTCGTGATCGTTTCGCTGTCGGCGCGGCAGGAGACGCGAGCGTCGCGGCTGGTGGGCGCGTATCTTGCGGAGGACAATCCGCCGCGGGGGGCGGCCCTCGCCGTGCTGAACGCCACGAACCGTATTCTGGGGAACTTTTTCGCGACACGATGAGACCGAAACCGACTGCCGACGTGAGGCTTCCCGCGCTGGTGCTGACGCTGCTGAGCGCTCTGGGGGCCGCGGGCTGCGGGGGACACCCGGCGCCTGCGACCACAATGACGCCGGTCGTGCGCGATACCGCCGGGGTCGAGTCATTGGGAGCGGCGATGGCCCGGGCGGAGCAGGATTCCGCCGCGGACCAGGCAGTCCTCGACAGCCTGCACCGCCCGCATGGACGCGACACGTCGCCCGGCCGTCCCGACGCTGCCGTGACGACCGTGCAGGGTGAGGAGGTCGAGCGCGAGGCGGAGCGGCTGTTCGGCGCCGAGGGCCGCGCCGTGATCGGCGCCGAGCCGTCGCCCGAGCCGACGTTCGACATCGATGTCTCGAGCTTCGCCACCAACCGCCGCGTGCTCGAGTACCTGCGCTTCTTTCAGGTGGACTCGCGCGACCGGTTCGAGATCTGGCTGGCGCGGCTGGGCCGCTACGAGGGGATGATCCGCGAGCGGTTGCGCGCGAAGGGGCTCCCCGAGGACCTCGTCTACCTCTCGCTGATCGAGAGCGGGTTCTCGAACACGGCCGTAAGCCGGGCGAAGGCGGTGGGGATGTGGCAGTTCATGGCGAGCACCGCCCGCCTGTACGGTCTCGCGGTGGACCCGTGGGTGGACGAACGGCGCGATCCCTTCAAGGCAACCGAGGCGGCGGTCAAGCACCTCGCCGACTTGCGCGAGCGCCTGGGGAGCGTGTATCTGGCGGCTGCGGCGTACAACGCGGGAGTGGGGCGGGTCGAGCGCGGGATCGGCCGACTGCCGGGCGCGCGCGGGGGCTCGAACGGCGAGGGAGACGGCGTCGGGGACCACACGTTCTTCCTGCTCGCCGACCGTCGCTATCTGCGCCGCGAGACCCGCGACTACGTGCCCAAGCTCATCGCGGCGTCGCTCATCGCCAAGCAGCCCGAGCGCTACGGCTTCGACGACGTGCAGCCGCTCGCTCCCCTCGTCTTCGACGAGATCACGCTCCCCGACGCGACCGGTCTCGACGTCATCGCGCGGCTCGCCGATACGGCCGTGGCGGCGATCCTGGAGCTGAACCCGCAATTCGTCCGCGGCATGACGCCCCCCGGGCGGAGCGTCGTGGCGCGGGTGCCGCGCGGCCGCGGCACGCTCGTGGCCGAGCGGTTCGACAGCCTGCCGGTCAACGAGCGCGTCACGTTCATCGACCATTACGTGTCGCGGGGCCAGACCCTCTCCGAGATCGCGAGGCGATACCGCGTCAGCCTGGCCATGATCGAGAGCGCCAACCCCCGCGTCAGGGCACGCGCGCTGCGGGTGGGCCAGCGGATCATCATTCCCATGAGCGGGCGCGTCGTGCCGCCGTCGGCGTGGTCGGTGCCGCCCGAATCGCCCCGCTACCGCCGCGTGAGCCGCACGGACGCGAGCGCCGGGCGCCACCTCGTCCGCCGCGGCGAAACCGCGAGCGCCATCGCGCGCCGGTACGGCGTGTCGCTCACCGCGCTGCTCAACTACAACGGGCTGACCATCGGCTCGATCATCCGGGCGGGGGACGTGTTGCAGGTTCCCGCGAAATAACAGCCCAGCTTGCTAAAGCAATAGGGGCGCAGCATGCTGCGCCCCTATCTGTCGCCCGACGGCGCGACCGTTCAGCTCTTGCGACGATATCCCTTCATCACCGCCGCGGCATATCCATTCTCCGGATCCCGGCCGGCATCCAGCACTTCTTGCACCTTGCTGGGCCCCCGGTTGTAGGCGAGCAGCGCCAGGCGCAGCTTCGCTTCCGGATTGCCCTCGTAGCGCTCCAGCAGGTCCCGTAGATAGCGGAAGCCGAGGCGCAGGTTGGTGTTCCGGTCGTACAGCTGCTTCACCGTGAGCCCGGGCTCGTACAGCCGCGCCGTGCTCGGCAGCACCTGCGTGTACCCGATCGCGCCGACCTTGCTCTTCGCCTTCGGGTTGAAGCTGGACTCTGCCTTGACCAGGCGGAACGCGAGCGCCGGGTCGACGCCCTCGGCAAGCGCCACGTCGTAGATCGCGGCCGAGACGTCGGCGGTGATGTGGTAATGCGTCGAGTACTCTATGATCGCGTTGGAACGCTCGAGCTGTAGCCGCGCGACCGCGAGCTCGCCCCGCGTTGCCTCGAGCGCCTGCTCCAGGGCGCGCAACTCGCCCAGCAGCGCCGGCGCCGTCACCGGCGTCGGCTGGTCGTCAGCGGTGGCGCGTCGAGCCCAACCCCCGATGCTGCTGACCATCAGGGCGCCAACCAGGATCAGCCCGCCCTGCAGCACCAGCTTCTGGGTTTTCGTGTTCATAGCCCTCTCTTGTGAGTCCGTGCGGCCCAAGGCTAGCGCCGCCCCATCAAGGCACCGTCAATTTGCGTCAATCGGCGGCGCCCCGATACCAGTCACCGTGCGTGCCCCCGGTCTTTTCGAGCAGCCGCACGCGTTCGATCGCCATTCCCCGGTCTGCCGCCTTCACCATGTCGTAGACCGTCAGCAACGCCACCGACACGGCCGTCAGCGCCTCCATCTCCACTCCGGTGCGTCCGACGGCCTTTGCCGAGGCGCGCACCCGGACGCCCGGCAGGGCGTCGTCGAGGTTTGCCGCGACCTCGATATGGTCGAGGCCGAGGGGGTGGCACAGGGGGACGAGCTCCGCCGTGCGCTTCGCCGCCAGCGTGCCCGCCACCTCGCTCACCGCGAGCACGTCCCCCTTCGTGACCGCGTGGTCGGCGACGAGACGGTACGCCTCACGCGACATCCGGATCGCTCCCTCCGCCACCGCCGTGCGGACGGTGATGGGCTTGTCGCCCACATCCACCATCCGGGCCCGGCCCGCCTCGTCCACGTGTGACAGCTTCATGCCGGCTCCGCCAGATCGTCCGCCAGTACGGCCGCGAGTAGCTGCGGATTCACGTTCCCCTGCGCCAGCGCCCGCGCGTCGAGCACCTTGGTGATCGCCGCGACCACCCTGCCTGTCTCACCGCCCGCCCGCGCTTCGTCCCGCAAGTGCTCGAGCAGCTCGTCCAGCATCTCCGTGAACCCGCCTCGGGCCTGGAACGGCTGCTGGCGCAGGGCGGAGCCATACCGCAGTGCCGACCCGCCCCGCACTGCCCCTAGGAACGCCTCCGCAGCCTCCCCTGTGCCCCTAGCCTGGCCGCCCACCACTGCAATTAGCCTGCCGATGCATCCGTCCGCTGCTGCAACACGTTGCGCGACTTCATGTTGCTGAGTTACGCCCAACTCGTGCTGCGCGAACGCTGCTACGATGCTGTCGGCATTTCGCGCCACTCGGACACGCACTACGCGAGACCGGATGGTCGCTACCAGGGCGTGTGGCTCCGCGCTGGTCAGCACGAACACCGTGTTCGCCGGCGGCTCCTCGAGTGCCTTCAAGAGCGCGTTCGCCGCCGCATCCGCTCCCGTCTGAGGCACCAGGCGCTCGGCGTCGCCGATGATGAAGATCTTGCGCCGGCCGAGCGCGGGCGTGAGGACGAGGCGTCGCAACAACAGCCGCACCGACCCGATCCCGTGGCTCGCGAGCCCGGAGGGAGGCTCATACAGCGGTTGCTCCCGGCGCGCCGCGATTTCTTCTGCCAAGGCCTCGGCTACGAGCTCGACCTGCTTGTCGGCGTCCGCGCCCTTCCTTGCAAGCTCGACCGGGACGAACCAGTGCACGTCGGGGTGCGACAAACTCGCGACGAGCGTGCAGGGCCGACACGCCCCGCATCCTGCGCCTTTTTCCCCTTTCTCACAGACGAGTCCCTGCGCGAGCCAGAGTGCCAGGCGCTGTTTTCCGACGCCACGAGGCCCGTAGAACAACAGCGCTTGCGGCAACCGGCCGGAGGCGATCGCGCCTGCCAGCCGGTTTCGGACCCCCTCATGCCCGTACAGGGGGGGAATTGGCATGGCGCAAATCTAGCCGGTGTCCGTTTTCCGGCGTCGTTGTCGATTGCAACAGGTTGCGGGGACACGACTTAGGTATCTGGCGGGGGGCTTGTGCCATCCTAATGGCATGTTTTACAACGCATTATGACAGAAAGTGAGCGCACACTCGCTAGATAATGCCCAATATGCTTAGTTTTTCGGGATCTGTTCGGCTGGACCGGACGCCAGCGCCTCAGCCGCCCGGAGCTGGCTGGGTTGGCCCACCACGACAAGGAGGTCCCCGGCAGCCAGTTCGAATTGCGGATCCGGGGTCGCGATACTGTCGGGGCCGCGACTGATGGACAGGACCAGCGCGCCTGTTCGGGTGCGCAGGCCGCTTTCCGCGAGGGTCTTTCCGGCGAGCGCCGAGTCGGCGGGCAGCCGGATCCGCCCCACCGCCATCTGGGGGATGCCCCCGACCGTTCCGAGGCTCAGCCGTTCGCCGCGTTCGCCGCCGCGCAGGGCCTCGTAGTGGGAGGCCCGGATCTGATCCACGAGGCGATCGATCTCCGCCCCATCCACCCTGTAGTACGCGAGTACTCGAGCGAAGATCTCGATCGACGTCTCGAACTCCTCAGGGATCACGTCGTTCGCCCCGAGTCGGATCAGCTCGGGGATCTCGCTGACATAGCGCGTGCGGGCGATGATGTGCAACTGCGGGTTGAGCCCGCGAGCCACCCGCACCATGCGCCGCGTCGCGGCCGGATCGGAGATCGCGGCGACCAGCATGCGCGATCGCCCGATCCCGAGGGCCCGAAGGATCTCCTCTCGCGTCGCATCGCCGTAGAAGGCGGGCTCACCCCGACGCCGCGCCTGCCGCACGGTCTGAGCGTTCAGCTCCACGATGAGGTAGGGTGCCTGAATTGATCGCAGGGCAGCCGCCAGGTTGCGCCCGTTCAAGCCGTAGCCCGCGATGATCACGTGATCGGTGAGCGGCTGCTCGGCGGTCGTGATTCCCGAGGGCCGGAACCCCGGTAGCAGCCGGTCGAGGTGCACGAGGCGCTCCAGCCCCTCGATGAGCGCCGGCCCCCCCTGCAGCAGGAACGGCGTCAGGAGCATCGAGAATACGGCCACGGCGAGGAAGGTCTGATACGTGGCCTCGGAAAGCAGCGCCAGTCCTCGACCTTCCCGCGCCAGCACAAAGGAGAACTCCCCGATCTGCGACACGACCAGCCCCGCGAGCAGCGCCACACGGCCGGCGTACCCCAGTAGGGCGGGGCCGACGGCGGCGAGCAGTGTCTTGCCGCCGAGCACGACGGCGAGGCCGCCCATCGTCAGAGCGAGGTGTTCGCGGACAAAGTCGAACTGCACCAGCATCCCGACCGCGACGAAAAACAACGAAATGAACACATCTCGGAACGGCAACAGCTCGGCCAGCGCCTGGTGGCCGTAGTCCGATTCCGAGATCACCAGGCCAGCGAGGAAGGCCCCGAGCGCGAGCGATGCGCCGGCTCTGGCGGTGCCCAGGGCGGTGAGGGTGCCGAGCAGGATGACCGCGATCAAGAAGAGTTCGCGACTCTTCGTCTTGAGGATCTCGGCGAGCAAGCGCGGGACGATCGTGCGCGCGAGGACCGCGACGCCCACCACGATCAGCGCCGCCTTACCGAGGGCGAGGGCCAGTTGAGGGGCGCCGCCCGGCGCTCGCCCCGCGAGAAACGGAAGCACCAGCATGATCGGGACGACGCACAGATCCTGGAAGATCAGGACGCCCGTCGCGAGCCGCCCGTGCGGGGCGTCGATCTCGCCCTGGTCGGTGAGGCCCTTCAGCACCAGGGCGGTACTGGAGAGGGCAATCAAGCACCCTAGGAACAGGGCGACCTGCCAGCGGTGACCGAGGACGGCGGCGACGGCTCCGGCGACCGCCAGCGTCAAACCCATCTGGAGACCGCCGCCGAGCAGGACTTGGTGCACCATTTCCCGGAGCCTCCCGAGTGAGAACTCGATCCCGATCGTGAACAGCAGCAGGATGACGCCCACTTCGGCCAGGCCTTCCACGCGATGCACGTCGGAGACCAAGCGCAGCGCGTTGGGGCCGAGCAGCACCCCGGCTACGATGAAGCCGGGGAGGGCAGGCACCTTCAGGCGGTGGAACACCAGGATGACGACCAGCGAGACCGCGAAGATGATCGCGAGGTCCTTCAGGACGAGGAGCTGCTCCACGGGTGCCCGCCGGTTTTTGAGGTTGTGTGAGAGTTGGGTGAATGATCACAATGCGTTGCGCCGCTCACGGTTAGGGCAAGTTCCGTGACCCAGCGCACCACATCGCCGTGCTGCTCACGGTGGAAAAAGATGCAGCCAAACGCAAGGTTGTGCCTCCCCAATGAGCACCCACAGGTTCCGGCTGCTGCGGCCTGAGGAGGACGATCCGCGGGCCGTCGGTCTGTCGCGCACCGAGGAGACGCTGCGCGCCACCGCCCGCCAGCAGGAGGCGGTGGCGCACCTCGGCCAGTCGGCCCTCGCCGGCGCCCCGGTGGCGGAGCTCATGGACGCCGCAGTGGCCCAGGCCGCCCGGGTCTTAGACGTCGAGTTCACCAGCGTACTGGAGTTTCGGCCTGAGAACCGCACGTTGCTACTGCGCGCCGGAGTGGGGTGGGCGGCGGAGAGCGTGGGCCGCACGATCGAGCCGGCGGACGCCGACACGCACGCGGGGTACGCGCTGCGAGCAGCCGGCCCGGTGGTGGTGGACGATCTGGCGACGGACGCACGGTTCGGGAGCGCGCCGCTGCTCGCCGCGCACGGGGTCACGAGCAGCCTGAGCGTCCCGATCCACGGCACGGACCACCCGTTCGGCATCTTCGGGCTTCACACGGCGCAGCGGCGCGCGTTCACGCTCCACGATACGCACTTTCTACAGTCCGTGGCGAACGTGCTGGCGACTGCCATCAACCGGGCGCGGGCGGAGGAGGCGCTGCGCCGCAGCGAGACGCACTTCCGCTCGCTGATCGAGAACGCGTCGGACATCGTGACGATCGTCGGGGAGAACGGCGTGTTCCAGTACGCCAGCCCGTCCGTCGAGCGGCTGCTGGGCTACGAGCCACGCGAGTTGCTCGAGCGGAATACGTTCGACTTCGTCCATCCGGACGACATCTCCCTCGTGGCCGAAGCCTTGGCCCGGGCGATCCAGCGCCCCAACGTCCCTCATTCGGCGGAATTCCGGTTCCGGCACCGCGACGCCTCCTGGCGAGTGCTCGAGGCGATCGGGCAGGCGCGCGTCGACCACCGGGGAACGGCGCAGCTGATCGTGAATGCTCGTGACGTCAGCGAGCGACGACGGCAGGAGCGTGCGCTGCGGGACAACAAAGAGCGGCTCCGCACGGTGATCGCCGGCGCGCCGCTCGTCCTGTTCGCGTTGGACAAGGACGGCGTCTTCACGATGGTCGAGGGAAAGGGGCTCGACGCGCTGGAGGTGCGGCCCGCACAGCTCGTCGGTTGGTCGGTGCAAGAGCTCTACGCGGATGCGCCCCAAGTGCTCGCGGACGTGCGTCGCGCGCTCAGTGGTGAGACCTTCTCCTCGACGGTCGAGATCTTCGGCTCGGTGTTCCAGACGTGGTACTCGCCCGTGCGGGACGCCGGCGGAGCGGTCGCCGGCGTGATCGGTGTCGGCACGGACATCACCGAGCGCCGACGGGCGGAGGAGGCGCTGCGGCGCTCCGAGGAGACCAGCCGGGCCCTCGTCGAGCACGCCAGCTACGGGATCTACCGTTCGACGCCGGGTGGCAGGTTCCTGGCAGGCAACCCCGCGCTCGTGAAGCTGTTGGGGTACCAGGCGGAGGCCGAGCTGCTGACCGTGGACATCGCGCACGACGTGTACGCCGATCCCGGAGAGCGCGAACGCATCCTCGCCCGCTTCAGCGGCGGCGACAGTCTTATCCATGAGGCCGAGGTCGTGTGGAAGCGCAAGGACGGCCAGCGCATCCTGGTGCGGCTCTCCGGGCGCGCGGTGCCGCGCCCCGACGGCGGGATCGAGTACTTCGAGACGCTCGCCGAGGACATCACCGAGCGCCGCGCGCTCGAAGACCAACTGCGCCAGTCGCAGAAGATGGAGGCGATCGGGCAACTCACCGGCGGGATCGCCCACGACTTCAACAACCTCCTCACCATCATCCTGGCGAACGCCCAGCTGATCGCGAAAGCGCTCCCGGCGGAGCGCACCGACGCGCACGCCGACGTGCGCGACGTCCTGGCAGCGGCGCTGCGCGGGCGCGTCATGGTGAAGGAGCTGCTCGGGTTCGCGCGGGGTTCGAGCCTCGAGCTCGCGGCCGTGGACTTGGGCGGCCTGGTCTCGGACCTCTCGGGCTTCCTGCGGCGCATCCTCCCCGCGGACATCGAGATCGTGATCAGCGGCGACGCCGAGCTGCCCGAGGTATGCGCCGACGCTCACGCCGTCGAGCAGATCCTGTTCAACCTCGTCACGAACGCGCGCGACGCCATGCCGGACGGCGGTGTGCTGCGGATCGAGACCACCCGTAGCCGCCCTCGTCTCGGCGCCCCGCCGGCCGGCGAGTTCGTCTGCCTGGGCGTCGGCGACACGGGGACCGGCATGGACGAGGAGACGCGCCGGCGCATGTTCGAGCCCTTCTTCACGACCAAGCCCGCGGGGAAAGGCACGGGTCTCGGCCTGGCCACGGTGTACGGCCTCGTCAAGCAGCACGGCGCTCGCATCGACGTGGACAGCACGCCGGGGAAGGGGACCCGTTTCAGCATCCACTTCCCGGTCGCCACGGTGGCGGCGGCGACGGCGCGGCGGCGCTCGGGCGAGTTCCCGGTGCGCGGGGGGACGGAGACCATTCTCGTAGCGGAGGATGACGACCAGCTCCGGCGCTCGGCGAAGCGCATCCTCGAGGAAGCGGGCTACCAGGTCGTGACCGCGGCGGACGGGCAGGAGGCGCTGGAGGTGCTGCGGCAGCAGGCCACGGTGATCGACCTCGTCGTCTCTGACCTCGTAATGCCCCGGCTCGGCGGCCGGGCGCTGTACGACGCCGTGTCCCGCCAGCCCGGCGCGGCGCCGCGCTTCCTGTTCGCGAGTGGCTACCCCGACCCGGAGGGTCGCGGCGGCCCACCGCTCGACTCGTCGCTGCCGTTTCTCCACAAGCCGTGGACGGCGAGCGATCTGCTGGCGGGGGTGCGGGAAGTGCTTGACGGCGTGCGGTAGGAGGCGGTACCGTCCAGTACTTCTCTCACCTTCCGCGCCAGTGTCTCCGGGACGAAGGGTTTCTGCAGGAAGGCCACGCCCGATTGCAGCACGCCTTGTCGCACCATGGCGTCGTCGGTGTACCCCGAGGTGTACAACACCCTCATCTCGGGGCGCTGCGGGGCGAGGCGCTCCGCGAGCTCGCGGCCGCTCATCCCCGGCATCACGACATCGGTCACCAGCACGTCGATCCCACCGGCGTGGTGCGCCGCGATTTCGAGGGCGGTCGGGCCGTCAGGCGCGTCGAGGACGCGATAGCCGTAGGCCTCGAGGCTCTTGCGGGCGAGCGTCCGGACCGGAGCAGCGTCCTCGACCAGCAGGACCGTCTCCGATCCGTGCTGCAGCTCCGCCCAGGGAAGCGGGGCGGGCAGCGGCTCCACGTCACCGGTGACGCGGGGTAGGTAGACCTTCACCGTGGTACCGCGGCCGGGCTCGCTGTAGACCCAGATATGGCCCCCACTCTGCTTGACGATTCCGTACACCGTAGCGAGTCCGAGGCCGGTTCCCTTGCCGACCTCCTTCGTGGTGAAGAACGGCTCGAACAGGTGGGCCTGCGTGGCTTCGTCCATCCCGACGCCGGTGTCGGACACGGCGAGCAGCACATAGGCCCCCGGGGGCATCCGGTGGTGCCGCTCGGCGTACTCTTCGGTGAGGGTCACGTTGGCCGTCTCGATGGTGAGGCGGCCGCCCCGAGGCATCGCGTCGCGCGCGTTCACGGCCAGGTTCAACAGTACCTGCTCCAGCTGTCCGGGGTCGGCGCTGACGGAGTCGAGATCGGCGACCAGCTGGGTCACGAGCTCGATGTCCTCGCCGATCAGCCGCCGCAGCATCCGATCCATGCTCGATACGACGTCGTTCACGTCGAGCACTTTCGGGGCGAGCACCTGGCGTCGGCTGAAGGCAAGGAGCTGGCGGGTGAGCTCGGCTGCGCGGATCCCGGCGTTCTGGATCTCCTCGGCGTCCTCGCGCCGGGGGTCGCTCGGGGGAGTGGCGTGCAGCAGCAACTGCGTGCTTCCCAGGATCGCGGTGAGCAGGTTGTTGAAGTCGTGGGCGATCCCGCCCGCGAGCTGGCCTACCGCCTCCATCTTCTGGGACTGCCGGAGCTGGTCTTCGAGCTGACGCCGCGCGGTGACGTCGCGCGCCAGCACCAGGCGGGCCGGGCGGCCGGCGAACTCGATCGGCTGCGACTCGAAGTCTACGTCGATCAGCGTGCCGTCCTTGCGGCGGTGGCGGAGGCCGCTGAATGAGCCGGCGCCCTGCCGCTGCGTCAGCATGTCCTCGAGCTTGGGAAACTCCGACGCCGGGCGGATGTCGCGGATCGTCATCGTCAGGAACTCTTCCTCGGAGTAGCCGTAGCGAGTGATCGCCGCCTCGTTGACCGCGAGGAACCGCAGCGTGTCGTAGTCGTAGACCCACATCGCTTCCGGATTCGACCGGAACAGCAGGCGGTACCGGCGCTCGTTCTCGAGCAGCTGCTCCTCCTGCCGCTTGCGTTCGATGGCCATCGCCACCTGGGTCGAGACGAACTGGAGCATGTGCTTCTCCCGCTCGCCGTAGCGGACGCCCGGGGTGTAGGTCTGAGCGACGAGCACGCCGATCGTACGGTCGCCGGCCTTCAGCGGCACGCCCAGCCAGTCGATCGACGGGGCGCCGACCAGCTCCGCCTCGCCGCGCTGCTCGAGCTCCTCATGGATCTCGGGCGTGGCGAGCAGCGGCTGGCCCGTGCGCAGCACGTACTCGGTGAGGCCCTTCCCGAGCTTCTTGGATCGGAAGTCGGAGTCGTATTCGTCCACGAAATACGGGAAGCTGAGCAACTCGGTCGCCGGGTCGTACAGCGCGATGTAGAAGTTCTTCGCCGACATCAGCTCGCCCACGATCTCGTGGATGGCGCGAAACAGGGCTTGGAGGTTGCGCGCGGCGTGGACTGCTTCGGAGATGCGATACGTTGCGAGCTGGATCTGCTCGGCACGCTTGCGCTCGGTGACGTCGCGGAAGCTCCACACGCGACCCACCGTCTTGCCGCCGATGTACTGGGGCTGGGAGTGGCGCTCGAAGATCCGCCCGTCCTTGAACGTGAGGATGTCGAAGCTCGACGCCTCCGGCCGGGCGTACAGCTCGCGCACCTTGGTCAGGAAGGCGTCCGGGTCGACGACCTGGCCGAGCACCCACGCCACCGCCTGCCCATCGTCCTTGGCTTCGAGGATCGAGTCGGGGATGCGCCACAGCTCGGCGAACTTGCGGTTAAAGCTCACGATGCGACCTGAGACGTCGACGACCAGGATGCCGTCCGCCGCGGACTCGAGCGTCGCGTTGAGCAGGGAGAGCGTCTCCCGCAGGTCCTGCTCGGTACGCTTGCGCTGCGTGATGTCGCGGTAGGTGACGATGATTGCGCCGATCGCCGGATCGTCCAGCCGATTGACTCCAACCGCCTCGAGGTGACGCCAGGTGCCGTCTTTGTGCAGCGCCCGCATCTCGATGCGAGCCACATGCCCCGGCTGCTGGAGCAGTTCGCCGAACCGTTCGAGTGCATCCGCCCGGTCGTCCGGGTGGAGCAGGTCGAACGCGTTCCGGCCCACGTTCTCGGTCGAGCCGTACCCGAGCACCGGCGCGGTGGACTCACTCGCGTACAAGACCGTGCCGTCCCCCCCGAGCAGGGTGATGACGTCGCTCGAGTGCTCGACCAGCGCGCGGAACCGCTCCTCGCTCGCGCGCAGCCGCTCCGCCGCCCCGCGGCTCTCGGCGTCCGATTCGCGCTGGGCGGTGCTGGAGGGTGGCTGCGTCGGCGTGGTCATCCGGGGCCTCAATACTCACCCGGCGGCGCCTGAGGGCAACCGTCCATCGGCGTGGATTGGGTGTGACCTGGGTCACCGGGAGGCCCCCGGCCCGCCGGCTAGCCAGGCCTGCGGCTCACGGGTGTCCCGACTGGGGTGGGGGCTCGTTCAGCAGCAGCCAGTACAGCCCCAGCTGCCGTGTGGCCTCGAGGAATTGAGCGAAGTCCACCGGTTTACGCACGTAGCTGTTCGCGCCCAGGCTATAGCCGTTGACCACGTCGCGTTCCTCCTTCGACGACGTGAGAATCACGACCGGGATCAGGCGGGTGCGCTCGTGGGCGCGGAGCCGGCGGAGCACCTCGAGCCCGTCGACCTTGGGGAGCTTCAGGTCGAGCAGGATGAGCTGCGGCGCGACGCGGGCGTTCCGGCCCGCGTACCGGCCGGTGCCGAACAGGTAGTCCAGCGCTTCGGCGCCGTCCTGGGCCACGACGATCTCGTTCGTGATGTTGTTCTTCTTGAATGCGCGCAGGGTCAGCGCCACGTCGTCCGCGTTGTCCTCGACCAGCAGGATGATCTTGTCGCTCATCGCCTCCGCCTCGTCGTGACGTGCATCATAAGGTGAAATAGAACGTGGCCCCGTGCCTTGGGGCACCCTCCGCCCAGACACGGCCGCCATGCCGGCGCACGATGCGTTGGACGGTCGCGAGGCCGACCCCCGATCCCTCGAACTCGGCCGAGGAGTGCAGCCGCTGGAACGCGCCGAACAGCTTGCTCGCGTACTTCATGTCGAACCCCGCGCCATTATCGCGCACGAAGAAGGCCCGCTCCCCACCGCGGTCGGTCCCGCCGAACTCGATTTCCGCACGGGGGTGCTTCGCCGTGTACTTCCACGCGTTCCCGAGCAGGTTCTCGAGCACCACGCGAAGCAGGTGCGGATCACCTTCGGCCACGACGCCGGGGGCGACCGTGAGCTGGACCGTTCGCGCAGGGGCCGAGCGCCGGAGGTCGGCCGCGACGTCCTCCGCGAGGGCGCTCAGGTCCACCCGCTCCCGCCGCAGCTCGCTCCTGGTCACCCGTGAAAGCCGCAGCAGGTCGTCGATGAGCACGCCCATCCGCTGGCCCGCGGCGCGGACGCGTCCCAGGTGGTCCCTCCCCGCGGCATCGAGCTGGTCGGCGCAGTCCTCGAGCAGCGCCTGACCGAAGCCGTCGATGCTGCGCAGCGGGGCGCGCAGGTCGTGCGACACGGAGTAGGCGAACGCGTCGAGCTCCGCATTCGCGACCTCGAGCTGGGCCGCGTAGCGCCGCAGCGTTTCCTCCGCGCGCTTGCGCTCCGTGATGTCGCGCATGATCCCCGTGAAGTCGATCTCGGCGCCCCCCTTCCAGCTCGCGAGCGACAGTTCCAGTGGAAACTCCGTTCCGTCCTTCCGCCGTCCGGCCAGCTCAACCGTGGTGCCGACCACACGCGCCTCCCCCGTCGCCAGGTAGCGCGCCAGCCCTGCGCGATGGGCGTCGCGGAACCGTTCGGGCATGAGCAGCGTGAGCGGCTGGCCGTTCACCTCTTCCGCGATGTAACCGAAGATTCGCTCCGCGCCCGGGTTGAAGTACGTGATGTTGCCGCGCTGGTCCGCGGACACGATGGCATCGGTGGCCGTCGTGGCGAGGGTGCGGAACCGCTCCTCGCTGGCGCGGAGCGCCTCCTCCGCGCGCCGGCGCGCGGTGATGTCGCGCGCCAGTACCAGCTCGGCGGGCCGGCCCGCGAACGTGAGCACGTGCGACGTGATCTCGACCTCGATTAAGCTGCCGTCCCTCTTGCGGTGCCGCCACAAGCCTCCCCCGGCGTGTCCTACGGTGATGCGCGCAGGAGCGTCGCGCAGCGCGGGGATGTCCTCCGGCGGGCGGATGTCAGCGATGGTCATGGTCAGGAACTCGTCGCGGCTGTAGCCGTAGGCGCGCACCGCCGCGTCGTTGACCGCGACGAACCGCAACGTTTCCAGATCGACGACCCACGCCGGGAGCGGATTCCGCTCGAACAGGAGCCGATGCCGTTCCTCGGATGCGCGGAGCGCCTGCTGCGCCCGCTGGCGCTCGGTGATGTCGCTGAACGCCGCGACGGCGAAGGCCACGGGCCCCGTCTGGTCGTAAACGGGAGCCGCCCAGACCTCGAGCGGCACGCGCCGATCGGGGCGTTGGATCTCGATGTCGGCGACGTACGGGCGCTCTCCGTGCAGGGCGCGGACGATCGGCTGGCGCTCGGCCGGGTACGGGTCCGGCGTCCCGGCGACGAACGCTTGGTAGACCTCCGGGAGCCGCTCGGCCGTCGTGTTCGGCACGATCCCCTTTCCCAGGATGTCCCGGCTGGCCTGGTTCGCGTAGTACGGCCGCCCGGCGGCATCGACTACGAACACCGCGACCGGCATCGCTTCCAGAATCTGGAACAGCCGGTGCTCGCTGTCGCGCAGCGCCTGCTCCGCCGCGCGGCGCTCGGCGTCGGCCCGCTCCAGCGAACGGGCGCTCCCCCACGCCAGCCCCGCGAGTGCGGCGATGGTGGCGACCACGTACAGGGCCGTCCCACCCTCGGTGTCATACAGGCCGGCCCGCTGCCCCACGAGCCGCAGCCAGCCGAGCAGCAGCGGAATCACGATGATTGCCGGGATCAGGCGTCGCGCGAGCGCGCCCCCAGGTGTCGCGCTCGCGACCAGGGCCGCAATGCGCACATCGGTTCGGGACCACAGCACGCCTACCGTCGCGATCACGAACGCGAGGGCGGTATTCAGCGCCATCGCGCCGTACAGCGAGCGCGTGCCATAGGTGTAGCCGGTCGCGCTTACCACGGCGATTAGGCCCGACCCAAGCGCGAGGAGCTGGGCGGCGAGCTGCGCACGCTTGGTGTGACGCCCCGACAGCCAGAGCGCGACTCCGAGCAGCATGAAACTCAGGGCGGTTTGCGGCGCCATCCGGCTGGGGGCTCCGGCGGTCGCGACGCGTGCCGCGAACAGCAGCCGGTCGATGCCGGGATCGAAGCCGAACAGATACCCGCTCAGGCGGACGAGGCCGACGAGGGCGACGGCGGCGGCGCAGGCTTGCGCCGTCCACACGCCCCGCCCCGCGGGCTCGGGGCCAGGGGAGGCCCATAGCGTGACGCCGAGGAGCAGGAACGCGAGGGCCGTCACCGGGTTCATCGTCGCCTGGCCCGGAACGAGGCTTGTTAGCCAGGCGACGTCCCACCGCCAGCCCGCCAACGCGCCGAGGCTGATGACGATGACCGCGCCCCCGGCGACGCGCCGCATCGGTGCGGTGTTCAAGGGGTTCGAGGAGGAGCGTCGAGCACGTCTCTCACCCTGCGGGCGATGCCCTCGGGAGTGAACGGCTTCTGGATGTATTCCAGCCCCGGCTCGAGCACGCCGTGCCGCGTGATCGCGTCCTCCGTGTAGCCGGACATGTAGATCACCCGCGCCTCCGGGCGCAGCGACGCCAGCCGGGCAGCGAGGTTCCGGCCGCTCATCCCGGGCATGACGACGTCCGTCAACAGCAGGTGGATGGGTCCGGAGTATCGTCCCGCGAGGTCGAGCGCCGCCTCGGCGCTAGGCGCCTCGAGCACGGTGTAGCCGTGACGCTCGAGCACCTGGCGCGCCACCGCGCGCACTGGAGCTTCGTCCTCGGCGAGCAGCACCGTCTCCGTGCCGCGCGCGACCGGACTGGTCGCACCGGAGCGCCGGGAGGGGGCGTCGGCGGGTTCCTCCGCGCGCGGCAGATAGATCTTGAACGCGGTGCCCCGGCTCAGCTCGGTGTACACCCAGATGAATCCGCCGCTCTGCTTGACGATCCCGTACACGGTGGCGAGGCCGAGCCCCGTTCCTTTGCCCTTCTCCTTGGTTGTGAAGAACGGCTCGAACAGGTGGGCCTTCGTCTGCTCGGTCATTCCCGTACCGGTGTCACTCACGGCAAGCATGACGTAGGGGCCGGGTCGCGCCGGGTAGTGGTCGCGCGCATAGGCTTCGTCGAGCTGCACGTTGGTGGTTTCGACGGTGAGCTGGCCGCCATTCGGCATCGCGTCGCGCGAGTTCACGACGAGGTTCATGATCACCTGCTCGAGCTGGCCCGGATCCGCCCGAACGGGGGCGAGCGCCGGGTCGAGCCGCGTCGCGAGCTTGACGTCCTCGCCGAGCAGCCGGTGCAGCATCTTCTCGAGCTCCCTCACCAGGGCGTTGAGGTCGAGCACCGTTGGCTGGAGCACCTGCTGCCGGCTGAACGCCAGAAGCTGGCGAGTGAGCCCGGCGGCCCGCTCTGCGGCTGCGAGGATCTCCACGGCGTCCTGGCGGCGCGGATCGGCGGCGGCGAGGTCTTCGAGCAGCAAGTCGGCGTAGCCCGTGATCGCGGTGAGGATGTTGTTGAAGTCGTGTGCGATGCCGCCGGCGAGACGGCCCACCGCTTCCATCTTCTGCGCCTGGCGCAGCTGCTGCTCGAGTTGCACCCGCTCGGTGACGTCGCGGCCGATGCCCAGGATGCCCGCGAGCCGGCCCTCGCGCAGCTGCGCCGTGGCGGCGAACTCGCCCACCCGGTACTCCTCCCTCGCGGTGCGGACGCGCAGCTGCGCCGTGGGGCGCGACTCGCCCTGCAACACGCGCCCCATCAGCTCGATCACCGTGGGAAGATCCTCCGGATGGACGAGCCGCTCGAACGGCTGGCCGAGCCACTCCTCCCGGCGCCACCCCAGGATCGCCTCGAAGGCCGGGCTGAGAGACCGGATCGTACCGTCGGGCGACAGCGCGAAGATCACGTCCCGTACGCCCTCGACCAGCGTGCGATACCGCTCCTCGGAGTCCCGGAGGGCTGCCTCGGCTTCGTTGCGCTCCGTAACGTCGCGCGCGTTCACCACGATGGCACCGACGGCCGGCTCGGCCAGGCGATTGACCACGACGGCTTCGAGCACGTGCCAGGCGCCATCCCCGTGGCGCACGCGCAGCTCGACCGTCTGTGGCGTGCCCGGCTGGTCGAGCACTTCGTCCACCACGGCCCGAAGCCGGGGGAGGTCGTCGGCGTGGACCCGCTCGAACCCGCTTCGTCCGACCAGGTCGGCCGGCCGGTACCCGAGGACGCGCTCCGACGCCTGACTGGCGAATAGCACGGTGCCGTCGGACGCCAGCAGGACGATGGCGTCCGCGCCGTGCTCGATTAGGGCCCGGAACCGCTCTTCACCCTGCCGCCGGGCCTGCTCCGCGCGCAGCTGCTCTGCCCGGGCGCGTTTCAGATCGAGTGCCCGGAGCGCGGCGGGGCCCAAGCGCTCGAGGTGATGCTTCACGATGTAGTCGGTGGCCCCGGCCTTGATGTATTCGGCGGCCGTCTCTTCATCGAGGCTGCCGGTGACGACGATCACCGGCGTGTCCGGGCTGTGCTGCAGCGCGATGCGTAGGGCGTCGCTCGCGCAGAACTGCGGCAGGGAGTGGTCGGACAGGATGAGGTCGGGGGCGAACGTGCGCAACGCCTCGCAATACGTGGCCTCCGCCTCCACCCGGCGCGTCACGCAAGAGATCCCGGCACGGCGCAGCTCGCGCTCTACGAGCTCCGCGTCGCTTACGACGTCCTCTACGATCAGGATCCGCACCGGCGGCGACATGTGCTAGCGGGGAGCCTCGTTCACGAGGACCCAGTCATGGGCATTGTCCTCGACGAGCAGGCTCTCGACCTGGTGAGGAACGTTCATGAGGTGCCTCGGCCCTCCACGTTATCCCGGGCATGGTACACCGCTCCCCCTCCCTCACCGATGAAACGGCGCCGGGCCAGGTGCAGCATGGCGATTCAGCACCCCGCTCCGGGAGCATGAAATAATGGGCCGGGGCGACGTGCGAGGAACAACAACTAATGGGCGCGCCTGGTCTCCGGGCCTAGGGTGTTTTTGCGGCATCGCAGGGCGGTTTTGCGACAGCGCGGTCATAGCGCCGGCCCGAGCTCGTCGATCTGCGGCTGTACGTGCTTCTTGTAGCAGTCCGGGCAGATCCCGTGGCTGAACTGGGCTTCGGAGCGCTTTTCGACGTACCGTTCGATCGACTGCCACTGCTCCGCTTGATCTCGGATCCGCTTGCAGTAGGAACAGATGGGCAGCAGCCCTTCGAGCTGCTGCACATGTCTCCGGAGCCCGAGGATCCGGTCGGCCACCTTGAGGCGCGCGTGCAGCTCGTCGAGGTCGACGGGCTTCGTGATGAAGTCATCCGCACCCGCCTCCATCCCCTCGAGGTAGCGGTCCTTCCCGCCCGTAGCGGTGATGAGGATGAAGTAGGTGTAGCGGTCGCTCGGCCGAGCGCGGATGCGGCGGCACAGCTCCACGCCATCCATCTCGGGCATGGACCAATCGGAGATCACGACCGCGTAGTGGGCCAGCCGGAAGTTGCTCCACGCCTCGACGCCCTCCGCCGCAACCGTGACTTCGTACCCGAGACCCTTGAGCGCCGCGGCGAGGTACAGGCGGGTGACCGAGTCGTCTTCAACCAGCAGGAGGTGCATGGGGCACTCCGGCGTTCAGGTGTGCGAGCACCGCCGCGAGCTCGCGCTGGAGCTTGGGGAGCTCGTCCCAGGCTCGTTCGAGGGCGTGATCCCGAGCCGCCTGCTCGATCTCGGCGAGCTGGGAGGCGAGCGTGCGAGCGCCGACGGTGCCGGCGGCCGATTTGAACGCGTGCGCGACCCGCGCGATGGCCTCGGCGTCGCCCGAGTCGAGCGCTGCGGCGATGGCTGCGAGATGCTGGCTCGCACCGGCCGCGAAGGTGCGGAGAATCTCGTCCACCGCGTCTTCGGCCCCTGCGTCGCGCATGGCTGCGCGGAACGCCGCGAGGTCGAGGGGCGGCGCAGGCGCGGACGGCTCCAGGGCGCCTCCCTCCACGAGGGCGAAGAGCTCGTGCGACTTGAACGGCTTCGCGAGGTAGGCGGTCATCCCTGCGGCGAGGCAACGTTCATGTTCCCCGCTGAGCGCGTGCGCGGTGAGCGCGACGATGGGCAGGCTCCGGCCTTGGGGCAAGTCGCGGATGGTGCGGGTCGCGGCGAAGCCGTCCATTTCCGGCATCTGGATGTCCATGAGGACGACGTCGTACGCGCGGGCGCGGACTGCGTCCACCGCTTCGCGGCCGTTGCTCACCACGTCCACCTGATGCCCGCGCTTCAGGAGCATCGCCGCCGCCACCTGCTGATTCACGGGGTTGTCTTCCGCGAGGAGGATCCTGAGGGCGTGACGCGACTCGGCGATCGAGTGGCGGGTGATCACATCGGCCACGCCGCCGGCCGATGCCGCCCCCGCGAGCACGGTTCCCACCGCTTCGATCAGGTCCGCCCGCGCGATGGGCTTGGTGAGGTACGCCTGGATGCCCAGTTGCCGGCAACGCTCGCCGTCGCCCCGCTGTCCCGCCGACGTGAGGATGAGGAGCCGCGTATCCCCGAGGTCGGGGTCGGCGCGGACCGCGGCGGCGAGTTCGAAGCCGTCGCGGTCCGGCATCTGAGCGTCGAAGATGGCGAGGTCATAGGGCGCTCCGTCGCGCGCCGCGCGGCGGAGCGCTTCGAGGCCCGCGTCCGCACGAGACGTCTCATGGACCGCCACCCCTTCGGCGCCCAGCATGTCCCGGAGGATGCGCCGATTGGTCTCGTTGTCGTCCACCACCAGGAGCCGGCGCCCGCCCAGCGATGCCGCGGTGCTGCGGGGGAGGGTTGGGGCGGCCGCCTCGACGGGGAAGGGAAGGGTGAAGCTGAACTCGCTGCCGCGACCGACCTCGCTCGTGACCGCCAGCTCGCCACCCATCAACGCGACCAGCCGCCGGGAGATCGCGAGGCCGAGGCCGGTGCCGCCGTAGCGTCGCGTCATGGAGGCGTCGGCCTGGGTGAACTCCTGGAAGATGGTCGCTTGCTGGCCTTCCGAGATGCCGATCCCCGTGTCACGGACGCGGAACCGCACCAACGCGCGGTCGCGGTCGCGCCGGACGACGGTGGCGGACACGACGACCTCGCCCTCATCGGTGAACTTGATGGCGTTTCCGATCAGGTTCATGAGCACCTGGCGCACGCGGGTGGGATCGCCCCGCACGACGTGCGGAACGTCGGGCGCCACGTCCACGGTGAGCTCGAGGTGCTTCTCGCGGGCCCGAACGGCGAGGAGAGTGGCGGTGGCGTGCGCGACCTTGGGGAGGTCGAACGGGATCGATTCGAGCTCCAGGTGCTCCGCCTCGATCTTTGAGTAGTCGAGGATGTCGTTGAGAATCGTGAGCAGCGCCTCGGAGGACGAGCGCACCAACTCCAGGGCGCGCCGCTGTTCCGTAGACAGCTCCGTGTCCAACACGAGCTCGACGAAGCCAAGGACCGCGTTCATCGGCGTGCGGATCTCGTGGCTCATGTTGGCGAGGAAGGCGCTGCGGGCGCGGGCGGCGCGCTCCGCCGCGTCCCGGGCGTGGCGCAGCACGTCTTCGGCTTCCCGCCGGCTGGTGACGTCGTCGTTGGTGCCGACGTAGCCGAGGATCGCGCCGCCTGCGCCGCGCACCGGAACAGCCCGGGCCTGTACCCAGCGCACCGCACCACCCGGCGTCCGCAACCGGAATTCGCGCGAGAACTCGCGCCCTTGGGGGGCGGACGTCATCCAGTCAGCGAGCACGGCCTCACGGTCGTCGGGATGCATGGCCCGTGACCAACCCGTCCCGAGGCTTTCATCGAGACTCAAGCCGGCCATGTCCTGCCACTTGGGGTTCGTGTAGGTCCACTGTCCCTGGGCGTCGGTATGGAAGATCCCGATCGGCGCCGAAGCCGACAGGGAGCGGAACCGCTCCTCGCTCTCGCGCACCGCCTGCTCGGCTCGTCTCCGCTCGGTGATGTCCTCGTGCAGAACCACGATGTCGCCGCTCGCCGACCCGGCGAGGCGCGCGGCGGTGACGCGCACGGGAATCATCTGGCCGTCCTTGCGTCGCCGCTCCACCTCGGCCGCCACCGTCTCGCCGGCGCGCACCCGCGCGGCCAGTTGGCCGGCCTCCCCGCGCTGGGAGTCCGGGACGACCAGCTCGTCCAGGGCCCGGTCCACCGTCTCCTCCACCGTGTACCCGAACAGCCGCTCGAACTGTGGGTTCACGCCCCGCACGCGGTCGGCGACATCCACGATCGCGATGGCGATGGGCACGCTCGCGAGCAGCGTGTTGAGGTAGGCGTGCTGGCGCGCGAGTTCTTCGGCGGAGAGTTCGAGGAGTGCGGTCGCGCGCACGCGCTCCCTGAACGTGCGGTGAGCGCGTCGGTGCACGCGGTCCATCAACCAGGCGAACAGGGCGATCAGGAGCGTCGCGATGAGGTGAGGCCGGGACTGGCCCTGCAACAGAATACCGATCGGGAGCGGGGCCAAGGCGGTGATCAGCAGGTAGCGGAAGCTCCGCCGATCGCCGACCAGCGTGCTGGTCGCGCCGGCGATGATGCCGGCGAGTACCACCAGGATTATCGCGGCCTCGTGGAGCGGGAGCGCGGGGATGGCCGCAGCGGCGCCGAAGCCCCACGCCAGCCCGACCCCGGCCACCGTCAGACGCGCGGCCCGCAGAGCCTGCTCGGCGGAGGGCGCCCGCTTGCCTACCCGCAGCCGCCACCAGGTCCGCAACCCGGCGGCTGCAGCGACCGCGCCAACCCATCCGATCGTGAGCTCGAGCGGCAGGGAGTTCCACACCAGCGCGGCGACGATGAGGACCAGCAGGACGTGCAGCGATTCGGCGAACGGGCCGCCCGCGAGCAACTGACGCACTGCCGCGCGCTGCACCTCGGCTTCCAAGCGCGGCTCGTGCTCGGTGACGCGGACCGCGGGGCTCGGGGCCGAGTCTCGCCGGGGGAGGCTTCGCTCGATGGAGAGGCCGACAGCAGGCACGGGTTGCCCTACTCCCGGGAAGCGTGCGGTACAACATGCACAACTGCCCATCCTTGGCGCCACAGGTAGGGTGCCTTTTGCGGCACCGAGGGGCGGTCCCGCGGTGAGAGGGTACCTATGTCGTTGGTGAGAGAAGCTCCCGAGGCAGGACTCGAACCTGCGACCCGCCGGTTAACAGCCGGCTGCTCTACCAGCTGAGCTACTCGGGAAAGGAAGCCGTCGGCCTTCAGCCGTCAGCTCCGGCCTAGAATATCGCCAGCCGCAGAGGAGACTTCAACTCGTCGATTCATGGCTCAGGGCTGACGGCTGACGGCTCAATGGGAGGTCTGCCACCGCCATCCCTCCGAGAATCAGCGCGCCGCCCAGCCACTGTATCGCGGACAACCGCTCGTCGAGCACCGCCCACGAGGTGATCGCGGCGAACAGTGGCTCGAAACAGAAGATCAGCGCGGCCCGCGCCGACGACATGTGGCGCTGCGCGCGCATCTGCCACAGCAGTGCCACCGCCGTGGGAAACACGGCGCAATACACGAGCAGCCCCGTGAACGCAGGGGTCCAGCGGATCCGGGAAGTCTCGAGCAACAGCGCCGCGAGGCCGACGGCTAGGGCGGTACCCGCGGTCTGCAGCCACACGAGTCGCCGAGCGTCGAAGCGGACCGCGAGCTCGCGCACCGCGACGATCTGCGCGCCGAACAGGACGGCGGTGACGAGGGTCCAGAGGTCGCCGCGGTTAAGCCCGCCCGCGTCCGGCGCGGTGAGCAGGTACACCCCGACGCCGGCCAGCGCGAGCGCGCCCACGGTCAGCCAGCGGGGCCGTTGCCCGAGCCCGAGGAAGGCGATCGGCGGCGCGAGCACCGCCGAGATCGCCACGATGAAGGCCGAGCGCGAAGGTGTCGTGTAGACGAGGCCGATGTTCTGGGTGGCGAACCCGACCGCGATGAGGCCCGTGAGCAGCAGGGCCCCGCCTAGCTCCCCGCGACTGGGTCGGGGCGAAAATCGGGTGCCGGGGGCCAGCGCCAGCGCCGCGAGCGCGAACCGCACGGCCACGAAAGCCAGTGGCGTGGCGTACGCGAGCGCCGCCTTCACGGCCACGAAGCTGACGCCCCAGATCGCGGTGGCGGCGAGTAGCAGCGCGTCCGCCCGCCGCTCGGTCACGCGAGGTCTCGCAGATACCGCCCGGTGGCGGACCCTGGCGCGTGGGCGACCTGCTCGGGGGTCCCCTGCGCAACGACGCGGCCGCCTGCATTACCCGCGCCCGGGCCCAAGTCGATGATCCAGTCTGCGCGCTTGATCACGTCGAGATGATGCTCGATCACGAGCACGGTGTGCCCAGCGTCCACCAGCCGGTCGAGCACGCGGCACAGCGTGCGCACGTCGTCCACGTGCAGCCCGGTCGTCGGCTCGTCGAGGACGTAGAGCTTGCGTCCCCTCCCTCCCCGGCTCCCCCTCCGACCGTTTCCCCCCGAGAGGGCGAGCTCGCGCGCGATCTTGAGGCGCTGTGCCTCACCGCCCGACAGCGTCGTCGCAGGCTGGCCGAGGCGTAGGTAGCCAAGCCCGACCTGCTGCAGGTGCCACAGCGCGCGGGCGAGGCGCGGCTGGCGGTGGAAGCGCTGCAACGCCTGGTCCACGGTCCACTCGAGCGCGTCGTGGATCGAGGCGCCCTGGACCTTCACGTCGAGCACTTCTTTCTTGAATCGCTTCCCCTGGCACACCTCGCACGGCACGAACACGTTGGCGAGGAACACCATCTCGACGAGCACGTGGCCCGCGCCCTCGCACGCCTCGCACCGGCCGCCGGCCACGTTGAACGAGAACGTGCTGGGCGCGTAGCCGCGCGCCCGGGCGAGCGGCTCCGCCGCGAACAGCGCCCGCAGCTCGTCGAACGCCTTGATGTAGGTGACGGGGTTGGACCGCGGCGTGCGCCCGATCGGCGCCTGGTCCACGAGCACGACGTCCGCGATCGCCTCCCACCCCTCGAGGGCGCGCACCTCGCCCACGGGCTCGCCCAGATGCTGCTTGGCGCTGTGCATCCCCGCGAGCCGGGTTTCGAGCTGGCGGTACAGCACGTCGTGTACGAGCGTCGACTTGCCCGACCCGGAGACGCCCGTGACCACGGTGAGCGTGCCGAGGGGGATGCGGACGTCGACGTCCGAGAGGTTGTGCAGCCGGGCGCCGCGCACCGTGAGCCAGCGCCGCGCGGAGCGGCGCGCCGACGGGACGCCGATGCGCTTCTCCCCGGAGAGATACTGCCCGGTGAGCGTGCCCGCCTCGCACACGCCTGGCGCCGGCCCCTGGTAGACCATCTCGCCGCCGGCTGCGCCGCTCCCGGGACCCAGCTCGACCATCCAGTCGGCAGCCCGCATCGCGGCGGGGTCGTGCTCCACCACGACGACCGTGTTGCCCGCGTCGGCGAGGCGGCGCAACAAGGCGAGCAGCCGGTCGATGTCCGACGGGTGCAGGCCGATGGACGGCTCGTCGAGCACGTACAGCGTGTCCACGAGGTGCGCCCCGAGCGCGTTCGAGAGGGCGATGCGCTGGGCCTCGCCTCCCGACAGGGTGCGGGTCAGACGGTCGAGCGTGAGGTAGCCGAGGCCGACGTCGTTCACGAACGCGAGGCGCGCCGTGAGCTCGGCGAGGATGTGCACCGCCACCGCCCGCCGGAACGGCGTGAGCTGGAGCGCAGCGACCCAGTCGCGCAGCGCGGCGGCAGTCAGCGCGGCCGCCGCGGCGATAGTGATGCCGCCCACGCGCACCGACAAGGCCTCGGGCTTCAGGCGGGCGCCGCCGCACGCCGGGCACGTCCTGGCGAGCTGGGACTGCCGCAGGAACACGCGGATGTACTGCTTGTAGCGCTTCGCCTCGAGGCGCTGGAGGAAGGGGAACATGCCGAGGAAGCGGCCGCTCGCGCCATGAAGCAGGAACTGGCGGTCGCGCTCGGGGAGGTCCCGCCACGGCGTGTCGAACGGGATACCCCGGGCCCGCGCCGCCTCCCGCAGGATGCGCCGCCGCCGCTCATAGCGCGGCTTGGTCCAGGGGTCGAGAGCGCCGCGCGCGAGGCTCTTCCCGGGGTCGGGGACGATGAGCGACTCGTCGTACTCGAGCACCGCCCCGAAGCCGTTGCAGCCGGGGCAGGCGCCGCGCGGGTTGTTGAACGAGAACAGGATTGGCGAGAGCGCCGGCGCCGGCGCGCCGCAGCGGGAGCACGTTGGGTGCTCCGAGAACCGGCGGCGGTCGCCGTTGTCCAATGCCACCGCCACGCCTTCCCCCTCGTTGAAGGCGGTCGCGATCGCGTCGGCGAGCCGGCCCCGGTTCGCCTCCGACGCTGCCAGCCGGTCCACCACGACCAGCACCTCGGTCGCCTCACGGACCCGCCGCTCGGCCTCCGCCTCGTCCAGGCGCATCACGACGCCGTCGAGCTGCGCGCGCACGAACCCCGCCGCGCGCAACTGCGCCGCGACCTCCACGTCCGGGCGGTGGGCGCTCTGAGGTAGCGGAAACGTGACGAGCACCGGCGGGTACCGCTCCCCGCTCCCCGCTCCCTGCTTCTTGAGCATTTCGTCCACCGCCTCCTGCACGGTGTCGGCTTTCACGACGCTACCGCACTTCACGCAGTGCTGCGTGCCCACCCGCGCCCACAGCAGCCGGAGAAAGTCGTAGATCTCCGTCGCCGTCCCGACGGTCGAGCGGCTGCTGGTCGTAGGATTCTTCTGCTCGATCGCGACTGCCGGTGAGATGCCCTCGATCGCATCGACCAGAGGTTTCGGCATCCTGTCGAGGAACTGCTTGGCGTACGTCGACAGCGACTCGATGTAACGCCGCTGCCCCTCGGCGTACAGCGTGTCGAAGGCGAGCGTGCTCTTCCCCGACCCGGACGGCCCGGTGATGACCGCGAGCGCGCGCCGGGGCAGCTCGACGGTGATCCCCTTGAGGTTGTGCTGTCGCGCATTGCGGATGATGACGCGGTCGGGGGAGGCGGACATAACCCTCTAACATAACAGGTGCCAGGTGCCAGGTGTCGGGGGTCAGCGTTCACCCTCCCGACACCTGGCACCCGGCCCCTGAGACCCATAGTTTCGCCCCCACATGGCTCTCGCCCTCACCCCGCGCCTCCTGCGACGCGGGCTGGAACTGTTCGCCGTCATCTCGCTCGCCGGCGTCGTCGTCGTACTGGTCGCTTTCGGGGAAAACCTGCAGGCCTTCGTCACCGCGCTGGCGAACCTGCGCTGGGGGTGGATCGTAGTGGGCCTCGGCCTCGCCTCGATGGACTGGATCGGCGGGGGCGTTCGGTTGTGGGTCGTGGCGCGGCACGTGCATCCCGGCGTGCGGTTGCGCCAAATGGTGATCGCCGGCGGGATGAGCGCCTGGGCCGCGTATCTGACGCCGTTTCAGAGCGGCGCCGGCCCGACCATGATGTGGGCGATGCGCCGCGCCGGCGTGCGGCTCCCCGAAGCGATGACATCCACGTTCATGACCTTCGTCGCGACCGTCGCCTTCTTCGCGCTGGCAGGCCCGCTCGCCATCTACCTCGGCGCCGGCAAATCCCTCGCCGGGCACAATGTCGTGCTGGGCATCACGTACTACGACCTGTTCCGCACCAGCCTCACGATCTTCGGAATCCTGGGCGCGCTGATGCTCCTCGCTATGGTGTTCCCCGTGGGGCTGCGCGACGCGGTGCATTGGCTGGCGACGCGGTTCGAGCGGCGCAGCGCACGCGTCGCCCAGCGGATCGAGCATCTGCGGGCCGGGATCGACCGGGCGCACGAGTGCCTGGTAGCGTTTGGGAGTCCGAGGGGATGGCTCGCCCTGTTCTGGGCCGTGCTCCTGTCCGGGCCGTCCCACGCCAACAAACTGCTCGCCGGCTACGTGGCGCTGCGCGCGCTCGGGCTGCAGCCCAATTTCGTCGACATCCTCCTGCTCCAGACGTTCATCACGTTTCTCCTGTACTTCGCGCCGACGCCCGGATCGTCGGGGCTGGCCGAGCTGCTCTCGGCTGCGGTGATGAAGATCTACGTCCCGCCCTCCGCGCTTCCCACCTACACACTCATCTGGCGCTTCATCAACAGCTACGCGACGGTGATCGTGGGCGCCCTGCTGTTCTGGCACTGGCTACGGCGTGGCCTGGTGGGGCGCGAAGAGGTGGTGACGCTGGAGGTAGAGGCCTGAGGCCGTGAGGTCCCGTAACCTGTGTTTCCTTGCGCGGTTACAAGGTCGGGCGTAACTTCTGGCGCTGACGCTTCCGCTGCGGGGGTTTAGCGCGCGATGTCGCTGCTCGAGCTCGGTCAAACGAAGTTCCCGATCCCGGTCGGGGAGGTGGTGCTCGGCAGTGACGCGTCGTGCACCATCGCGCTCAGTGGGGTCGGGATCCTACCGCGACACGCCCTGCTCCAAGGTCAGGCCGACGGACAGGTGGTCATCCGCAAGGCAACCCCCGCAGCCGAGGTGCTGATCAATGGCGTTCGCCTGGGGGCGGAGCCCACGCCGCTGCTGCACGGTGACAAGGTCGAAGTCGGGGGCCAGGAGCTGACGTACGTGGACGAGCGCCGGTCGGGGAGCACGCAATTCATGCAGAAGGTGCACATCCCCGAGGCGATGGCGCAGGCCAAGCCCGCCGCCAAGCCGGCCGCCACCGGGAACACCGGGGGGCGGGTCGTGAGCCTCACCGACGGCCGCGAGTATGTCATCACCGGCACGTCGCTCGTGTTCGGGCGCGAGGCGGGGTGCGACGTGGTGGTCCCCGGGGAGGACGTATCACGGCGGCACGCAGAGATCGTCCAGACTCCGAGGGGCTACCTGCTCGTCGACTCGAGCACCAACGGCACGTTCGTGAACGAGGAGCGAGTGCAGGGCCAGCGCATCCTTCAGCGGGCGGACGTGTTCCGGATCGGGGACGAGAACTTCCGGTTCTATGCGGACCTCCTGCCCGCCGAGGTGGGTGG
>JBOHSI010000207.1:0-5469 GCA_050733055.1 Gemmatimonadales bacterium
CCCCGACGGTCACGGCGCGTTGTTTGCACCCGAGGACGGCGCCGTCGACCCGCGGGCGCTGACGCGCGCCTGCCTCGCCGACGCCCGCCGCGTCGGCGCGACCCTGCGGGTCGAACGGGTCACGGCCGTCCAGACCGCGCAGGACCGGGTGACTGGCGTCGTCACGCCCGACGGCACCACGGCGGTCGGTCACGTGGTGCTAGCGGCAGGCGTCTGGTCGTCCCAGATCACCGGCCTTCCGCGCCCGCTCCCCATCGAACCGGTTCGCGGTCAGCTGGCGGCGACTGCGTGGCCTCCAGGCACGCCTGTCGCCATTCTCTATCATGACCATGGGTACGTGCTCGCGCGCGGCACCGATGCCGTGCTTGGCAGCACGATGGAGCGGGCGGGATTCGAGTGCCGGGTGACGAACGAAGGGCAGGCGCAGATCTTCCGGGGCGCCGTGCGGCTGCTGCCGACGTTGTATCAGCAGGTGGTGCGACGCATGTGGGCGGGGCTGCGCCCGGTAACGGCCGATGGGCGGCCGATCATCGGCCCCGACCCCGCGGTGCAGCACCTGTGGTACGCCGCAGGCCACGGCCGCAGTGGCGTGCTGCTCGCGGCGTTGACGGCCGACATCATCGCCGACCTGCTGACGCAGGCTGAGCCTGACGTGGACATCGCGCCGTTGCACGTCGACCGCTTCGCGCCCCCGGCCGGCGGCTGATGGCTGAAAGCTGCTGATGTACACGACCTGCGCCTTCTGCAGCGGCAAGCTCGACGGCGACGGCGGGCCGTCCGGGCTCGCCGTCGGCAGGCGACTCGCGTTCGACGAGTGGAGGGGCCGACTCTGGGTCATCTGCCCCAAGTGCTCCCGCTGGAACCTAGCTCCCCTTGACGACCGACTGGACCACATCGACGCCCTCGCCCGCGCCGCCCGCGAGGGCCGAGTCGCGGCGGCGACCGAGCAAGTCGCGCTCATCCGCTGGCGGGGATATGATCTCGTCCGGGTCGGCAAGCCGCCGCGCATCGAGTTCGCGACGTGGCGCTACGGCGAGCGCCTCCGGGCCCGGCAGCGCGAGCAGCTCAAGTTCGTGGTGCCGCTCACCGTGGCGACCGTCGGGTTCGCGGTCGCGGTGAACGTCGTGGCGGGCGGATCGGTCGGCGTATTCGTGTGGAACATGCCGAGCATCGCCAAAGCGATGTATCGGGGGATCGTAGGACGGCGCCGCGTCGGCCTGGTCGAGCCGCCGGTGTGCGAGCGCTGCGGCTCGGTGATGAAACTCCAGGCCAAGCACGTGGTGCACGCCCGCGTGGTGTCGCAGCGCCACGCCGATCTGGCCCTGATCCTGAGCTGCCCCAAATGCCACGCCGAGGGCGCGATGCTCATCGACGCGGACGCCCAGGCTGCGCTGCGGCTCGGGCTCACGTATCTCGCCCTCACCCGCCGCTACCGCCACCGCGCCGAAGACGCCGCCCGGCTCGTCGAGAGCGCGGGCGGACCCGACCACCTGATTCGGGACGTGGCCCGTCGCGAGCTCACGCTCCGGAGCCTTGCCCCCGAGCGTCGCTTGGCGTTCGAGATGGCAGTGGACGAGCGGGCCGAAATCGAGGAGATCGAGCGGCAGTGGAAGGAAGCCGAAGAAATCGCCGAGATCGCCGACGGCGCCCTGAGCACCGACCCGGAGCTCGAGGAGCACCTGCGCCAGCTCAGGAGCCAACTCAAGCCGCCGCCACCGGCAGACGCCTGAAGCTCCATCGATAGCCGTACAGGATCAACCGTACGGTTGAAAACGTCGTCACGCGCCTACCCCACCCCTGGAGGACTGGCTATCTTGGCCTTAGCCATGGCCAACCCCGCTCTCGTCCAGCTGCAGCGCCAGCGTCCCGCCCCCGCTAACTCCTTCGACCGTAAGCCACCCTGGCTCAAGGTGCCGGCACCCGGGGGACCAAACCACGCGGCGCTCAAGCACCTGATGCGTGACCTCAAGCTCCACACGGTGTGCGAGGAGGCGCACTGCCCCAACATCGGGGAGTGCTGGGAGCACAAGGCCGCGACGTTCATGATCCTGGGTGACGTGTGCACGCGCAACTGCTCGTACTGCGCCGTCGCTCACGGCACACCGCTGCCGCTCGACATCCAAGAGCCGGTGCGCCTCGCCGAGGCAGTCGAGCGGATGGGGTTGAGGCACGTGGTAATCACGAGCGTGGATCGCGACGATCTCTCGAACGGCGGCGCCGAGGTTTTCGCGGGGTGCATCGCCGAGATCCGGCGGCGCACGCCCGGCACCTCGGTGGAAGTGCTGATCCCCGACTTCAAGGGGAGCGAGACGGCGCTCCGCATCGTCGTCGAGGCACAGCCGGACATCCTGAACCACAACCTCGAGACAATCGATCGCCTGTACCGCCTCGCCCGTCCGGGCGGGCGCTACCGCCGTGCCCTCGAGCTCTTGCGCCGGGCCAAGGAGATGGACGCGGAGCTGCTCACCAAGTCGGGGATCATCTGTGGGCTGGGCGAGGAGTGGGACGAGCTGCTCGTCGCCATGCGTGACCTGCGCACCCAGGAGGTCGACATCCTGACGCTTGGCCAGTACCTGCGGCCCTCAAGCCGGCACCTCCCGATCGCGCGCTACTACACGCCCGACCAGTTCGCCGAGCTACGGCGACTCGGGCTCGCGATGGGGTATCGCCATGTCGAGGCTGGGCCGCTAGTGCGCTCGAGCTATCACGCCTGGGAGCAGGTCGAGCGCGCCACCGCGTCCGTCTAGCACCCGAGACGCCATGGCCACTGCCACCGCTCAGACCGCGAAGGAACAGTCCCACATCGAGCTCGAGCGGCGCATGCTGCGCCAGATGCTCCTCATCCGCCGCTTCGAGGAGAAGGCAGCCGAAGCGTACGCCCTCGGGAAGATCGGCGGGTTTTGCCATCTCTACATCGGCCAGGAAGCGGTCGCGGTGGGGTCGCTGGCGGCACTCCGGGACGACGATTACGTCATCTCCTCCTACCGGGAGCACGGCCAGGCGCTGGCGCGCGGGGTGCCGCCGAATGCGGTGATGGCCGAGCTGTTCGGCAAGGTCACCGGCTGCTCGAAGGGCAAGGGCGGTTCGATGCACCTGTTCAACGTCGAACGCCGGTTCATGGGCGGCCACGGGATCGTGGGCGGGCATATCCCGCTCGCGGCCGGGATCGGCTTCGCGATCAAGTACCGGGGCGGCGACCAGGTCTGCATGTGTTACTTCGGAGAGGCCGCCGTGAACATCGGCGCCTTCCACGAAGCCCTCAACATGGCCTCCGTCTACAAGCTGCCCGTGATCTTCTGCTGCGAGAACAACCGCTACGGCATGGGGACGGCGTTCGAGCGCGTGGCCGCCGTCACCGATGTGGTGGAGCACGCGTGCAGCTACGACATGGCCGCCGAGTTCGTGAATGGCATGGACGTCCTCGCTGTTCACGCGGCGACGCAACGCGCCGTCGAGCGGGCCCGAAGCGGCGGACACCCGACCCTGCTCGAGGTTCGGACCTACCGTTATATGGGCCACTCCATGTCCGACCCGCTGCACGGCGTGTACCGCACGAAGGAGGAAGTCGAGGAGCAGAAGAAGCGCGACCCAATTTCCCAGCTCTCGCTCAAGCTCAAGGAAGAGGGTGTGCTCGACGATGCCCGCCTCGACGCGCTGGACGCGGAGGTACGCGCCGAAGCGGAGGCAGCGGTGAAGGTCGCCGAGGAGAGCCCCGACCCCGATCCATCCGAGCTGCACACCGACGTGCTGGCGGATTGAGCGATGCCGACCCTCACTTATCGCGACGCGCTCAACCAGGCGCTGCGGGAGGAGATGCAGCGGGATTCCAGCGTCTTGCTGATGGGCGAGGAGGTCGGGGTGTACCAGGGCGCCTACAAGGTCAGCCGCGGCCTGCTCGAGGAGTTCGGGCCAATGCGCGTGGTGGACACGCCCATTGCCGAGCTCGGGTTCGCCGGGATCGGCGTCGGGGCGGCAATGGCGGGTTTGCGCCCGGTCATCGAGTTCATGACTTGGAACTTCGCGGTCCTCGCCCTCGACCAGATCGCCAACTCGGCCGCGAAGATCCTGTACGAGTCGGGCGGCCAGATCCCCATCCCCATCGTGTTCCGCGGCCCGAACGGCGCCGCGCTGCAGCTCGCGGCCCAGCACTCGCAGGCGTGGGAAGCGTGGCTCAGCCACATCCCCGGCCTCAAGGTCGTGGCGCCCGCCACCCCGGCGGACGCCAAGGGGCTCCTGAAGTCGGCGATCCGCGACAACAACCCCGTCATCGTGCTCGAGGGCGAGATGCTCTACAACACGAAGGGCGACGTGCCCGAGGGCGAGCACCTCGTGCCGATCGGACGGGCAGAGGTGAAACGGCCGGGTCGGGAGGTGACACTTGTCTCCCACTCGAAGACCGTCGCCGTGGCCCTCACGGCGGCGGACCAGCTCGCGGAGCAGGAGGGCGTGTCCGCCGAAGTGCTGGACCTCCGTTCGCTCCGACCGCTCGACGAGGCGGCGATCGTCGAGTCGGTCGCGAGAACCAACCGCGCGGTCGTGGTCGAGGAAGGCTGGCCCCACTGCGGCGTGGGCGCGCAGGTCGTGGACGTGATCCAGCGCGAGGCGTTCGACCACCTCGACGCGCCCGTGCTGCGCGTCACGCAGGTCGATGTCCCGATGCCCTACAACAAGCAGCTCGAGCGCCTCGCGAAGCCCACCCCCGAGAAGGTCGTCGCCGCAGCGCGGCGTGTCCTGTACCTCGACTGATCATGGCTACCAAGGTGTTCATGGAAGCGCTCTCTCCCACGATGGAGGAGGGCCGGGTGGTGAAGTGGCTCAAGCGCGAAGGCGACCCGGTGACCTCCGGTGAGACGCTGGCCGAGGTGGAGACCGACAAGGCCGTGATGGATCTCATCGCTCGCGCCGACGGCGTGCTGCGACAGGTCGCGGTGGCGGAGGGACAGACGGTGCCGGTCGGGAACGTGGTTGCGATCATCGCGGAGCCTGGTGAAGCGCTCGAGGCGGCACCAGCGACGGCTTCGCGGCAAGCCCCTGCGGCGGCGGCGGGGAGCGGGGAGCGGGGAGCGGTTCCCTCCGGAGCAGCGCGAGTCGCGACACCGGCGGCGCCCGCCGATGCGACGCGCGTGCGGGCGTCGCCCCTGGCCAAGCGAATGGCGCGCGAGGCCGGCCTCGATCTCAAGCTGGTAACGGGGTCGGGGCCCGGAGGTCGGGTTGTGAGACGGGACCTGGAGCCTGCCTCGGCAAGCAGGGAGCGGGGCGCGGTTCCTTCCGCTGCCATGCCCGCCCCTGGACCGGAGGTCCCGCTCCCCGCTCCCCGCTCCCCGGTGGTGGTGCCGGGAGGGGCGGTGTACGAGGACGTCCCGTTGACGCAGATCCGCAAGACGATCGCCAAGCGGCTCGTCACGTCGCTGGGTCCGGTTCCCCACTTCTTTCTCACGACGGAGGTGGACATGGAGCGCGCCGCCGAGG